>NZ_NFHX01000001.1:0-449555 GCF_002161515.1 Faecalibacterium sp. An58
GTATACCTTTCCAAACACCCAAAACGAAGCGGCCCCCGGCTCTGTACAGGCAGAGACAGGGGCCGCTTTTGACACAAAAACCCCCGGCCTTCTCGCTGGGAGAAAGCCGGGGGCGTTCTGGATGCGGGGACAGACTTAGTAGGTGATGCCCTGGGCCAGCATGGCGGCAGCCACCTTCAGGAAGCCGGCGCAGTTGGCGCCCACCATCAGGTTGCCCTCCTGGCCCACTTCCTTGGAAGCGTCGTAGCTGGCGTGGAAGATGCCCTCCATGATGCCCTTCAGCTTGGCGTCCACTTCCTCAAAGGACCAGCTCAGACGCTCGCTGTTCTGGCTCATCTCCAGACCGGAGGTGGTCACGCCGCCGGCGTTGGTGGCCTTGGCGGGTCCGTACAGCACGCCGTTGGACAGATAGACCTCGATGGCCTCGGGGGTGCTGGGCATATTGGCGCCCTCGCACACCACGGTGCAGCCGTTCTTCACCAGGATCTCAGCGGATGCCTTGTTGATCTCGTTCTGGGTGGCGCAGGGCAGCGCGATGTCGCAGGGGGTCTCCCAGATGCGGGTGCAGTCGGCCACATAGGTGGCGCCGGGGTGGGTCTCGGCGTACTCCTTGATGCGGCCGCGGCGGACCTCCTTCAGATCCTTGACGTAAGCCAGGTCGATGCCGTTGGGGTCGTAGACGTAGCCGTTGGAGTCGCTCATGGTGACCACCTTGCCGCCCAGCTGGGTGGCCTTTTCGCAGGCGTAGATGGCCACGTTGCCCGAGCCGGAGATGACCACCGTCTTGCCGGCAAAGCTGTCGTTGCGCATGCACTTGAGGGCCTCGGCGGTGAAGTAGCACAGGCCGTAGCCGGTGGCCTCGGTGCGCACCAGGCTGCCGCCGAAGGTCAGGCCCTTGCCGGTGATCATGCCGCCCTGGAAGCTGTTGGTCAGGCGCTTGTACTGGCCGAACATATAGCCGACCTCGCGGCCGCCTACGCCGATGTCGCCGGCGGGGCAGTCGGTGAACTGGCCGATGTGGCGGTACAGCTCGGTCATGAAGCTCTGGCAGAACCGCATGACTTCCATATCGCTCTTGCCCTTGGGGTCAAAGTCGGAACCGCCCTTGCCGCCGCCCATGGGCAGGGTGGTCAGGCTGTTCTTGAAGATCTGCTCAAAGCCCAGGAATTTCAGGATGCTCTGGTTGACCGAGGGATGGAACCGCAGGCCGCCCTTGTAGGGGCCGATGGCGCTGTTGAACTGCACGCGGTAACCGCGGTTGACCTGCACCTTGCCCTGGTCGTCCACCCAGGGCACACGGAAGGTGATGATCCGCTCGGGCTCCACCAGCCGCTCAATCAGGCCGGCCTTCTCGTATTCGGGGTGCTTTTCCACCAGGGGCTGGATGCTCTCCAGCACCTCGATGACCGCCTGCAAAAACTCAGGCTCGTGGGCGTTGCGCTGTGCCAGGCCCTCATAGACCCGCTTCAGGTATTCATTCGTCAGCATTGCATTTGCTCTCCTTTCCCAGATGCAGGGCATACAAAACGCAGCTCCTGTGCACTTGACAGAAGCTGCCCTGTGCACGTCCTTGTGCGTTGCATCCCCGATTCTTACACCAGACTTTGCGTGAAAGCTGGCCGTTCCCTCTTGCAAGGTACTTTATTATTATAAAGCATTTGGAAAAAGTTTTCAATAGAAAATCTGCCTCCCGGATTAAAAAAACAGAATAAAATGCAAAAGCACTTCACAAAAGCAAAAATGGAACCCAAAAAGAAAAGTCTGCTTCACAATGTAAAGCAGACTGGAGCGTGTCGCGAAAGCGACACGCTCCAGGGGGAACCCATTTCTGCCCGCAGCCGCGGGTCAGAAATTCCTTCCCCCTGGTATCCCCCTGGGGACAAAATTTAGCGCTGAACCGCGCACTCGCCGCAAAGCGGCTCGCACACTCTCAGCGCTAAATTTCCCTGTATGTGTCCTGTCCATCCGCACATGTCGGCTGGACAGGACTTTTTTGGCAGTCTGACAGCTTCTTCACAATGTAAAGAAGACGGGAAGTTGGAAAGCCGGCGCGGTCACAGGGGCTTGACGGCCCGCACGGCGATGAAACAGGGGATGCCCATTTCATGCAGGCGGCCGGCGCCGTTGGTGTCCTCGTAGAGGGCGGCAAGGCAGAAGCCCGCGGCCAGCTGGCCGCCCAGCTGCTCCTCCATGGTGTGGGAGAACTGGACGCCGCCGTCGTTTTCCTGCAGCTCACGCATCTGGTCGGGGTTTTTCAGGGGATTGAAGGGGAGGCTGTTGACCACCCGCTCCTCGGCCTCGTCCACCGTGTAGCCGAAACCGTTGTCGTAGCCCCCCAGCAGCGCCCCGCCGGGCTTGAGCACCCGGTAGCACTCCCGGAAAATGGGCTCCACCTTCTCCACATAGCAGTTGGAGACGGGATGGAAGATCAGATCGAAGCTGTCATCCGGAAAGGGGAGGGGCTTTGTCATATCGGCCCGCACGATTTGGACCGCATAGCCCTCCCGCCGGGCCACCATCCGCTCGCTTTCCAGCTGCTTTTCGGAGTAGTCCAGTACGGTGCACTCGGCCCCCAGCGCCGTCAGAATGGGGATCTGCTGGCCTCCGCCGCTGGCAAGGCCCAGCACCTTTTTGCCCCGCAGGTCGCCGAACCAGTCGTGAGGGACCGGTTTGGTGGGGGTCAAAAGCAGGTCCCAACGGCCTTCCAGCGCGTCGGCGAACTGCTGGTGGGTGATGGGGATGCCCCATTCCCAGCCGGTCTCCACCCAGCGGTCAACAGCCCGGGCGTTTATGCTTTGGTAGTCCATAGGGACCCTCCTTTCCGTGAGGCGGCTTTACTTGAGCAGGCTTTCCACTGCGTCGGCGGCGCCTTCCAGGACCTGGCCGCCGTAGGCCTCGATCCGGCCTGCGTCCGCCAGCTGGGCCAGCTGGGGATCGATGGGCATTTTGGACAGGACCTTCAGGCCATGCTTGGCGGCGATCTCATCCACATGGCTGTCCCCGAACAGGGAGATGTGTTTGCCGCAGTCGGGGCAGACCAGGTAGCTCATGTTTTCCACGATGCCCAGAATGGGAATGTTCATCATCTGGGCCATGTTGACCGCCTTGGCCACGATCATGCTGACCAGTTCCTGGGGGCTGGCCACCACGATGATGCCGTCCACCGGCAGGCTCTGGAAAACGGTCAGGGGCACGTCGCCGGTGCCCGGGGGCATATCCACAAAGAGGAAATCGACGTCCTTCCAGACCACGTCGGTCCAGAACTGCTTGACCGCCCCGGCAATGACCGGGCCGCGCCAGACCACAGGGTCTTCCTCGTTCTCGACCAGCAGGTTGATGCTCATGACGTCGATGCCCATCCGGCTCTGGATGGGCCAGCAGCCCTGGCTGTCGGCCATGGCCCGGCCATGGATGCCAAACAGCTTGGGGATGGACGGGCCGGTGATGTCGGCGTCCAGGATACCGCAGCGGTAGCCGCGGCGGCGCATGGCGCAGGCCAGCAGGGCACTGGTCATGCTCTTGCCGACGCCGCCCTTGCCGGACACCACGCCGATGACCTTTTTGACGCTGCTGTTGGGGTTGGGCGCCTCATGCTGGGGCGCCTGCTGCCGGGAAGGGCAGTCCGCCCCGCAGCTGGAACAATCATGGGTGCATTCTTGGCTCATTCTCTCATGCGCCCGCAGATGGTGGGCGCTACCTCCTGTTCAATTTGGTATGATGGCTTGCCACATTATAATAGCACAAACCCGGGCGAGATACAAGGCGGGGCATACCCGGGCCGGAGCGGGCATACGTTATCGGGAAGGAGGGATGCGCCGTGCGGCAGAGTTATCTCAAAAATGCGGCCCTGCTGACCGTGTCCGACGTGGCCTTGCGGCTGGCGGGCATGGGGCTGCGGATCTATCTGGCCAACGCCCTGGGAGGCGAGGGGATGGGGCTGTACCAGCTGGTGCTGGCGGTCTATTCGCTGTTCGTCACCCTGGCTACGTCGGGCGTGTCGGTGGCCTCCACCCGGCTGATGGCCGAGGAGCTGGCCTGCAGCCGCCCCCGGGCCCGCGGGATGCTGGCCCGGCTGTGCGGTGTGGCCCTGGCGCTGGGACTGGCGGCCATGGCGGGGCAGTGGTGCCTGGCCGGCCCGGCGGCCCGGTGGTGGCTGGGGGATGTGCGCGGGGCCCGGGCCCTGCGTGCGGCCGCCCTGGGGATGCCCTTTATGGCGGTGGCGTCGGTGCTGCGCGGCTTTTTTATCGCCCGTGGGCAGGTAGGACCCAACGTCGCCAGCCAGCTGGCCGAACAGGCGTTCCGCATCGGGGTGATGGTGGCCGCCCTGGAGGCCACCGAAGGGCTGGACGTGGGGACCCGGTGCGCGGTGGTGCTGGGGGCCACGGCGGCAGGGGAGGCCCTGTCGGCCGCCCTGATGGCCGTATTCTGCCGGCGCGCCGCCCCGGAAGCCTTTGGCCATGACCGGGCGCAGCCTCCACAGGCCGCAGCCCGCCGCATCTGGGAGATCCTCTGGCCGGTGGAGGGAGGCCGGTGCCTGGCCAGCGCCCTGCACACCGCCGAGAATATGCTGGTGCCCGCCTGCCTGGCGGTCTACCTGGGACAGCGCAGCACAGCCCTGGCCCAGTACGGCACCCTGAAAGGGATGGCCCTGCCGCTGGTCAACTTCCCCTTTGGGCTGCTGGGCAGCCTGGGGGTGTTGCTGATGCCCGAGATCACCCGGGCCCATATCCGGGCAAACCGGTCCCGCCTGACAAGCCTGCTGCGGAGGATGCTGCGTCTGACCGTCTATTTTTCGGCCTTTGTGGGGATGGTGTTCTGGGTGTGGGGACAGCCTTTGGGCCTTGTGCTGTACGGCAGCCGGGAGGCGGGGGCCTATTTGGAGATCCTGGCCCCGGCCCTGCCCCTGCTCTACCTGGAAAGCATGGTGGACAACGCCATGAAGGGGATCGGGGAGCAGCGGGCGGCTTTCCGGTACAGCGTGTGGGACTCGATGCTGCGGATCGGGGCGGTGGTCCTGCTGCTGCCCCGGCAGGGGATGCGGGGGTTCCTGCTGGTGATCCTGCTGTCCAGCCTGTTCACCTGCGCGGCCAACACCCGGCGGCTGCTGGCTGCGGCGGGCATCCGGGTGGACCTGGCCCGCTGGCTGGCAGGGCCTCTTGGGGCGGCGGCCGCCGCCGGGGCCGCGGGCTGGGGGCTGCGCCGGGCGCTGGCCCCCCTTCTGTCCGCCGGGCAGGGGATGCAGCTGCTGGCTTTGGCCCTGGGCGGGGCGGGCATGGGGGCGGTGTGTCTGGCCGCCGGCTGGCCCTTCGGACTGGGGGCCGAGATACGGGCGGCCTGCCGCGGCGGAAGAAACGCTAAAAGTCAATAGAAATTTGCATAAGTCAAGAAAAAACGGCAATCAGCACAAATAAAAAGCACCATTATTGGGCGATTTCACAACAAAACAACATGGCAAGCCAGCCGGATGGGGTCAAGCCCATTCGGCTGGCTTGCTTTATGCGCCGTCAAGCGGACAGGAGCTCTTTCTCAAAGAGCATGGCCGCCGATTTCCACCCCAGCAGCTTGCGGGGGTAGTTGTTCACCCACCTCTCTGCCGCTCTCACCTCCTCCGGCTTTACGGTGTCAAAGCTGGTGCCCTTGGGGAAAAACCGTCTAATCAGTCTGTTCATGTTCTCATTGGACCCCCGCTCAAAGGCGCTGTATGGGTGGCAGAAAAACACAATGGTCCGCTTGCCCTTGCGCCGGTGGGCGGCCTCGATGCCCTCGAAGTCTTGAAACTCACAGCCATTGTCCACCGTGATGCTCTTGAACAGCTTATAGAACAGCTTGCCAAAACGGCGCTCCAGGCTGTTGATGGCCTTGACTACGCTGGCCGCCGTGTGGTCCTCCAGCAGCATCACAATGCCCATACGGGTCCGGCGCTCGGTGAGGACCAGGAGGGCCTTTTTGGAGCCCTTGCACCCCATGATACTGTCCATTTCCCAATGCCCAAAACTGCCCCGGCCCTTGACCTCCTGGGGGCGGTTTTCAATGCTCTTGCCGTTGGAGCTCCGGGCGGCCTGCCGCTTGCTCTTGGCGGCGTAGTGGCGGCGGCCCTTGTTGTGCAGGTGCTCCGGGGTGAGGTGGAGGAACACATCCCCACGGTAGATGTAATTATAGAGCGTGTTCTCACATATCACGGTGTCATAGACTTCCCCGTTGTTTCGGATTTCCGCAAGGGCGGCTCCGGGGGCAAAGCCCTGGACCATGACCAGCTCCTCCAGCCGCCGGGCCAGGGCGTGGTCCTTGCCAATCTTGAGGTCCCGGCCCTTGTCCTTGAGAAAGTCCTTGTATTTCCGCTCCGCCACCTCCGGGCAGTAAACCTCAATAAACTCATATTCGGAGGTCTGCTGGACACAGAGGCCCCGGTTGATTTCATAGTAGATGGACCGCTCACATTTGCCCAGAGCGCTGGCAATGGCGGCCTTGGTAAATCCTTTTTTGAGCATCCGCTCCAGGGTCAAGCGTTGGTCCCAGGTGAAATGCTTGGCGTCCTTGTGGTTCATGCTGCACCTCCAGAAATAAGAAAAGCGGGGCGTTTCCGCCCCGCTCCGATCTGCCGTTTATGCCGCCGTGTACTGCTCCAGCAGCTTGACCGTTTCCTCATCCGTCAAGATGTCCCCCAGCTTGCAGTCAAGGGCAAGACAGAGTTTCAAGAGCGTGGCCAGCTTGGCTCCGTTGAGGTCCTTGGCCCCCTGCTCATAGCATTGGAGCGTCCGCACATTTAGGCCGGTAGCGCTGGCCAGTTGGGATTGAGAGAGCCCGGCGTCCAGGCGGGCATTTTGCAGTTTGCTGTTTTTCTTGGTGTCCATCACGCTCACCTCCGTTGTGCCCTCATTATACTACTTTAGTTGTATAGTGTCAAGAAAAAATTTGAGGCCCGGATTGTTCCGGGCCCCTGTTTATTCATCGGCCTTGTGTTGCCTCAGCCGGTCTGCCAGCTCCGCAAGGATGGCCACATCCCGCTCATCCAGGCCGGTCACATTCACAGTGTTCAAGGGCTCCACGCCCAGCAGGTAGTCCGTGGACACAGAGAACAGCCGGGCCAGGTCCACCAGGGATGCCGGGGACGGTGTAGAAAGTCCCTGCTCCCAGGAGTTGACGCCGTTCCTGGTTATACTCAGCCGCCGGGCAAGGTCTGCTTGGGTCCAGCCCCGTGCCTGCCGGAGTTCTTTTATTCGTTCTGCTATCACCAGCATCACCTCCACAATGTAAATTATAGTGTGCTCGTTTGACTTGTCATTGTCACTTTAGGCTCCAATACTTGACACAGTGGCGGTGAAACCGTACAATGGAAGTGCAAAGGAGGCGGTGCCATTGTTCACGGAGGATGAAAAGCGTTTCCTTGATGCGCTTGAGGCCGCCCTGGTGGCGGCCAGAAAGAGCCCGGCGGTGAATATCACCCGCATGGCAGACAAGGCGCTTTCCGTGCGTTCTCGACACGGCTATTTAGGTAAAATCAAGTTGCAGGGCCGGAAAACATGGATGCAGTACATGACCAGCCTTTACAACGCAGAGGTGGCGGAAAACCGCCCACTTGAGGAATACATCCAGCTCCTCAAGTATTGGGTGCGGGCCGCTTGAACAGGAGGGCATTGAGATGTTTGGCAGAAAGAAAAAGGACCTCCCGGCGGGGGCCCGCATGATGCACTATGAGGGCTTGCGGGGCTTTTCCCAGGACGGCCCCTGTTTCATGGAGCGGACGGAGGCGGGGCTGGTGTTCCGGCAGACAAACGGCCCGGCGGCCACCCTCCCGCTGGAAAAGGTGACAGGCCTGGAGATGATGCCGGAGCGCAATTTCATGGCCCGGTATCACGGCACGACGGCCACCACGGCCTATGGCAAGGCGGTCAAGTGGTTTGCCGTGTTCCACTACACCACCCAGGAGGGGGAGCGGATGCTGGCGCTCTGGTACACAGAGCCCAAAACCGGCAGCGTCCTCCGGGAGCTGGCCGCCCAGATCGGAGCGGCCACCCAGGACTACACCCTGTAAAAGAGCATAAAAAAAGAGCCGGAGAGGTGTGACCCTCTCCGGCTCTCTTGCGTCATTCGGTCTTTTTCTGGTCAAGCTGGGCAATGGCCTCTTTCAGTTTATCAAAGCCAAACATTGCGGCATAGGCCACGAAAAAGCCCAGGACCACAGCGCCCACCACCGTGTACCAGACAATGGCCACGCCCTTGATTTCACAGTAGGCGAAAAAGGCCGCCAGGGTGAGGGCCATGGCGATGAGCACCGCCAGGATGTTGGTGGGCAGCTTGTCCCAGGTGAGCTTTTTGAGCACCTGCACCACAATGTTGGTGACAATCACCAGGACGCCCACGATGCTGAGAATAACGGACCAGTCAAAAATGCTTTCCATGATTTTATCCTCCCTTTTCTATGTTACCCCACCAGGGTGAGGTCCTTGCTGTTGACGGCGGCAGTCACCACGCCATTCTGGCCGATGACCACCCGGTCACCGTCCACCTGGATGACGGTGTAGGTGTTGGTGTAGACGAAAGAGGCCAGGCCGCCGCCGGTGTAGGTCTTGGCCCCCTTGTTGACCTTGACCTTGGAGCCCACGGTGATGCCGCCCTCCACCTGGATGTCAGCGGCGTCCACCCAGCCGTAGACGGTGGAGCCGCCGCCGGGCACCTTGATGAGGTGGTAGGGGTGCTTGGCGTTCCCGGCCATGGCGGTGACCTTGGCCTTGCCAGGCTTGCAGGCGGAGCCGTTGAGGGCGTTGGAGCTCACATAATGCTTGTTGCCGGTAAAGGTCACAGTGTCGCCCACACAGGCCCCCACGGTGCCCTCAGAGGGCTTGCTGGGCTGGGTGGTGCCCTGGGACCCGCCGCCGGTAGAGGCCCCGGTGTAGTCCACATAGGGCAGCTTGCCGTGCTTGGTCCATCGGCGGGTATTGTAGCCCGCCTTGGAGCCGATGTTGCCCACGGCGGTGATTTGCACCTTGTTCTCCCACTTGGGGCTGCACTCCACCGCCAGGCCGTCCCCGATGTAGATGCCGATGTGCCCGGACATCCAGACGGCCTCACCGATGACCATATCATCCCAGCCGGTGGTGCTCACCCCGGTGCATTTGGTAATCATGGTATCAGCGCCGATGTCCGGCACCCCGTTGATGGCGTAGCCCGCCCCGCCGTAGGTCCGGGAGGCGTCCCCGTCCCAGCCCCAGAGGATGCCCTTGATGAGGCACACGCAGTCAAAGCCGAAAACGGGCGGGCTCTGGTTGGCCGCCGCCTTAATCATGGCGGTGCGGGTGGCGTTCTTGTTGTAGGAGTGGTTGTTGCAGTAGCGGCTCACATTGGAGCCGGTGAGGGGGGCCCCAAAGCACCCCATCACATACAAGGTCTTGTAGTTCTTGGCGATGTCCACGGCCTTGTCCACAAAGGCCTTGGCGGTCATTTTACTCATTGAAAACGCTCCTTTACTCAGTCTTTCAGCACGATTTCCGCCACACGGACAGCGACATCCGCCCCGTACTTGTCCGCAAACTGCTTGAGAAACCGCTGGGCATATTTGGCCCGGTTTTCGTTTTTGGCTTTCCAGAAATAGAAACCGCCCCAGGCCCCGTTGGTCAAAAGGGAGGCCCCGGCCAGGCCTGCCAGGGCCGTGACATCAAAGCCCAGGTAGTTGGTGACGATGGTGGCCACGCAAAGCAGGACAGAAATAGTCACATGGGCCCAGAGCAGCTTTTTTGAGGTGTCTATTTTTCATGCCCTCCTCTCCAGTCCCGCCAGAGGATTTCCACCATGCCCAGCAGGGCAAGGAAAAACAGCCGCATGGCGGGCCTCAATAAATGGCCTTGACGCCTTGCTCGGTCAAAAAATCCTTTTGGGCATGTTTGACTTTGCGGGCGTATTCAAGGGCGGCGTGCATGTCCCCGTTGCAATGTGCATCCGGGATGCGCTGGACGGCCACGGCGGTGGCCTCAGCCAGCGCCAGGGCCGCCCTGGTGTTCTGTATCAGCAGGACCTCATTTTTCTCACGGGCGGCCTCCCGCTTATCTCGGATTTCCTCCCGCTTGGCCATTTTGCGCTGGAGTATCCAGAGCCCCAGGGAGGTGATGGCCGTGGGGATGCCCAGCAAAGTGAGCAGGCCGCCCAAAGAAAGTTCAATAACCATGTAGGCTTTCTCCTTTACAAAATGGAAAAGGGGCTGTTTTGCAACAGCCCCTTTTCGCTTGGTTTGGAGGACTTAGACCTCCACCTCCAGAGCCACCAGGATTTCCTCCACCTGGCTCTTGATGAGGCTGGGCACCTGCTCAATAGTCTTGAGCCCCTTAACGATGAGGGTAGCGTACACAACGGCCATACATTCCACCTCCTTTCTCAACAGGATATATAGCAATAACTCACGGAGCTTACACATGGCTGTTCTCCGCAAGCAAAGCCTCCACATCATCCCGGAGCTGAGCCGGGACATCATCCAGGGTCTTGAGGCCCTTTTTGATTAGATCGGCATAGACCTTTGCCATGTCTTACACACCTCCCAAAATCAGCTCATAGACTTCACAGAGCGCAAGCTGGGTGTCAGTCAGCTGAGTTTCCGCCGCTGTCACCTTTTGCCGCAGCTCCTCATTTTCTTGGGTCAGCTCCTCAATGGATTTCTGCCGGTTGTGCAGGTCCTTGAGGCTCACCTTGTTCACTTTCACGCCCATTACTGAAAAGCACCTCCGATGTTAGTGATGTAGCCGCCGGTGTTGCTGCTCCCCCGGCTCACGGTCAACTTAAAGTTAAACGCAAAGCCGTTGGTGGCGGTCTTGTTGGTGAAAATGTGGTTGTTGCCGTTCTTAATGTCGGCGGTGGCGTCCTCCCAGACCGGCTCATCATCCAGGGCGTTGTTGGTCACCAGGACCTCCAGGTCTGCATCACCGGGGATGGAGCCCAGGATGTTGAGCACCATGACGGTGATGGTGTCATCGGCGTCAATGGGCTCTGCCATCGTGATGGAGGCCTCATAGACCGCCTTGGTAAAGGTCACGGTGTAGGGGGTGCTGTCCGCCTTGCCGTCATTGGCCACCACCTTGATGGTGTGGGCACCGTTGAGGACTTTCTGCCAGTTGGCGGCGGTGACACACTGGACCGTGTTGCTCTGCCCCAGGGTGGCGGTGTAGGTCCGCTTGAGCACATTGTCCAGGTATTCTTTCACCGTCACGGTGTCGCTGTCAGCGTCCGTCACCGTGTAGGTCAGGTCAAAGCCGTCCTCCTTGGTCCCCAGATCGGTGCCGGAGGTCGTGGAGCTGGTGATGACCGGGATGGCGTTGTTGTCCACCGTCCGGGTTTCGCTGGTCACATAGGTGCTGGTGGCGTTGTAGCTGTCATAGGAGCGTACACGGTAGGCCACAGTGTTCCACCCGGCGGTGATGGTGTCGGTGTAGGCCAGGGCGGAGCCCTTATAGATTTGTGTCCAGGAGCCGCCGTCCACCTGCCGCTCCAGTTCATAGCCGCTGAGGTTGCCGTCACTGTCAGAGGCCGCCGTCCAGGAGATGGCCAGGTTACTGCCGCCACGGACAACAGCGGGGACGGTCAGACTGCCGGGAGCGCCGGGGGCCCGGTTGTTGGTCACCGTCACCGTGCTGCTGGTTTTCCAGCCGCTCTCAAGTCCGGCGGCGTCATAGGCCTTGACCCGGTAGGCCACGGTGTTGGTGCCAAAGGCCACGGAGTTGGTGGTGCTGGTGGCGGTGCCCTGATAGATTTGGGACCAGGAGCCGCCGTCCGTCTGGCGCTCGACAATGTAGCCCTCAAGGTTGCCCTCTGCATCCGTGGAGGTGCCCCAGCTCACGGTGATGGTGCTGCCGCCGTCAATACTGCTGGGGACGGAGATGCTGGCGGGCGTAGAGGGGGCGGTGTTCTGAAACACAGAGCCGTCATCGCTCACATAGAGGGAGGAGGGGAGAGTGAAAGCGGGGCGGGACCCGTAGGAGTCGTTGCAGCTGCCGCCGTTGACATCGCCATCGGAGCCCAGCACCCAGGCGACGCCGGCGTTGCCCGTGCTCGGGGAGCGGGTCCATTGGGTGGTGGCGCTCCCGTTGCGGTAGGCAATCCGCAGGGTGGACGCAATGGGCAGGGCGGAGCCCTCCGTGTTGGCATAGGTGTGGGATTGCCCCAGCTCAGTGAGGGACAGGGCAAAGATGGCCCGCTCCAGGGTGCCCACCGTCCAGTTGCCGTTGCCGGGGGTGTAGCGGATTTTGGTGGTGCCGATGAGGGAGCGGATGTCGGCGTCCAGCATGTTTTTGTAGGTGCTGTTAAACCAGCTATCCAGGTCGCTGCTGGCGTAGGCGTTCACATTGCCGCTGTCCCACACTCGGTCATCATAGGTGTCCTTGCGGACCACCAGCGTCCTCCCGGCCCCGTTGAGGCCGCTTTCATAGTCGTGCTTGGCAGCATAGAAGTCCACCAGCGTGCCGTTTTCTTTCAGCTTGATAATGCTGCCGGTGGACTTGTTGCCCAGGGTAGTTGTGGCCATTAGATTTCCTCCTTTAGAATGTTTTGCACACGGTCCCGCACCTGCTGGCGCAGGGACCAGGTGTTGCCGTGAGCGGCGTGGGCGTTCCAGGCCTGCCAGCTTTGCAGGATTTTCTCACGGGTCACAAGGCCCGCCGGATAGTCCTGCTCCCACCGGCGGAGCTTGGAGCGCATACGCTTGATACTGCTGTGCCGCAGCTTGCGGATGACCTTGCCCTCCTCGGTCAGATAGGTGTGAAAGCCCAGAAAATCAATCCCGTTACGGATGGGGAAAATCTGGGTTTTCTCATTGAGCTCCAGCCCCAGGCTGGCCATAAAGGCCCGGATTTCCTTGAGGCAGAATTGCAAATAGTCCTTGTCTGGGTGGATGAGGAAAAAGTCATCCATGTACCTGCCATACCAGCGGATGCGGAGCTTTTCCTTGACGAAGTGGTCAAACTCATCCAGGAACAGCATGGCAAAAAGCTGGCTGGTCTGGTAGCCCAGCGGCAGGCCGTCCGTGCTGTCTATGTAGGTACACAGCAGGTCAAAAACGATGGGCTCAAGGTCCAGCTTTTTGAGCTTTTCCTTGAGCTTGTCGTGGTCGATGGACGCAAAGAAATGCCGCACATCTGCCTTGAGGACCCAGCCCTCCGCCGTGCGGTATTTGTTCCAGTATTCCGTGAAAAATCCACGCAGCCGGTCCAGACCGAAGTGGAGCCCTTTGCCTTTCTGCGATGCGTAGTTATCCAGAATGAAACTGTTGGTGATGCGCTCATAGATGAGGTTGTCCACCAATGCGTGCTGGACCACTTTGTCAACAAAGGCCGGGGCCTGCACCAATCTCTTTTTGGGCTCGTAGACATAGAACACACGGAACAGTCCGGGCCGGTAGATTTTGGTTTGCAGGATGTAGACAAGGTTGACGATGTTGGCCAGCAGGTGGACCTCATAGTTGGCGGTGGCGGCCCTGGAGCGCTTGCCCCGTCTGGCCGCCAGGTAGGCTTTGTAGAGCACCGAAAAGGTGCATATCTCAGAGAATTTCAGCACGGGTCTTTGCACCCCTGTAAACATGCGGGCGGCCCCCTGTCATCCCGGCGGCGGGCCTCCCTCTCCTTGTGCGCCGTGTAGGTGCCGCAGGGACAGGACCAGCAGCACCCCGCCGCCTCGGTGTGCGGTGGGGTGCATCAGCGCAATGTATTTGCCTTGGTGTCAAGGCTGGATGTGACCTCCTTTGATGTGATGGATGGCGCTGCTTTCGGCTTTGGGCCTACTCGGTCGGACCTTACCATCAGAGCGGGGCGGGACCCGTTGGAGTTGTTGCAGTTGTTGTTGTTGATATTGCCATTGGAGTTCAGCCTCCAGGCGTTGTTGGTGTTGTTCGTGTTCGGGGAGGTAGAGGTAAATAAACAGGTCACACCCAAATACACGGCCTTGGTGGCCGTTGTATCCGTTTACTGAGGCCGCAGGGCCTCCGCAATTTGCAGGGCCATTTGCCCCATCTTGGCAAGCTCCTGGGCCGCCTTGGCCTCCCGGAGGGCGGCGGCACGGTTGCCGTCTGATTTCCTCCAGTTGAAAGCCTTTTGACGGACCGGGCGCACCAGCTCCGCCCAATAGTGGCATTGGTCGCCGGTGATGTACTTGCGGCCATAGCTGAGGTTGATGAGCTGCTCCATGGTCTGGCACTCGATGAGCACGCCGTCCAGGTCCTTGAGCCGCTCCTCATACTCGGTTTCAAAATAGCGGCCATTGGCGGCCTCACAGCCCTTGAGGATGCGGACGGCGCAGTCCTGGAGCTCGGCGCACAGGTGGAAAGTTTGGCTTTTGGGAAAGTGAGGCTTTCCGTCATCTTTCACCTTGTCATAGAGGAGCTTTTCCACAAGCTGGTCACCCACCATGATGTAGGCCTTGACCGGCTTGTATTCTGCCTCTTTCTGCTTGACCCGCTGGATGGTGTAGTCCAGCAGATCGGAGGCAAGAGGGATGATGTCATAGCTTGGCATTAAAACTCAATCCTCGCATAGGTTTCATTCCAGACGCCGGTGACCACCACGCCGGTGAGGGTCCCAAAGGTCACCTCAAAGCTGTTGCCGGTGACATTGGTGCCATATTTCAGCTCCAGCACGGAGAGGCGGCTGTCCAGGCCGCTGAGGTCCACACGGATGTCCGGGTGGGAGGTTTCATCGGTGTTGTGGTCATCCACGGCGTCCGTGATGTCCTGCCGGATGTCCGGGTGGCTGGCCGGGTCCGTGTTGTGTTCGGCAATGGCCTCCTCCAGGTCCTCCGGGCTCACCGTGTCCAGGGACGGGGTGATGGTAAACTCCAGCACGGAGCTGTCCACCACAACAATGTGCATGAGCATGGTGAGCCGCCCGTCCACGCCGGTGGAGATGGCCACCTTTTCCGTGTCCGGGGTGTTGCAGATGGCAATGAGGGTGCCGTCCTCATCAAAGAGGCCCATTTCACGGACAATGAAGTTGCCCACACTGTCATCAATGATGATTTTCACATCCATCATGTTGGGGACAGAGGCGTTTTGCTCGGCGGACACGATGGGCCCCCGCCACAGCTCCCTCACAAGCTCCGTCTGTTCCGTGCTGGGCAGGTAGTAGCTGCCCCCGCCGTCACCGGCGGCGGCCTGGGTGATTTTCAGCTTGGTCCCCGCCAAAATGCAGTTGGTGATGAGGGTGGACCCCGCCGTGGTTATCCTGGTGCCGTACTTTCTTTCCTGGTCAGGCATTTCCGCTTTCCTCCTGTTCGTATGGATAAATTTCAAGGGTTGCACGATACTCCAGAGGCCCGGCTCCGATGACGCCGCCGGTGCTCTCCAGCTCATTGGTCAGCAGGGGCCACAGGTCCATGTGCAGGGAGCGCTCCGTGTAGGCCCCCAGCCGGACGCCGCCGGTAGACTGCAAAAGGGCGGTCATCAAAATGTGGATGTTCTCCGGGCGGACCGTCAGCAGCATGTCAAGGATTTCCCCCGCCAGCCGGTCCGCCTCCGGCAGGACCGTGTAGTCGAGCTGGATGTCCAGGGTGTAGTCCTGGAGAGAAACAGAGTGGCCGTCCGGGCCGCACAGGCCCGCCAGCCAGTTTTTCAGCCAGCGCAGGGTGTAGGGCAATTCCAAATTCCACTTGGCCTTGATGCGGGCCTTGCGGGCCTCCAGGGTGTCCGTGTCCTTTGGAAAGAGCCGCAGCTCTTGCTCCCACACGGCCACGCCGTCCTCATCGGCGTCCTCAAGGAATTGATTGGCCAGCACCAGGGCCATGGCATCCCAGGCCAGGGAGATTTCCGGCTCATTAGCTCCGTTGATGGTCTGAAACTCCAGCACCTCCCGGAGCACCGGGGGGAGATAGTCTAAAAGGCGTCTATCCATCGGTGACCTCCCCTCTGGCCGGGATGCTGTCCGGGCCCAGGGCCAGGTTGCTCTCCTGGCCGTTGATTTTGGTGCCGCCGATGTCTGTCACCATGTTGGAGCACTCGGAGAGGATGCGGCTTTCAATCTGCGAAATGCGGACGGTCAAAAAATCGGAGCTGGCCCAATCCTGGGACAGCTCCACAAAATAGGCGTCAATGACGGCCTCCACATAGCTTTTGACGGCCTCCCAATCCCACCCGGAGGCATAGGTCAGGTGGAGCTCAATGTCCACCTCCTCCGGCGTCACGCCGGTCACATGGACCACATGGCCGATGGGGGCCAGCCCCAGGCCCTCCCCGGCGTTCTGCTCCGGGTCAATGGCGGTCTGGATTTCCTCCAGCAGCGTGGGCGTGGGGGCTTTGTAGTCGGAGGCCATGATGACCAGCTTGACCGTGCCGCCCACCGTGAGCTTTTTCTCTTTGGCCGCCGTGTAGACAGCCGTGAGCCAGGCGGCCACCGTGCCGCTCACCGTGGAGATGGTGCTGGTGTACCAGGTGTCAACGGCCTCATCCGGGATGAGGCTGGCCGGGGCTATATCGCCATTCCAGACAGGGTGGATTTTGAGGTCCCCCACGCCGTTCATGGCCAGCACCTTTTCCCGGTAGTCTGCCTGGTTGCCGCCAAAGGCCTGGGATTGAAAGCTATCCAGCACACGTTGGCGGAAAGCCTCCGTTTCCTCCTCATCATCGCCAGGGATGAGGAGCTCCACCAGTTCTGCACGGGTGAGCCCCTGCACATATTCCACCGGGATGAGGGTGCCGCCGTAGTTATTGGCCGCCGCTCCGGGGGTTTCACAGGTGACCTGGTGGCTGAGGCCGGTTTCCGTGTCCTCCTCCGGGTCCATGCGGGCGGTGACCACAAAGTTGAGGTCCTCGCAGGAGAAACGGGTCCCCACCGGGACCTCAATGTTAAACTCCGCCCGATAGACGGCGGGGCTGGCCGGGTAGGGGTCCATGTTGCGGTCATGGGCCCGCTTGATGAGGTATTCACGGGGAGCCGTGGCAATGTAGGTGGCCTGGAAAACAAAGTCCGCCGCAATGTAGAGCTGGGCCAGCTCCGCCATGGACGGGGCCACGCCGTTCATCACCATGGAGCCCTCACGCTTGTCCACCGGGGAGGTCACCCTGGAGAGCGCCCTGGCCAGCAGCGCCTCATAGGTCATGTTCTCAAACATTCAGATGTCAACCTCCTTTTCGGCGCTCACATCGCCATAGATTGTGTGGACGGTAAACCGGGCCGTGACCCAATTTCTGCCCGTTTCAAATTCCCAGCCGTCCAGGGAGGTGATGCGGTCATCCTGGAGCAGGGCCTCCGTGATGCGCCGCTTTATCTCGCTCATGGCGTAGTCTTTGGGCTTGCCTATCAGATCGGACAGCTCGGAGCCGTAGTTGCGGGAATAAATGGGGAAAGCGTAGCGCTCCACATTCAGAATGAGGTAAACGGCCTGGAGGACGGCATCCCGCTCATCCGTCATGCCTCTCACCCGGTTGCGGTCAATGTTCAGCTTGTGGGTGTAGCTGGGCTGGGTTTCCACCGCAAAGGTGATGAGGTCCAGATCATCGCCGGTGGTCGGTAGTGTGGCCATTATGTCCTCGCCTCCCATCTGCCCAGGACAATGTACTGCTGCCCCCCATCGCACCGTATCAGGATGACTTTCTCACCCATCTGGAGGGCGTTGTGGACTTTCCACTTTTTCTTGCCCTGGTATCGGTGCTTGTGGGGGGCAAAGGCGGCGTCCCCGGCCCCGCCGCTGGTTTCCTCGGTTTCGTGATACTCCGGCAAGGTGGTCATCTCCACGGTGTAATCCCTCACGGCGTCCGTGAGGATGAGCTGGGCCTCGGTCAATATCTTCTTTTGGTCAACGGTGATTTCAAGCGGAGAGGTGGAGGTCACATAGCCATAGCCCCCGCTCATGGGAGCGCCTGCCTGGACGGCCTCCACGGCGGCCTGCTTGACCAGTTTGACCAGTTGGTTAATATCAAGTGACAAAAGTACCACCTCGCATGTTTAGGTCCATCAAATGCTGCTCATTGTTGAAAGAGTGCTTGACCTGCTCCACCATGAGATAGCTGGACACATTGATGTCACCCAGCCCCAGCATGACCACCAGCAGGGTCCCGGCCCTCACCCGGATGTCCCCCAGCACATCCCGCAGCTTGAGCGTGCGGGTTTTGGTGTTGTAGAGGTCCAGCAGGGCGTCTGCCATGGCCTTGGCGTTGGTGGTGCTGTCCAGCTTTTCATAGTATTGCAGGACGCCCCATTGGTTGATGTTGGAGCTGTCCTGGGCCACAAAAATCTCCCTCGCCCCGGTGTCCTTGTTCTCATAGGAGAGCTTGATTTTGTCATAGGTCTGGGAGGCGATGGAGCTTTTATAGTCAAAGTCCCCAGCCGTGTCCTCATCTATGAGCAGGCCCAGTTTCATGCTGCCAATGTTTTTGAGGGTCAGCTTGCCCACATCGTCATACAGCACATACATCTGAGAGGTGGCCTTGAGGGTTTCGTCCAATGCGGTCTGGATGATGTCAAAGAGGGTCTGGTTGTCCTCCACCCGGCTCCCGATGGTGTAGCCGGTGTCCTCCAGGTCCCCCACATTGAGCTGGAAGTCCTCCGCAATCATGCGTATCACATCGGCGGCGGTCTTGTTGGTGTAGACATAGGTGTCCTTGTTCTTGAGGTAGTAGAGCTGGTCATAAACGGTGATTTGGATGATTTCATCCGTGCTGCCCTTGCGGGATTTCTCAAACACAAAGCCATAAAAGACGGGGGTGCCGTCCACGGAAAAACGGCACGGGTCCCCCTCTTGGAAACTCAGGCCGGGGGTCTTGACCACCTCCGCCGTGAGCTTGCCGGGCTGTCCTTGGCGTTCCCACTCAATGCTCACATTCTCCACCACGGGGGGCAGCATGATGGTCCCCTGGTGCTGTATCAGCAGCTCATAGGTCATGGGAGAGTGAGCACCTGCCCCGGATAGATGAGGTTGGGATTGCTGATTTTATCCGTGTTTGCGTTGAAAATTTTGTTGTAGTCGGCCCCGTTGCCGTAATATTTGGCGGCGATGGCCCAGAGGCTGTCACCGGCCTTGACGGTGTAGGTCTTGGCCGTGGGGGCCGTGCTGGCGTCCCGTTCCTTTTCCACCGTCACGGTGGGGGTGGTGCTCTCATCCTTGGGCTCCTCCACGGTCACCGTCTTGGTGCCGTAGTCCCGCCATTGCTTGAGGTTGACATCCACGGCCACATCCAGGCCCTTTTTGCCGTCCTCGGTGATGTTGTAGTCCTCCACACTCACCTTGATGCTGGTGTCAAAAAGCATCCCCCCGGAGGGGGCCACCCGCACCAGCATGAATTGGGTGGTTTCCTTGTTGGTTTTCATGCGCTCCAGCAGCCCCAGGTAGTAGTCCGGGGACCGGGTGCCGGTGAGCATGGGCAGGTCAAAGGGGACGGTGAGCTCCGTGAGGCCAGGGGCCCGCAGGAAATTGACCTCCCCCTCATTCAATAGGACCAGGGTTTTGTTTTTCCCCTTGATTTTCACCTGGAGCTTTTCCGGGGTGGGCCAAAGGGCCCCGCCCAGATAGCAGGTGTAGCTCATCTCAAAGCCCTCCTTTTTTTTTCCATTGGAAAAAACTCCGTGTTTCTTGCGGCGGGTAGTATTTACGCATGGACACCCTCCGCCGCCGTCAGCAGGGCCTCTGTAAAGCCGTCTGTGAGGGTGGAGATAACGCCGTCCAGATCGGCACCGCCCTCAATGCGGTTGGTCATGCCGGTCATATCAATGCGGACCTCCGCCGTGGTGAAACGGTTGATGGCGTCCCGCTCCGCAATGTCCCGCAAATACTCCAGCTCCTCCGTGGAGGTGCTGAGGGCGTCGGCGGCGGCCCCGGTGTTGGCGGCGGTCTGCCCGGTGTTGCCCAAAAGGTCATCCATGGCAAAGTCACCATATCCGCCGGTGCCCAGGCCGCTTGCTCCGTAGTCCGTAGCAGCGCCCAGGTCCATATCAAACAGGCCGCCCACGGCGTCAGAGATGCCGCTGGCCACGCCGTCACCCCAGTTGGCTCCAGCGTTGAAAGCGTCCCCCACCCAGCCGTCCTGCCAGGTGTCAAAGGTGCTCATGCCCTCATTGAAAGCGTCCCCGATGCTCACAAAGTCCTGGATGTTGCCGGAGGCCTCCGCCGCCTTGGCGGCGTAGTCGCTGGCCGCATTGGTGATGCCGGAATAGTCAAACTCCACAAAGGGCAACTTGTTCAGCGCCTCACAGATACCGGCCACCACGGTGAGCGCCGTGGAGAGCAGGTTGTAAAACCAGGCCTGCACGCCGGAGATGACATTGCTGAACGCAATGCCGATGTTTTGAGCACAGGCCCCCAGGGCGTTCCAGATGCCCAGGGCAATGTTGGCGATGGTCAAGCCCAGGTTGACAAAGAATTGCACCACCACATTGATGCCGCCGCAGATGACGCCAAAGCCGCTGTTGGCGATGCCGGTAAACTTGGCGATGGCCGAACAGGCGGCGTAGATGGCCGCCACAAGGGCGATGACCAGCACCACAATCCAGGTGATGGGACAGGCCAGCAGGGCCGCATTGAGCCCGTACTGAGCCGCAGTCTGGGCAAAGGTGGCCCCGGTGCTCATCATCAATGCCGCCGCTTTTACACCCTCGGCCAGCGCCATGGCGGCGTTGATGCCATTGGTGATGAGGGCCACGGCATTGTAGGCGATAAAGGCGGCCACCAGGCCGTAGACGATGGGGCTTATCCAGCTCCAGTTGTCCACCACAAAGGCGGCTCCGTTGATGAGGAGGTCCAGCACGCCGGTGGCCACCGTGGCCAGCATGGCCAGCCCATTGATGGTCCCGTTGATGACCGTGTTAAACTGAGCGCTGTTTGCCACCTGGTTGAGCCGTGTGAGCACAGGGTCAAAGGCCGCCAGGGCCGTGTTTTGCATCTTGGTGGCAATCTGGCCCCAGGTTAGGGGCATACTTTCAAACTTGGCATTGATTTCATCCGCAGAGGCAAACATGGCGTTTTTGACCACCTCAGCGGTGATGAGGCCCTGCTCCGCATATTGCTTGATGGAGCCCTCCGCAATGCCCATGTAGCTCTCAATGGCACGGGCAATGCCGGGGGCGTTCTCCAGGATGGAGTTGAGCTCCTCGCCCCGGAGGGCACCGGCGGCCATGGCCTGGGTGAGCTGGAGCATGGCGGCGGCCTGGCCCTCCGCCGTAGCGCCGCCAATGACAAAGCTCTTATTGATGAGCTCCATAAAGCCGATGAGCTCATCATTGCTTTCAAAAGCCCGGCCAGCGTTTGCGCCCATGCTGGCAATGGCGGAGGCGGTGTCCAGGTAGGCCGCCCTGGAGCGCTGGGCAGATGCCATGATTTTCTGCTCCAGCTTATCCACAGAGCCCCCGTCATCCACAAGGAAACTGAGGCGGGCCGTGGTGCTGGTCAGCTTATCAGACAGCCCCAGGAGCGCTTTTGCGCCCGCTCCGGCGGCCAGCGTGGCCACAATGCCTTTGACCTTGCCCAGCAGCCCATCCGCAGCGCTCGTGCCGTTGCGGAGGCCCTTGTTGAGCACTTCCTCCTGTTGAGCCGCCCGGCGGTAGCCCTCCGCCATGTCATCAACCTCACGGTTGGCCTCCACAAGCGCAGCTCTGGCCGCCTGGATTTGAGCCGTGTCCACAGCCCGCCCGGAGGCACGCTGGACCTGCTCAAAGGCATTGAGGGTGGTGTTGAGCGCCGTGTTGATTTTTCTGAGCACACCGCTGATGCCGTCATTTAGGACCATCTGGGACCTGATTGTTGCCACGGTTTCACCCCCTTTTTAAGAATTAGGCCCCCGCCATACAGCGGGGGCCCCGGTTCACTTCCGTTTTGATTTGCCTTTTCTCATCTTGCTTTTCAGTTCTGCCTCCCGTTTCTTTTCGTCCTCGCCCCGCACCTGGATGGATGCGATGACAAAGGCCCGCTCCTTGACAGGCAGGTCTAAAAACTTGGACGGCTCCCAGCCAAACTTTTGCAGGCAAAAATGGGCAAAATTGGCCTCCGGGTCACCGTCCAAAATTAGTTTTTTGCCTCGGCCACCACGTCATCATCGGTCTTGAAACCGTTGACCTGGAAAACCTCCGTGACATAATCGTCAAACTCGCCGCCGATGAGCAGCTTGCCAATCAGCTCCTCCGGCTTGGCCACGCCCCAATCATTCTGGAGCGCCGCATTGTTGAGGTCCGGGAACACGGTGCAGCGGGCGGCCACCTTGGCCTGGAAAGTGTAGGTGTCAAGCTGCTGGGTGTACTGGCCCTTTTTGCCGGGCACGGGGACCTGGCGGATGCAGCCGGAGCGGATGCGGGCATACTCATCGGCAGAGATGCAGCAGATTTCCCACTCCATGGGCTTGCCGTCCTCCCCCTTGATACGGGGGGAGGCGGCATATTTGTGGTTCTCAATCTGCTCAACATTGGCACGCATGAAAGCGGACAGGTTACTCATGGATGATTTCCTCCTTTTGTGTTATGCGGCCTTACATGTAGGCCGGGTTGGTGTACTGTTCGGGACGGGTAAAGCTGTCACAATAGCCCTCAATAGACTGCTCGACAAAATCACCCTCTGCATTGAACATGGACAGCAGCACATCACCGTCCAGGATGCAGTTGTTGTAAATCTTGGTGCTCCGGCCCACAGTGGTGGCGGGGTCATCATTGGAGGTCTGGATGTCAAAGGTGGGCATCACGCCGGTCTTGATGAAGTTCTCCACCACCAGGTCAAAAATCTCCGTGCATTTGTAGATGGTCATGGAGAAAGACAAGGCAACGGTCTGAGCCTTGTGGCCCACCACCACGCTGCCCAGCTTGTAGACCTCGGCGGTGTTGACAGAGGCCGTGCCCTCAAACTCCTTGGCCATAAGCATGGAGTAGCGGGTGCCGTCCAGGGTGACAAAACACTCCGCAAAATTGGCGCTCACAGCGTCCTGGGTGTTCATAATCGGTCCAGGCATTTCTCATTCCCTCCTTTACTGGATGATAACGCTCATGTAGAGCTGGGCCATGGCGTTGACCACGTTGAGCCCATTGACCACGCAGAGGACGGCCTTTTTGCTGTCACCCTGCTCACAGGTCACAATCTCCGGGTCAAAATTCTCCACGGCACGGATGTCATCAAGCTGCTGGATGAGCTTGGTGATGTCCCCCCAGAGGGAGGCACGGCCAGAGGCGTCATTGGGCACGGTGCCCAGATACTTTTGGCCGAACAGCACCGCCGCGTCATTGGCAATCTGGTCACACACCCGGATGGTCTGGTTGCTCTGGAAAATTTCCCCCTTGGTGTCGGACAGGGTGAGCAGGGTGTTGATGTCCTCAAGCACTCTGGTGTCCCCGTTGACGTTGTGGAAGATAAACTTGCCAGCCTTGAGGGCCGCCTCCAGCTCTGCCTGGGTGTAGTCCGTGTCAATGGTCAGCTCCCCGTCATACTTGAAGTTGGTGAGGGATTTATTGACCGCACAGCCCGCCTGGGCACCAGCCACCCAATACACCAGGGAGTGGGTGGGCACATCGGCAATGGTGGAGTGGGTCACAGTGTTCCACACGCCAATGATGCCCTCATAGTCCGCCGTGGACGGCTGCCAGGCCACAAGCTGGAATTTGCTGCCCACCTCATCACGGACCCGGCTGCAAAACTGCTGGTAAAGCCGCACGGTGGTGGCATCAGACGCAGGGCAGCACAGGGCGTTGTAGGCATAGGGCTCAATCTTGTCCAAAAAGGCCTGGTGAGCCTCGCCGTTGATGGTGGTGGCATCCGCCCCGTTGGTCAGAGGCATCCCGGCAGATGCGGACAGGGTGGCCTCCGTCTTGAAGTCCACCCAATCATTGCTCACCAGGGCCTCAGCATCCTCAACGGTCTGGGTGTCAACGGCCACGCCGTCAACATAGGTGGTCACGTCCCACAGGTCCGGCTCATCCACGTTGGCAGCCACCACAATGGTGATGTCGTTGCCTCTCACGCCGCCATACTTAGCCGTGGCCAGGGTGTTGGATGCCTTGACGGCTCCAGAGCCCAGGCGGTAGCAGTAGACGGTGATGGCGTGGGTGAAAATCTCCCGCAGGGGGAGCATCTTGGGGTGGTCATAGCCATAGCCAAAAATGGTTTTGCTGTTTTTCTGAAACTCCCCGGAGGTGACAGGGAAAACCGTGCCCTCCGGGCCCCAGCTCAGCTCAAAAGGCGCTGCCGCATAGCCTCTGTCAGAGAGGGCCGCAGACGCCCTGGGCACACTGGAAAAATTGACATAGTAACCGGGCAGGACCTTGTTTTGGACCTGCCAGGTGCCGCCGCCCAGCGCCATATTAGTTCACCTTTCCTTTCATGTACTTCTCAATCAGCCCGTCCACCTCATTCAAGGTGTAGGCCTTGCCGTCCTCCAGCAGAGCCCGGATGAGGTCCCGCCGGTTGGCATATCGCTTGGAGGCCACAAGCTGCTCCTTTTTGTAGGTAGCGGCCTCGGTGACCTTTTCGGCGTTTGTGGTCTTGGCTTGCGCCATGCTTATCCCTCCATTTCAATATCAAGGGTTTCCATGAGGACCGGCTCCTGGGGGATGTAGGCGTGGTGGTCATAGCTCACCAGCACATGCAGGACGCCCTCCTCAATGGTCCATTCGCAGTTGGTGCAATGGATGAGGTCCCCCTCCGGGGTGGTGATGTCCCGCAGGAGCATGGTGAGCTGATCTGCCACCTCGCAGCACTCCGCCACCCCCACCTTGGGGTAGTAGATGACATCCAGGGTAGGGGTGCGGAGAAACCGCTCTCCCACCTGTTTGCTCTGCCCGGCGGAGGGCATGACCACATTGAGGTCCCCAGGGTTGAGGCCCTGCTTGACATTCCCGCCGTGTACCTGCACAGCAGGAAAAGCGGCGTGCAGCGCAAGGCTCACGCCGTCATAAATACTGCTAAAACTGATTTCAGACATTGAAAGCCTCCCTCAGCAGCGCCTCCAGCTTTTTCTCAATCACGCTGGGGGCCACCCGCTCCAGGTCCCGCTCAGATAGGGTCAGGAAATATTGACCCGCCACCCAGCCGCCTCCGCCAGCCGTGCGGTGCCCAAACTCCACATAACTTGCATAGTGGACCGGGTTGATGACCTCAATGTAAAAGGTCCGCCCCCGTTTGAACACCGGCAGGGCGTTGGCGTAGGCCGTGGGGTCCACCTTGCCGCCGCCGGAGGCCTCCGCCTCCGTTTTTGCGGTCCAGCCCCGGCGCAGGGTGCCGCCCTTTTTCCCGCTGCTCCGTGGGTATTGCCCCACGGGTGTGCGGGGGATGACCAGGGCCAGCAGCCGGGCCGCCAGCTCTTTGGACACGTCCTCACAGAATTTGTCCAGGTCCATGTCCTGGAGCTTTTGCAGGTTGTCCCGGAGCCGCTGGAGCTGCTTATAATCAACATTGCCCCAGCGCATTAGGCCCACTCCTTGAAAAGCTCCAGGGGGACCTCCTGGTGGCAGGTGTAAACGGCAGGTTTGCCGCTCCGCTCATAGTCACGGGTGACGCCGTTCTGGGTCACCGTGATTTTAGAGCCCTCCGGGATGTCCACGGACGGGTCAATGTAGAGCGTCACCGTCTGGGCCACCAGGGCCGCCTCCTCGGTGGGTTCGGTGCTCTTGACGGTCTGGTGGGAAATGCGGCAGGGTAGGCCGGAGGCCGTCACTTTCTCCACCGGCTCCGTGCGGCCATTGGCAGGGTTGAGCACACCCTGCCGCACGGTGATGGTGGCCAGGCCGGTCCAGAGGCTCTGGATGGCCTTTTTGTAGGCGGCGGGGACTACCATCTCAGCCTCCGAAAAGCCGCCAGGGTGCTCTCTGCCGGGTGCATGAGCTGGGCCAGCATGGCGTCAAAGCGGCTTTCCGCATTGCTTGCACCATCGCTGGCCCCGGCAAAGGTCACGGAGATGTCCCCCTCCGTGATACTCTTGGCGGGGGCGTTGAAGTCAAAGCCCTCCAGCCCGTCAAGCCCTCCGGCGGCTTTCTTATCAAACAGGAAATGACCGGCCACCATGTCCACAAGGGTGTAAAAAAGAGGAGGCGGGAGCTTTCGGTGGTTGATGTTCGCCAAAAGCTCCGCCTCACACTTGCGGATGGTGTATTTAAGGCCGGTTTCGTCATCGTCCGTGACAGTGTAGCCCAGCATGGCCAGCCGGTCCACCACGGCCTCATACACGCCCTCCATGTCCTTAGCCTCTGGAGAGGATGCGGGCAATGGGGATGGCCTTGTGGGCGATGTAGGAACGGTCGTTTTCCTCCTCCTCGCCGGAGTGGACCAGGCACCAGTTGGCACCGTTGGCCAGCTCTGCATCCGTGGGGGAGAGAGTGGTCTGGCTTTTCTTTTCGTAGGAGATGCCAAAGGGAGAGAACACCTTGCGCTGGCGGGTGTAGAGGGTGTCCACACCGCCGTCCGTCTTGGGGTCACGGGCCATTTCATAGGGGACCTTGGCACCGATGTCCTCAAAGCTGATAGCGCCCTCGCCCAGCACATAGGTGGTGTAGCGGGTGCCGGGGACCACATAGCTGTCCGCCGCAGGGGTGCCCTCGCCAAAGTAGGGGGTGACCTCCGCCTGGTTGATCTGGCCGTCAGTAGCGCCGGAGGCCTTGACCTGGAGCGCCCCCTCATCGGTGGAGGCGGCGGGGAAATAGCCCTCCTCGGCGGGCATCCCGTCATCCACCACAACGGTCTTGCCGTTCCAGGTGTAGAGGGTCAGGTCACGGGTCACACCGTCCTTGTCGGTGTACTTGAGGGCGGTGAGCAGGTTGAGGTTTTCCAGGTTGGTGGCGGGGACAGAGTGCATGAACACAAGAGAAAACTTCTTCTTGCGGTCACCGCAGGCCTGGGCGGTGGCGCTGTTCATGGTGGTGGCCTCCATGTTGCCCGCCACCTCATAGGTGTGCTTGGTCACAAACTCAGCGCTCTGGCCGCTGGTCATGGCAAAGACGCCCTTGAGGATGGCCAGGATGGTGTCCTGGTCAATGTCCTGCCAATACTCGGAAACCTGCTGGGCTACATTGTCCATCCAGTCAATGCCGCCGGTGATGTCAAAGGAAAAGTCCTTTTCAGTCCAGGCCTTGGCACGGCCAATGACCACCACGCCCTGCTCAAAGGTCTTGGTGGAGGTGGCGGTGATGTCGGTCTGGCCGTCATAGTTGACGGCATCGCCGTCCAGCAGGCCCCGCATGGCGATGCGGGCATAGCCGGTGCCGCCCTGGGTGCTGAACACATCCCGGATGTCGGGGTTGCCCGCCAGCGCTCTGGACTTCCGCATTTCATTGAGGCGGGTGCGGGGGATGCGGTCCACCGCATACTTGAAAGCCTGGGGATTGAAAGACTTGGCGTCAAACTTGGTGTTAGGCATAGTTCAATCTTCCTTTCTGCAAATTAGTTGGTGTTGGGCTTGCGCTTGCGGCCCCTGGGGGCCTCTTTGGTGCCGGTGGTATCATCACCCTCCGGCTCATCCTCCGGGCCGTCCTGGGCCGCCCCCGTGCCCGCAGGGGCCAGACGGTCCATGACTTCCTGGACAATGGCCTCCGCAAGCTCCTGGGTCAGCCGGATGGCCAGCTCTTTGGCCAGGGCGTCCGTCAGCTCTTTCACGGAGGAGATGTTGTCCGCAATGTACTGCACCACGGCCTCCTGGGTGCGGGGCAGGGATGCGGCGGGCTTGCCGGTCAGCTTGGCCGCCAGATTTCTCAAGGCGTCCTCAAAAGACACGGCTTTGGCAGGGGTTGTGATGTTTCGCATGTTGTCACCTCATTCCAGCTTGGCGTCCGGGTTTTCGGCCAGGAAAGCCGCCAGCTCGGAATAGGACATCTCAGAGGGCTTTTTCCCCTCGCCGGGTTTCCGCCCGGTGTCGGGGTCGCCGGGTTTCCAGCCGGTCAGCTTGGCCCCGGTGCTCCCAAAGAGAAAGTCCGTGTTGGCGTCCTTTTTCATGGCCTCGATTTTGGCGGCCAGGGTGATGCTCTCATTGTTCACCTTGGCCACCACCTTGCCGTCCTCAATCTTGGCGTCCTTGAGGTAGTCGGCCAGGAGAGCCCGGACAGCGGTGTTGTTCTTGGCTCCGGCGGCGGTGAGTTCGGCGTCCACGGCGGCAGTCAGCCGGATAGTGGCCAGCTCTTTCTCATAAGCGGCCTTGTCCGCCTTGTTCTGCTGCTCCAGTTCGCCAATCTTGCGGGTCAGCTCCTCGTTGTCGCCAGCGGACTTTTTCAGCTCCTCAAGCTGCTTGGCGTGTCCCTTGGCGGCCTCCTCAAGCTGGCCCACCTGGGCCTCCAGCTCCTTGACACGGGTGTTTTTGGCGTTGAAGTCCGCACGGGCAACAAAGTCCTTGCCAATCGCCTGGCAGGCGGCGGCGTCCATGTCCTCCGTGTAGGCATCGCCAATGATTTCCTTGAGCCATAAAAGTTTCATGTTGCGTTACCTCCTGTTATCTGCTTTCCTTGTGTCCGGCCAGTCCCGGTATGGCAGCGCCCCTGTTGGTTTCCGCCGGGGCCCGGCGGTATTTGGGTATGAAAAAAGCACCGTGCTTTTCAGCACGATGCTTTTATCATCGGGTCAGTAAAGGATGTCTGGGTCAATATCCAGCCCATCCAAATTGGTCCAGATAGAGGGGAGGGTGTCCTTGCCCCCCTCCAGAGCCGTGAGCAGGTCCTCTTTGGTGTAGCCGTCCGGGGGGCCGTAGGAGGTCCCGTTGGCGTCCAGATACACCAGGCCGGGGCCCGGCTCATCCCCCACAAAGCGGCCTCCAAAGGCCTGCTCATAGGCGGTGACGGCCTCCTGGAGCTCCTGGTTGGTTGTCACATCGGAATACTTAATCATGGCGTTGTCACCCCTTTCAGCAGTTTCTCAAACTCCGCCAAAGCGGTGGGAAAGTATTTCTGCATCAAAGCGTAGCGGTCAGCATCGAATTGAGCGGCAAACATGTGGGCAAAGGCCTCTTTCTCCAGCATCCCGGAGTAGGTCCAGTAGCGTGTGTTCCAATGGCCGTATGTGCCAGCGCACTTGTTGCGGGACATTCCGCCGAACAGATCGGAGATTGCATTGGGCAGCGCCCCACGGAGCTCCTGAGAGATGATTGCATAGGCATCCGTCTTTCTCTTTGTGCCGTGGGCTTTCATGGTAGCCCTGACATAGGCCTCAAAGTCCTTTTTCAAGGCGTCGCCAAAGTCTGGCGTCTGCATGGATGTGTAGCCGCTCCCGGCGCACGACATAAAATCAATATAATGGCCGTGTTCATGGAAAAAGGTTGTTGCTGGGCCTCTGGGGTCCGTCATGTCGTTGGCAAAATTCATTTTAACCTTTTGGATGCGGCTGTCAAAATGCGGCGTGCCGGAGAAAGCCCCGTCCGCCACGGAGCCGGGCTGGACATAGCGCTCAAAGGCGGCCTGGGCCGTCTGATTGCCGGACGCATAGTGTTGCTCCAGGGCGTCCGTGTAGCCGCTGGGAGATGCGGGCAAGCCCTGCACAACACTCTGGAAATGCGTGGTTGCCTTTGCGGCCATTGTACCACTCCCGGAGGCCACCTGTAAACCAGGAGTAGGTCCCTGCACAAAGCTCTGCCGCCATTGGGCAAAGGTGGTGTTTGCCGGGACCTTTGTGGTGGTGCCGTCCGGGTTGCGGGTCCAGCGCTCCCCCAGGCCCTCCATGTCCTCAAAGTAGGGGGCGGTGCAGCAGCGGCACCAGGGATGGAACGGCGGAGCGGTGAGCCCCACCTGGTAGTCCGACATCTTGAACACCTTGCCGTCCAGCGCCGAACACAGGCCGCAGGTGTCCCGGTCAAAAGAGGCCACAATCCTGTATTTCTCTACGCCCAGGGCGTTGAAACAGTCCTTTTGAGCGGCGCTGGAGAAATAGGCGCTTTCCGTCATCACCAGGCGGCCCGCCTTGGAGCGGGACACCTCAAACTGCTTGGAGATGGCGGAGATGGCCCGGTCTGGAGCCTCTCCCCGTATAATCATCTGGGTGAGCTGGGTGTTGACGCTGTTCACAAGGCTCTGCTTGTTGGTCCAGCAGCGGTCCCGGAAAGTCTGGCCGTCCGTGGTCCATGGCCGGGAGAGGACCTTGGTGATGGTCCCCTCATTGATGGCCTGCATGGTCCAGCCCACGCCCAGGCCCTTTTGGACCTCATAGGCCGTGTGGTAGTAGCTCCCGGCGTAGGATTGCCGGGCGGCCCGGTCTATGTAGTCAAGCTGGTTGGAATAGAGGAGCTCCGCCTGCTGCTGGAGCTGGATTTTGAGGGCATCCAGCCGGGAGATGTGGACCCTGGCGCTGGCGTTCTCCAGCTCTTTCATCCAGGCCCCGGTGAGGGCGTTTTCCTCGCCATGCTTGATGTAGTCCTCAACCGTCCAGCGAAACTCCGCCAGCTCACCACTGTTGAGCAGCCGCTTGGCGTCTGCCAGAGTGATGTCATTGTTGGCGGCAAAGCGCCTGTACCATACGGACATCTGGCGCTCAATCTCAGCCTCAGCGGCCCGGAATTGAGCATCCAGATTTTCCACATAGGAGTATGACTGGTCCAGCAGGGCGTCCTCCATGTTTTTCATGCGCTGGGCCCAATAGTCCGCATTGCGCTGGAGGTTATTCCTGGGCATTGCCGTCACCGCCGTCCTGGCCGGTCACGGGGTTGCCGGAGCCGTCCCCGCCGTTCTGCCGGTTTTTCATAAAGGCGGCCTGGTAGGGGTCGGCCATGGCCTCCTCCTTTTCGTCCTTGATGCGCTGGAGCTCCTGCTCCGGGTCGCTCACCCAGGGGTGCATTTTCACAATGGTTTCATCAGAGAGGATGCCCACGGAGTTCTTGCAGTTGTTGATGACCTCAGTTTCATTGATGAGGACATCCCGGTCAAAGATGACCTTGACCTCCGTGCCCTCAAAATTCCCCCGTCCCGTGTTGGCCAGGTGTTGGTTGACAAACCAGAGCAGCTCCTCCATGGAGGCTTGAAACTCCATTTCAATGCCGTTGGCGTCCAGGTCAATATCAGAGTACATGCTCTGTATATTCATCTGGTTGGGGTTGCCGCTCATGCGGTCATCCTTGGCGTCATAGCCCCTGGCGTTCTCAATGATGGCATCCTTGAGCAGGGAGAGCAGGACCTTGTAGTTTTCGGCGTTGACCTCAATCTGGAGGGTGTCCACGCCGCCCTCAGAGCCCTCATAGGAGCGGACCTTGATGATGCCGTAGGTGGCCAGGTTGGCCCGGAGCCGCCCCAGGTCCTCCCCGTCATAGTTCTTGATGACCAGGATGGTGGAGTGGATGTCCTCCTCCATCTGGTTGGCAAAGTTGGAGATGATGTTGTTGTAGGCGTCTTGCAGGCATTTCACCCTGGACAGGAGAGGGATTTCATGGTGGGAGCTCTTAAAGCACACCAGGGGGATGCGCTCCCAATTATAGCTGGTTTCCTTGCCCGTCTGGGGGTCCGTGGTGGTGATGTAGGGCCCGGACCGGGCAAAATCGTCCGGCTCAAGGGTCCCGTCATCCCGGCGGACAAAACAGTCCACGCCGCCGCCGTGCATGACCTCCACCTTGACCACATCCTTGGTCTGTTCGGTTTCATCGTACTCCAGCACCACATAGACATGGACGGCGGCATCCAGGATGGTGTGGTCTGCATCCGCCCAGAACGGCAGGACCTCATCCGCCGGAAAGCGCTGGAAAGCCAGCTCCCCGTTTTGGTCATAATAGGGGTACACCCAGCTCTTGCCGCCTATCCAGGCCCCCTCACCAATGTTGTGCATGGTCCGGCGGAAACGGGAGCCGAACACAGTAGAGAGGGCCGCCGCATAGGCTTTGTTTTCGGTGTCAAAGGAAAAGGGCCGCCCAAAGGAATAATTGGTTTTCTGGTCCACCATTTTGGAGTAGATGTTGTTGACCAGCCGGTTGTTGGGCAGATGCTCCAGCACAATGGGCTTGCCGTCATCATCCAGTGCCAGGCGCTTGCGGCGGAGCACGGCTTGGTCCCCGTCATAGTAGGCCTCACCCTCAAGCTGCCGTTTTCGCTCTTTGGAGCCCAGCCAGGCCGTGATTTCAAGCTCCAAAAAGCGCTTGTCCGTCATGCCCCGGCGGAAATTGGTGGCCGTTCTGGCCACGCAATCATCCCGCAAATTAAGCACCACCACCGTGCATCACCTCCAGACAAGCCGCCTGATGCCAGGCGGCATAAATTTTGGGCCCCTGTATGGCAATCCAGTCCACAATCTCCTCACAGGACGCCCAGGCCTCGACATTGGCGGAGTTTACCGTCAATCCGCTCTCATGTAAAAACGCATGGACAATTTCATGGCGCATACATTTGCGCTTGTAGGCATCCAGGTTGGCCAGTGCCATGGGCTCCCGGCGGTCATCATCCGTGTAGTCCTTTACAACAATGCGCCGGATAGAGCTGTCACAGTAGCCGTCACACTTAGTCAATGCCTTGTCCTGCTCAGGGAGCTTATATTCACATTCATATACGGCCCCCAAAATGTTTACCTGCATAAAAGTACACCTCAAAAGCTGAAAATCTCGGGCGCAAAGACCTTGTGGACAAAATAGCGCACATCATCCATGGCATGGTCATTCTCCTTGATAGGCCGGTCCATGGGAGCCTTTTCGTCCCAGCGGTAAAGCCCAAACTCCCGGATGCAGTCCGTACAGCAGGAGCAGATGAAGATGTCCCCGCTCTGGAGCCTGGTGGCCACATCCCGGATGCCCGCCAACACAGAGTTGGAGGCCTTTTCAGCATAAAAGCGCCCGTGCCGCCGGATGGCCTCAATAAAGCTGGCCGCTGAGGGGTCAACGATGACCGCCCGGATGGGCAGATCACCAGCCAGCTTTTCCAGCTCTGCATAATATTCCTCATCGGTGAGCTGGCGGCCCACCTTGCGGCTGTTGTAGTAATACTCCCGGATGCGATACCATTTCCCGCTTGCCCGGCCCCAGAGCCCCATGCTGGTGGGATTTGCGGTGCCGTAGTCGATAGAAATGTAATAGCGGTCATAGGGCCGTGGAACATCCGGCACCACATGAAAGTCCTTGTTGAACATGGTATAAATCAGCCCCTCCGCCACCACCCAGAGGCCCCGGATGAAGCGGTCATAAAACACGCCGGAGTAAAGGCTCTCATACCTGGCCTTGACGGCGGCGGAGAGGCTGAGGTTGTCATCCATGGTGAAATGGAGGTGCAGCATGTTCCGCTTGGCGGCCTCCAGCACCCAGGTGAGATAAAACCAATGGGAGGGTCCCTCTGGGTTGCAATTAAACCAGAGCTTTGAGCCATCCACGGAGCAGCGGGCACAGGCCTGCTCCACAAAGGAGCGGGGCATGAGGGCCACCTCATCCAGCAGAACGCCCGCCAGGGTGATGCCCTGGATGAGAGAGGCGCTGCTTTCATCCCGCCCGCCGAACAGGTAAAAGTTGTTGCTCCGCCCGGCGGCGGTCACCACAATCTTGTTTTCCGTGCGGTACTCCCGGAAAGAAAACACCCCGGCCAGCCAGTTGGGCAGGTTGGAGGTCACATTGCGCCGCAAGCTCTCAATGGTCTTGCCGCACAGTGCAAAGTTTTGGCCTTGAAAGCGGCTCATGGCCCACATGATAAAGCCCACGGTCATGGCCACGGTCTTGCCAGATCGGATGGAGCCGTCACAGATGATGCCGTCATAGCCCTCAAAGCCCGGCCTATTCCACCAGGTCATGGCCAGATTTTGCCGGGGGCTCAATTTCTGGTATCTCATCCGTGTCTATCTCCTCTCTGGTGCTCTGGTCAATGACCTCAAAGATGTTGTTTTCCTGGGGGATGCCATTGGTGCGGGCCTCATCGGCGGTGTACTTGTCCACCAATATGCCCAGAGCGGTGGCCAGTTGTGGCAGGGTGGAGCAGTCCATCTTTACCGGGTCATCCATGGCATCAATCAGCCGGTCCAGCAGTCCACACACCTTGTCTTTTTGGCGGCTCATATGCTCCAAAACTGCCACCGTATTCTCTGCTTTTTTAAGGCGGCATTTTTCGGCAGTTTCTTTGTCCGCCAGCACGATGGCTTTAACCGTGTTTCGGGTCACACCATGAAGCCTTGCCACTGCGCTGTAATTCTCAAGCTGCACATAGTCAGCTATGATTTTCTTGCGCTGCCGGTCAGTGATTTTGGCCACAAAATCACCCGCCCCTCGCAAGCATCATGTGATAGGCAGGAGAAAAGCGGTGCTCCTCCGTGTGGCATTTATGGCACAGGCAAAGCCCATTGCTCACATCAGTGCGGCCTTGCGGCCATTCTGCCCACCCAATGATGTGGTGAGCCTCCAGGTCTTTTTCTGCACCGCAAAAGGCGCAGCGGCCCGGTGCAATCACGGCTCTTTTCCATGCCGTCACCCGGTGGTCATTCCGTTCAAACGGATAGACGGCCCCCCCACTCAAAATTGCCTTGTAGACTTTAGGCGGCAACAGCGCCCTCAAAATCAGCGTGGCCGCCTTTTTTCTGTAAATGTTGTAATCTCCAATCAGAACGGCCAGCGCATTGACCGCCATTTCTTTCTTTTCCAAAAGGCTCACCACCCCAAAACATAATAAAAAGCCGCTTTTCTATGAGAAAAGCAGCCAAAAAGACATAGTGAATGGCGGCGGGGGTCTGGTGCCTGCTCCGTCACCCCGCCGCCACCCTACAAAGGAGGTAAAACCATGATGAGGCTATACCCGCTATGTCAGTGTAACATAAGAACACCGGACAAAACGGACAACTTGCTTTAGTTCCGTTCCAGATACCGTTGCACAGCTTTTCTGCATCCGTCCTCGGTATTCCCCCCGCCGATGCAGGCGGCCACCTGCCGCCAGGGGAGTCCATTGATAAACCGATAGGTGAAAATCTGCCGGAGGAGGCTGTCATCAATGCTGGAGATGTAGCGCTCCAGGCGGCTCCGCTCATAGAGGCATTGCTGGTGCTTGGCCTCAATAATGCCTCTCAGATCGGCAATCTCCGCCGCATACTCACCCACCTTGTCCTTGACGCCGGGAGTGTGAGGCATCCCGGTGAGGACCTGGGAGCCCGGCAGGGCCTTGACCTCCAGCTCTTGGAGGCGGCGCTTGTCCATCTCAATCTCCCGGTTGAGGTAGTAAAGCTGGGACAGTTCTTTTAGGGTCATGTGCTCAGTCCTCCGTTTTCTCTCCGGTCCACACCGGCTGGCAGTTGCCCTCACCCATCATGCACACCTTGGCGCACACCTTGCACGGGTCACCACCGGCCATGACAAAGTGCAGGTCCTTGATGGCCTTGTCCACCGTGCGCCGCAGGTCGGCCAGCTCCTCCAGGTCCTCCCGTGCGTAGGAATGGGCCTCAAGGCTGGTGATGTTCGCCGCCTGGTCCTCAATCTGCCGCTCCAGGGCCTCCATTTTCTGCCGGTCCACCTCATGCTGGATGGTCAGCCGGGCGTTTTCCCGGATGAGCTCATCACAATACACCTGGTCACCGTTCAAAATCACAGTTGGGTTATTCATGCCACACTCTCCTTTACCTTGCGTATTCTGGCCTTGAGGGCCCGCATGACAGCCTCATGGGTGTCTGCCCGGTCCCGTATGGTGGCCATGACATCCTCATCCTCACAGCCCTGCACAATGAGATAATGCACAAACACCTTTTCGTAGGGGGAGCCCTGCCGGTACAGGCGGCAGTTGCCCTGGTCGTTCAGCTCGAAACTCCAGTTTAAGCCATACCATACCACATGGCGGCCACCGGCCTGGAGGTTGAGCCCGTAGGCGCAAGAGGCCGGATGCACCAGCAACACATCCACCTCTCCGGCGTTCCAGGCCTCCTCATCCTCCACGCCCTTATACACCCGGACCCGCAGCTTGTCCGCCCGGCCCCGGTTGTACTTCTCCAGGCGCTCCAGGATGCGGTCCTTGTCGTGCTGGTAGCCGTAGAATGTGAGGCAATGCTCCCCATTGAGTTGCTCCAGCAGCTCCGTGTAGGCCTCCAGCTTGCAGTCATGCACCGGGACCACCTTGCCGTCATTGCCATACACGGCCCCATTGCAGAATTGCAGCAGCTTGCCCACCAGGACCCCGGCGGTGCCCGCCGTGATGATGTCCTCATCCACCTCCAGCAGCAGGTCCCGCTCAAACTGGTCATAGGCCTTTTTGGCCTTGGGGTCCAGCATGACGGGGATTTCATGCTGGATGAAGTCCGGCAGTTGCAGGTAGTCCTCCGCTTTCATGGAGATGCAGATGTCGGAGATGGCACCCAGCACGGCGCTCTCCGCTCCGTCCTTGGCCTTGTAGGAAAAAATCTGGGTCCGGCTCCGCTGGTCCGGGTCAAAGTATCTCTCCCGGTAGGCGGAAAGCGTGGGCCCCAGACGGGCCCCGCCGTCCAGGAGGTACACCTGGGCCCATAAGTCAATCAGCCCCTTGGAGGACGGTGTGCCGGTCAGCAGCACCACTTTCTTAATAAACCGGCGGATGCGCTTGGCCGCCTTAAACCGCTTGCTCTGGGGGTTTTTGAAACTGGTGCTTTCATCGAAAACCACCATGTCAAACGGCCAGGCCTGCTGGTAGTAGTCCACCAGCCACTCAAAATTTTCACGGTTGATGACATAGACATCCGCCGGAGTGTTGAGGGCCTTGATGCGCTTGCTGGCGCTCCCCAGAACGGTGGACACCCGGAGATGCTGGAGGTGGTCCCACTTAGCTGCCTCCTTGCTCCAGGTGGCCTCCGCCACCTTTTTGGGGGCCACCACCAGGACCTTGGCCACCTGCCAGCGGAAATATTTGAGGATATTGACCGCAGACAGGGTGATGACCGTTTTGCCCAGCCCTGGCCGGAGAAACAGCCCCACCGTGGGGTCCTCCACCACCCGCTGGATGCAGTAGGCCTGGTAGTCATGCGGTATGTACTGCATCACCAAAAACCTCCCTCAGAAACTCTTTCACGGCGTCCATCCCATAAAGCACCCGGACATCCGCCCCCCGTTTCTCCAGCTCACTCCTCTGCCATTTCTGCATCTTGGCCAGCCTCCCAATCTCTGTTTTCAGCTCAACATAGACAGTCTTGCCGGTGGGTGTTATGACGATGCGGTCAGGGACGCCCGGATTTCCGGGAGAAACAAACTTATAGCACAGGCCGCCGTGCTCTTTCACCTTGCGGACAAGGTAACTCTCAATACTGCTTTCCCTCAATTTCCTCAGCCTCCTTTGCTTTGTGCAATATGCTATTTGAGGCGGTCACCCTTGGAACATTCACCCTATATATTGCGTAAACAGAGGATTTAGAGGGTTTATATATTCTCTAATTTCTCTAAATTCTCTATTTTCGTATTTAATAGAAATTAAATGTTCCAATGTTCCACCCTCTAAAAAATCCAGTGTTTACAAGGGTTTAGCCCGGAACATTTGCCGGAACATTGCCCGGAACATGTTCCGACTGGCAATTTGCATAAATGTTCCACTGTTCCGGCCAATGTTCCACCCCAATGTTCCGGGGTTATAGAGCTCTCCGGCGGAGAAAGCCCCGCTGTTTGCCGCAGTAGCCAAAGCGCATGGAGCCTTTGCTTTTCTCCCAATTCGGGCAAGCCTCAATGATGCTGTTGATTTCCGCCGTGTCGGAGTAGCGGATGTCCCGCTGCTTGCCGTCCAGGGCCTCACACCAGACCTCCAGGGCACACACCCGGTCACGGTCCACCAGCTTGACATCACCCTGCACGGCCCCGGCCCAGAACATGCGGCGGCGGTCCAGCGGCCAGCTGGGCCAGTCCTCCGGCACCTGGCGCTCCAGAAAGTCCGTGATTATGCCCTCCCGAGTGCTCACCTCACGGTGCTCCTCCTGCTTGGCCTTGGCGGCCTCCTCCAGATCGCCTTTGAGGAAAAGGGCCTCTCCGGTCCTCCAGCGGACCACGGCCTCCGCCCACAGCTGGTCAATCTCTCCCGGCAGATCAGCCCACACATTCTTTGTGACAGGGCTCAGGCCCACATCCACGGGCCAGAAACGGCGGTTGCCGGTCCTGTCCTGGAGATAGGCGCTCACATTCGTGGTGCCGAAAAAGACACAGCAGCGGGGCAGCTCCTTGACATGGCGGCCATAAGCGGCCCGGAAACGGTCAGCCCGTAGGGAGAGAAACTGCTTGATGCGGGCAATGTCTGTGCGCCGGAAAGCGTCCAGCTCCGCAATCTCCACCAGCCAGACGCCCTGGAGCAGCTCAGAGGCCTCCTTGCCCTCAAAGGTGCGGATGCTGTCATTGAACCAGCCCCGGCTCATCTTATCCAACAGGGTGCTTTTGCCCAGGCCTTGCGCCCCAGACAGGATGAGCATGGTGTCATACTTGGTGCCCGGGACCATGGCACGGGCCACGGCGGCGGTGAATGACTTGCGGGTGACGGCTCGGGTGTAGGGGCTGTCAGCGGCTCCCAGGTAGTCCACAAAGAGCGTGTCCAGGCGGGGCGTCCCGTCCCAGACAAGGCCCTTGAGATAGTCCTGGATGTCGTTGAAAGCATGGGCGGTGGAGTGCAGGGAGAGGGCCCCGTCAATCTTGCCGTTGCCGGTGATGTGGTGGTAGCGCTCCATGTACCAGTAGAGGCCCTGGTTGTCGTTGTCATCCCAAAAGCGGCGCTCTGTGCGGTTGTCCCACGGCAGGGGCCCCAGGACCTCACCACGGCCAGCAAATTGGTTGAGTGCAAACTTGCCTTTTAGGAGTGGGTCATGCTCCAGGATAATCCACACATTGTCAATGGTGGCCTTGGGGAGCCCCGTCTGGGTGTTCACAGCCAGCTTGGCCATCCAGTTGGCGGGGTCCTCCTCGTTGGTGGGCTCCACGCCCTCAAAGTCCCGGATGGCCTCCTGGTAGCGCTCCTGGCTCATCAGGGCGGCCACATCGGCGTCCTGGACCGCCAGCTCACACATAGCCTTGTAGGACGGCAGGCGGTTTGTGGGGGTCCCTGGCTGGGCCTCATCGTCCTTGTCCCCAAAGCGGTGGAGGCGTACCATGTCAAAGGCATTGACCAGCCGCCCGCTGCACGGGTCGGTGGCGTGGTGGCTGTAAAGGAATTTGCCGTTGTCGTAGATCACAGCGCCGCCGGTGGTGGAGCCGCCCAGGTAGGTGTAGCGGCCAGGCATATTGTCCACGGCCTCATACATGCCGGGGATGAGCTCATCCATGGCCCGGTAGATGTCATAGGTGCGGCAGAAAGCGCCCACCACGCCGGTCTTGGCCTCCGGGTCACCTTGCTTGACGGCCAGCTTGGGGAGGCTCAGAGCGCCCGGCACCTGGGGCCAGGTGGTGCAGTCCTGCCAGTCGGCATACTGGGCCAGCAGGCCGTTGACGGAGAGGAGCGGCTTGTCCTGCCAGCGGTAGACATACTGGCTATCAGAGCAGCAGGACGGCCAATACATGAGCCGGGACACCTCAAAGGTTGTGGGGTCCATAAGCTCCAGGCCTATGTATTCCGCCATCTTCCGGGCGGCGGGCTCATACTCATCCGCCGTCATGGTCCGGTCAGTAGGCAGCAGAACACGCAAGCGGGGCGCTGCCGGGCTGTGCTTTCTGGTGCTGTAAATGCAATAGCCACACCCCAGAGCATCCACCCGGCGCAGGACATCCTCCGTGCCACCGGAGGGGATGTTGTCCAGGTCCAGGGTAATGACATCACGCCCGGTCACATTGTTGGCCTTGCGCCGGGGCCCGGACAGTGTGCCGGCCATAAAGCCGCCCACATCCTTGAGGTCATCCTGCTGGGCCTTTTTCATATTCAGATATTCAGCCAGGGTTTCCGTGCCTCTGGCCGGGGTCTGGAGCCTGGCCCAAAGCTCAGAGATGAGCATGGTTTGCTGTTGCCAGGTCATGGCCCGCCGGTTACTTCCGGCTGATATTGTTATTTTGCGGTCATATTGCATGGGCGGGCACCTCTTACTCTGGGTTTTTCTGTTCTTGGGTTATTCGTTCCAGCCAGCGCCGGAGCTTTTCCGCCTCCACGGCGGTGGTGTTATATCCGCCCATAGCGACATCCAGGACCTTGAGGCACAAGCGGACATCCCCCAGCTCCTCATGCAGATGCTCTGCCGCCTGGGCGTGGGTCACCGGCGTGGGGTTTTCACCCCGGAGCTTTCTGGCCATTTTGAGAGAGGCCTGGGTCAGTTCTGCCAGCTCCTCAGCGCATTGCTCCAGCACGGCGGGCAGGCCGATGGCCTCAATGACCTGGAGCACCCCTCTGGTGCTTTCGGTGTCAGCAGCTTTCATCTGAAACACCTCCCGGTCTTTTTGTCCTTGATTTCAATACGGGCCAGCAGCTCAAAGCCGCTTTCCGCTATGATGAATTTGAGCACCTTGATGAGAAAATTGACCTTTCCCTCCAGGGCGGCGTCCTCCTGCATGATGGGCCGCAGGGCGTTGTAGGCGGTGGGGTCAGAGTAGCCCTCACCGTTTTCCCAGGGTTTAGGGGTCATTGTTCAGCACCTCCTCTTGCCATTTTTCCAGGTCAATGCCCTTTTCCTTGAGTTTGTAGCGCTCGGGGTAAAGGTCATCCATTTCATAAAACTCACGCATCCGGCGGTGTTCCTTGGCCATCGCCAGATAGAAGTCATGGAGGCGCTTTTCCCTCCATCCATAGCACTGGTACAGGGTCCAGATGACCATGGTGTCCAGGTCAAGGGAAAAGCGCTTGTCCGCCTCCAGACATTGTTGGTTGATTTCGTGCATCATGGCGCTCTCCATGGTTGGGGTCATAATGTCCCGGCCCAGATCAGAGAGCTTGATGTTGATGCTGGGGTCCTTGGGCACCTGGACGCCCTGCTTTTGTAGCTTGCGCCGCTCCCGCCTATTCATGGCGGGCCTCACGGCGGCACTGGAGGAAATGCTCAGTGGGCTCCCAATCCTCCATTACAAAGACAGTTTCCTCCGGCCCCAGGCCGTGGAGGTCACACACAAAGTCACCCTCACCCAGATACATGCAATGGTCACACATGTTGGGGTCACAGGTCTTGGGCAGCGGGCGGCGGCGTTTCTTGTTCTTGTCCATGGTCAAAGCCTCCTATCTCTTTTCGATTTCCTCAAACACAATGCGCTCCGGGAGTATGTTGTGGCATATATACACGCTACTAAAAGGAGGATTGAGTGAGGGTTTCTGTTCGGCGTAGTCCTTGAAATAGGCTACACGGCGGTTTAAGTACATGATTTCAAAGGGGTTGTCCCGAAACATCTCAAAGCGTTCTTGGCTTTCAAAGAGGCCCACCACGCCCACCAGCATGGCAAAAGGCTTGTCAATCTGGAAAAGCCGCTGGAGCACAGGGCCCTTTATGGAATAGGGTGGGTTGCTTATGATGTAGTCACATCGGGGGGGGGTCTATACTGAAAAAGTCCCCGCCTGTTTCAATGTGGGTGTGGACCACCGACACGCCGCAGGCAGCATAGCGCTGGAGCATCTTGACAAAGTTGCTTTCCGCAGTATCAAAGGGGCACCACACCACGCAGGGCATTTTGAGATATTTGAGAATGGGCTTGATGGCATATTCCGGGGTGTAAAACTCATCGTTTTGAGATGAGGCCACCTGGTCCATTTTCATGGTGTCTACACCTCCTTGGTGGCAATCTCGCCAGCACATGCCGCATAACCGGCCAGGTCCACAAAGCTGTCCGCTTTGTTTCCGGTGGCAATCCGGGCCACTTTGAGCAGCCCCATCATGGCGGCCACATCCTTGGCAGTGATGTGGTTGACGGCCATGACCCTGGCCAGCTCCGGGTGAGCTGCCCGCAGGTAGACACCCCACAGCAGGCCGATGGTTTCAAAGTTATTTTCCGGGGTGCCATAGTCCTGCTCACGCTCTCCGCAGACGCAGACCCGGGCAGCCTCCAGGATTTCAGCTCTTTTCATGGGGCACCTCCAGATCATCAAATACAACGGGGATGAGCTCCTGCATCCGGTGGAGCAGCGGGATGGCCACCTCTCTCATCTGGGGATGAGCTGCCGGAGCCGTGCGGAGCTTGAAGAAATGCCGCCATTCCCGCAGGTTGGCGGTCATCACCACCTCTGTCTTGAGGCTGTTGGGCAGCACAGACCGGGCCTCCTGGGGCGTGCAGCCAAAGGTGAGCATATCAAAATAGGCATCCTCAGCGCAGCGGCAGGCGTCCCTCCAGATGTCCCATCTTGGCGTCCCCTCCACCAAAAAGATGGGCTTGATGATGGTGATTTCCCCGCCAAAGCCGTCCTTGGAGTAGTTGCAGTAGCGGGTGCTCTCCTGGCAGTAGGATGCCAGACGGTGCCGGACCAGCTCATGGGACACGCCCCGGTCACAGATAAACTTGACGGTGATGTCATAGTGCTCCAGCACGGCCTCATGGCCCCGCTTGATGATGCCAGCCACAAAGGTGGCGGCGCTGGTGTCGGTGATTTTGTCCTCGGACTTATAGCACACCCGGCCACACAGCTCAATGTGCTTGAGGATGGTTTTGCCGTCCAGGGGCGTGAGGATTTCAAAACTGGGAGAGATGATTTTCATGTTGATGCCTCCTTAAAATATCCGGCCATTTAGTCAAAAACTGGATGTATGGCCGGTAGTCGTTGACCGTTTGGCAAGAGGCCCAGAGGGCCCGGTTGGATGTCCAGCGTTGGAGATGTTGGCACAGCTTAAAATGGAAAATCTGCTCCGGTGTGTATCTATCCCACACATCGGGGAGGAGCCGCCCCCTGGCGTCTACAAATTTCTGCTTGTCGTAGATCATCACATAGGGGCAGTAGCCCAATATGCGGAGCTTGTAGATGCGGAGCAGGTCCTCCTCATGGCTTGACCAATAATTGGTCAGAACATAGACGCCGATTTTCCGGGCTGGGAAAAGGCCGCTTGAGGCCACCTTTGAAAACTGGGGGAAAAGGTCCTCTTTGGGGTCGTCCCATGCAAAGTGATAATCTTTGACCCGAACATGGCGCAGCTCCTCAATGACCTCATCCGTCATAAATCGGACATCCATGCCCCCGCCAAACTCCACCTCTGCTTTGGATGCCGCCAGTTGTCGTATCAGGTCTATGCGGTCATCTTTGCAGGCCAGGAGGTTTTGGTCCAATAGGTAAATCTGCTTTTGCCCGGTCCAAAATTCGCTCAGGTCAGCCGTTTTGATTGACCTGCACCCATCCTTTTCAGGGGTGATGCAAAAGCCGTGGTTTGCTCTTGGGCACCCTCTGGTGAGCCATCCCAAAGCAAATTTGAATTGAGGATAAAGGGAGTAGTCCGGGGTGGTGTGTTCGATTTCATAAGGGAGCTTGTTTTTGAGGTCTATGCCTGAGCCTCCAATGTGTACGGTGTCGGCGTTGGTGATAGCAGGCAGCACACTTTCCGTGAAAACCTTTGAAGCGTAAACAATGGAATAGCGGCCATCACCGGGGTCCCACCATTCAACGGTATCTCCACGGCTCTTGTGCCAGGCGGAAAGTTTCATCAAAGGCAGGTTGGGGAAATTGTGGCTGTCCACATCAAAAAGTCCTATTCTCATGTGGGCCTCCCGGCCCCGCCTCCGCTGAGTGGCGGCGGGGGCTAAAAAATAATTTAGATAGTGCTGTATGAGAGGGTTTTTCCGCCGGAAAAAACGGCGGTCAATCGGCCCGGAAACCATGCCGGGCAAGGTAGCGCTCAGCCTGCTGCTCCTGGGTGAAATGGCGGCTCTTGCGGCGCTCACGGTCCCGCCCATAGACAACGGTGGAGCCAATGCCCTTAACCACCCAGTAGTCCTTGTTGTTCTTGCGGACATAGTTGAAATAGACGGCCTCGCCTTTGTTGTTTACCATGTGCATGGTCCTGGCCTCCTTTATCAGTCTTTGGTGAAGTAATAGCCCACCCAGCCAGCGGCTTTGAGGGGCAGATCAGGTGCCCAGGGCACCGGCTCCCCCATGATGGAGCAGACGGTGGAGAGCATGGTGTCATCATCTGCAAAGGGGGCCACATCAATGACCACCTCATCATGCACATGGAACACCACAGGGAGCTTGGCGGCCTCCAGCCGGTCAATGGATGCGGCCAGACAGTCACGGGCGATGGCCTGCACGCAGTTCTCCACCAGCTTTCCGCCGTAGGTTTCAATGCGTTTCCAGCGCTTGGTTTTCTGGTCCATACCCATGTAGGAGATGGAGGGTCGCCCCCATTCGTTCTGGCCAATGCTGGGATTGATGTAGTAGAGCTTGCGCCCGGATGGGAGCAGGATGGTGAGGCAGTCAGTGCCGTTGTCATAGTCGTACTCACGGGCCAGCAGCAGGCCATTGACGCCCACGCTGCCGCCCTCTGTGATGACCTGGACGGCGGCGCTGTCCATGGAATACCAGAGGTCACGGATGCGCTTGTTGGCCTCTCTCCAGCGGCTCACGATGTCCGGCAGCTCCTCCTCAGTGAGCCCCATGTCCAGGGCTCCCATGGTGATGAGGGCCCCGGTGCTGCCCTGGTAGCCCAGGGCCAGCTCAGCCACCTTGCCCTTTTGCCGGAGTGCATACTCTGGGTTGCCCTTTTTGATGAGCTCCAGGGGCACGCCGAACATCTGAGAGGCAGAGGCCTCATAGATTTTGCCGTGGGTGCGGAACACCTCAAGCCGCCATTGCTCACCGGCCAGCCAGGAAATGACACGGGCCTCAATGGCCGAAAAGTCAGCATCAATGAGGACATGCCCCTCCGGGGCCACAAAGGCCGTGCGGATGAGCTGGCTGAGGGTGTCAGGCACGCTGCCATAGATGAGCCGCAGAGCGTCCAGCTTGCGGCTCTTGACCAGTTCCCGGGCAAGGTCCAGCGGCTCCGTGTAGGTCCTGGGCAGGTTTTGCACCTGCACCAGCCGCCCGGCCCAGCGCCCCGTCCGGTTGGCCCCATAGAATTGGAGCAGCCCCCGGACCCGGCCATCCTCGCAGACGGCGGCCTCTATGGCGTCATACTTTTTGGTGGAGGTCTTGCCCAGCTCTTGCCGGATTTCCAACATGCGGCTCACCTGGGCGCTGTTATTGTCACGGCCCAGCAGGCGGGCCACGGTGTCCTTTCTCAGATCGGCCAGCTCCTCACCAATCTCCTCCTGGAGCCATGCGGAGAGCTGGGCCACGCTGTTGGGGTTGGACAGACCGGAGAGCCGCACGGCCTCCGCTGTGAGGGTTTGGCGCACGGTGTCACCCAGATACAGGGCCCCGGTGACCAGTTCCAGGTCAACGGCCACGCCCCGGGCGTTGATGATGAGGTCGGTTTCCCATTGTTTCTGCACCCAGTCCGGGGGCATGAACGCTGAGAGCCGCCGCTCAATCTCCATTTCCGTGACCACATCCTGCTTGCAATACTCTTTGAAAAGCTCCCATTTGGCGGGGTCGTGCTGGGGCAGGTTGCGGGTCCTCTGGCCGTTGGCCTTTGTGGGCTTGCATGGTATGCAGAAATAGCGGATGAGGGCCTTGCCGGTGTTGAGCTTCTGCTTGTCCTGGGGGAGCCCCAGGGCCTTGCCGGTGGCGTCCAGGCCCGCTGTATAGCCGCAGTAGAGGCCGTGGAACATGGTGCAGCGCCATTGACTGGGGGGCAGGGTGCCCAGATACTTTGAGAGGCAGCCCCACTCAAAGGGGGCGTTGTAAGCGTGCTTGATGTACTCCGGGCTGGTGATGGCCTGGACCAGCCACGGGGGGAGCCTCTCCCCCCGTGCCAGGTCGATGATTTGAACAGGCGCACCATCCAGGCTGAAAGCAAAGAGCAGGATTTCAAAGTCCGGGCTCTGGATGTATTTCTGGGCACCGGCCTTTGCCAGCGGCACGCTGGAATAGGTTTCAAGGTCAATGCTGAGATGGTGCATGAGTGGGCCTCCTTACATGGGCTGTCCGGTGATGGGGTTGATGCCGTTGCCGCTGTTCCAGGGCGGAGTGTTGGCAGGCATGGGGGCGGCACCGTAGTTGGGAGCGGGGGCACCGTAGTTGGGAGCGGGGGCACCGTAGTTAGGAGCCGGAGCGGCGGGGGCTGCTCCAATGCCCGCAAAGTCAGAGGCGGCAGAGGCCTGGCCGCTCAGAGGCTCCCCGTCACGGGTCTTGAGGACATTGCCCAGGCCGCAGCCGATGCCCTTGTTGCCGCTGTTGGAGTAGCCGAAAAAGCGGATGGTCACACGGCCATACATGCCGCTGTAAATGTCGGAGGGGGCCAGCTCACAGTTGATGTTGTCGATGCCCACCACCTGGGGCTTGTTCTTGGTGCTGGCGGTGATGACCCAGTGGCCTTTGCACTCATCGCCAAAGGGGACGCCGGACTGGCGCACGCCGTCACCGTCGTGGATGGGCACCTTGAGCACCGGGGGCCGGGCCCCGTTCCAGGTCTTGGTCAAAGCCTCCTGAGCGGCGGCGTTGATGGCGGCGTCAATGTCTGCCTTGGTGGCCGTGTCGGTCTTGGGGATGAGCAGGGTGACGGAAAACTTGGGCTCACCGCCCTGCTGGGAGGCCCTGGGGGTGGTCAGGTTGCAGTAGGAGAGGCGCACCTCGCCGGTCAGCACTTTCATGGGGTCATTCTGATACATAATCCTTGATCTCCTTTTCTTAATTCATTGGGTGTTTCGTATCGTTCCAGATGGTTTGGATTTTCAACCAGCGCCCATGCAGGGCCTTTGCAGATTTGACCCTTGCCGCCAGGCGCTTGTTGTTCTTGGTTATCTCCGCCAGCTGCTTTTTAGAGCAGTAGCTCTTGAGGTAGTCGGTGGCCTTGTAGCCGTCCACATAATCCTTTGAGGCCAGTTTCCAGGCTTGCTTGCTCTCCTCCACAGCACTCTCCAGATGGGCGGTTAGCCGTTCAATGGCAGCCTCATTGGTCCATGTATCTGAGAGGATGAGCTTGATGAGTTTGCGGAGGTTGGTGACTGGCAGGTCCAGCAGCCGGTCAAGGTAGATGTCCGCCCGAAAGTCACCAGATCGGACGGTGATGAGCTTGTCCGGGTCCGTGAACATGGGGCAGCTTTCGCAACGGTCCCGGTCAGGGATGGCGGAAAGGTAGCTCCTGGGCTCCGCCACCTTGTAGCTCACCGCCCTCTTGCAGCAGGGGGCCACCGGGAAAACCGGGTCACGGTCCTTTAGGTCAATAGGGGTAAATGGGTGGAGCCCTGGCCTGGCATGGGCGCAGGTGTTGTATTTAGGCATCCGCTTTCACCCCGGCAAAATCAGAGGCGGCGGGGGCGTAGGCCTCCCGCTTGTCAGAGGCCGGGGCAAGTGTGGGCTTGCCCAGAGGCTTTGTCACAAAGCCGCCAATTTTTTCCGCAAATTCAGCCTTGCCCATGAGTTTCTCCAGCTCAGAGAGCGTCTTGGGCTTGCGGTCATAGACCAGGGCCTCATCATACCCAGCGGCAATGACGGCCTGGATGGCGGCGTCCTGGTCGGTAAAGGTCCGATTGCTCCGGCCCGCCACCAGTTTCCAGCCGGGGATTTCCTTGCCAGCCAGCAGGGCCTCCGTGGCGTAGGCCTCCAGGTCTTTGTACCATTGGACCAGCTGAGCCCCACGCTCCAGCAGATCGCCAATCTCGGCATCCGTGAGCAGCGGGTGGACCTCCTCGCCAGTGACGGCTCCGGTGTGGGAGTGTTCCTGGGGGACCAGGGCATCCGCCGGGATGCTCCCGGCGGGCACACAGTCCTTGAAGTCCTCCAGGGCGGTGTTGACCTTGGCACGGGCCCGGCACTGGGCCTTGCCACGGCAAAAGCGGCAATGGTCACCGGGGACAAACTCACCCAGGCCGGAAAAGGCCCGCTGGGCAATGGGCTTGATGCTCTCGCCCCAGGCCCTCAGCTCCTCCACGGTGATTTCATCCGTTGTGTAGCTGTCCAGCCGGGGTTGGTCAATGGTCATTCGGACCCGCTTGATGGTGTCACCGAACACGGCGGCATAGCGCCGGAGAGCCCCCAGGGCGTAAAGTTTCATTTGCGGGTTTCCCACGGCAGAAACCGGGACGCCCTTGCCGTGCTTGTAGTCGGTGATGCTCAGCAGATCGCCGCCGATGATGCAGCAGTCACAGGTGCCAAAGCCCTCCGGCACATAGTCCGAAAAGTCCACTCGGACCTCCACGGCCACGGTGGGGGCGCTGTCATAGTCCATGACCTGCTCCGTGATGTGCTCCAGGTAGAGGTCCGTGGTCTTGTCCATCTCCGGGTCATAGAGGGGGTTTTTCTTGAGCTTATTGAGCCGGGTGTTGTAGGTCCGGGTGCTCATGGGGGTGCATTTCTTGAGGACCTTGAGCTCACCAATGGCGTGGGCCAGGCGGCCCTCTTCTGCATATTCGCTGGTGTTCTCCGGCAGCCCCTCCTCAAAGCGGGGGGCCGCCGTACACTTGAGCCAGCGGGAGGCGGAGGAGGCCGAAAGCAAAGCGTGTTTCTCAGGAGGCATGGGGCACCTCCTTAAATCTGAGCGCCCAGGGCTCGGAGCTCCGTGGCGAAAGCGCCATACTGCTCCGGCTTGAGCTGGGTGACGGCCTGCACGCCATAGCGGCCCAGGAGCTCCAAAAGCTGCTGCATCTTCCCGGCGTCAACCAGGGAGGCACCGGCCCGGGAGATTTGGTCCAGGGTATAGGTGGGGGCTCCCGCAACAGGCACAGCAGGTGCCGGGGTGTTACCAGGGGCGGCAGATGTCGGGCCAGCAGTCGGCGCATTGGTCACAGGCGTGGGAGAGGGGCTGGGGGCCACCATAGGGGCCGCCGTAGTGGGCGCAGGTCCCGGGGTAGGGTTTACCGGCGCAGGGCTCACAGGAGCCGCCACAGGGGACGCAGGGGCGGGCGTAGTGGGATAGGCGGAAACAGGCAGCGGCTCATCCGGGATGAGCAGCGCCGGGTCCGGGCCAGAGGCGATGGCCTCAGCCAGTTTCAAGATAGAGGCGGCCAGATCGGGAGCCTCAACGGTGATTTTCATTTCCATCATGGATGTCATCCTCCTTTGTGTTTTCTTGGCAATCACATTTCTCTCCGGGGTCCAGGTTGGCCCCACAATAGGGACAGGTCCAGTAATACGGCATGGCTCATTCCTCCAAAATGCTTGTCCAGTAGTCAAAGCGGTCCATGACCTTGCTGGAGTGCTCCGTGTGGTATGTACCGGAGGCCCACAGCTTTTGAGCACCGGAGGGGCCGCAGTTGTAGGCCATGATGGCCATTTCCGGGTCCCCGTAGGCGGTGAGGTAGTCAGAGAGGAACAGGACACCGGCCTCAATGTTCCCGGCTGGCGTCATGGGGTCAATTCCTTGCTCCAGGAGCCACCCATGATTGACCTTGTTGATTTGCATGAGGCCGTAGTCATTGGTGCTGCTGGTGGCGTCCGGGTCAAAGCGGCTCTCGACATCGGCCACGGCCAGCGCCAGAGCATAGGGGACGCCGTACTCCTCACAACAGGCCTGCATGGTCACCTGGAGGTCAGGGTCCAGGAGGTTGCCGCCTGTCACTATGTCATCCCGCCAGAGGGCCTCCTCCGTGGAGGGGGCCGCACTGGGCTCAGCGGTGGGCTCAGGCGTGTTGATGCTTTCCAGGACCGGCTCCGGGAGAGTGAGGGCCGCTTTGTCGGCGGCTCTCACCCCCATGCAGTAACCGGCGGCGAAAATAGCGGCGCACACAAGCGCCAGGATGATGACCGGGCCATAATTGCGGCGGCGCTTGCGCTTGGCGGTCCTCCGGGTTGTTTCATGGGCGGACATGGAGCTCACCCCTTAGTTGGCGATGCGGCGGAAAAGCTCCTCCGCCAGCTCACGGGTGCTGTACTGCTCCAGGGGGTTGGTGTCCTCAGCCTCCACGGTGAGGGAGGAGGGAATGAGGAAAGCGGGGCGGGACCCGACGGAGTAGTTGCAGTAGCTGTCGTAGATGTTGCCATCGGAGTTCAGCCCCATCACCCACTTGTCATCCTCATTGACTTCCGGGGTACTCCAGGGGGTGACGGACCACTCAAAGCTCTCCGGCAGGGGGATGATGTCATGGTACTTGCGGAGCTCATCCAGAGTGAGCGGGGCCACCTTGCACTCACAAGTGCCATACTCTTTGGAGCCGTTGAGAGCGGTGAGGTCCACAGTGCGGGTGATGATCTCATCGGGGTTGCCATCCGTGAGGCTCCGCAGATAGGGGCCATTGAGATGGGACCGGAGAGAGCTGGCGGCAAAGTTGTTGGAGCTGCCAAAGGCGTGGGTCATCTGGTCCAGGTGCAGCATGAGGGTGCCGTCCTTGCGGTGCTCCAGCACCAGGCAGGGCTCTCCGTGGTAGTCCACGGCCTTACCGGGGGCGATGTTCAAAATAGCGGTTTTCATTGGTATGTCCTCCTTACTGGTCGGTTTCGTCCTCATCATCGTCCCCGGAGATGTCAATGAGGCTTTCCGCCTGGACGATGATTTCAGAAACAATCTGGCGGATGGGCAAGCCGGTCTTAAAGCGGAGCCGCCGGACAACTTTCTCCGCCTCCGGGGTGAGCCGGACGGTGCCGATGCACTCATCAGTGCGGGTCTGGGTCCTCAAAATAATGGGTTTCATGTTGTGCCTCCTTTGATTTGTGAAAAGCGGTGACAGGTATGGCCTCAGCGGCTCTGCTTTCCCCTCCGCTCAAGTTCCTGTTGCATCCTGAGCTGGGCAAGGGTAGCATCATACTGCAATCGCTGGTCCGGGAGGCGGACCCCAGAACGGCCCCGGCGCAGTTCCGTGTAGAGCGTGGACAGCGGCACATCAAGGGCCTCCGCCATGTCTTTGACCGTTTTGCCTTGCTCCCAAAGCTCCTGGAGCGTTTGCCGGGCCTGGAGCGTTGCGAAAGCGTAGCTCGCCATTGATTTCACCTCTTTTCTGGCATAAAAAAAATTAGCTTGCTGGGTGCCATGTATTTCTACATGGACCCTGCAAACTAATCTTAGTGGTTGCCCCGCGGCGGAAGAAACGCTGAAAGTTCTGGACACAGCCGGGAAAACTGAGTATAATATAAGATGTTTATCTGCGGGGGACGGTCTGGCCGGCGGCCCGCAGACAGCAATAAACGGCGCTGAGCCGCCGGAGAATAAGAGGACGTATCTTGAAAAAGGAAACCAAACGCAAGGGGTCGATCTTGCTGCGGCGGGCGCTGCTGTTCTTGATCGATCTTTTGATCGTATGCTTCAGTTTTTATCTCGGGCTGCTGCTGCGCGCCGACGGTGCGCCGGACGTGGATATCTGGTGGCCCCACAACCTGGCTCTGCTGTACGAGAACCTGCCCTGGATCGCGGCGCTGTATATGCTGTCCTTCGCGGCGGGGGGCCTGTACTCCATCCTGTGGAAGTATGCCGGCGAACGGGATCTGATCCGCCTGTGCGTGATGGTGGCGGTGCCCACGGTGGCGGTGTATTTTGTCAACCGCCTGTTCGTCCATGGCGTGCTGTTCAACTCGGCCAACTGCATCGCGGCGGTGTTCATCCTGCTGTTCGTGGGCGGGCTGCGGCTGGCCTGGCGGCTGTTTTTGGACCATCCTCTTGGGGCGGCCCTGCGGGGCGTGCCCACCAACGACCCCAACCGTCCCATGCTGATCGTGGGCGCGGGGGAGGCCGGCGCCTGGGCCATCAACGTGTGCAAATCCAACAAGACCTATGGCCGCCCGGTGGTGGTGGCGGACGACGCCCCCGAAAAGCTGAACAAGACCATCCACGGGGTGCCGGTCAAGGGCACTCTGGAGGATATCCCCGAGCTGTGCACCCGCTACAACATCTATGGCATCATCATCGCCATCCCCACGCTGCGGGGCAGCCGTCTGAACCACGTCATCGACCTGTGCATCTCCACCCACTGCAAGGTGCAGGTCCTCAGCGACCCCCAGTCGGTGGGCACGGGCAGCGCCCCCCAGCAGGCATTCCGTGAGCTGAACACCGCCGATTTCCTCTCCCGGGACGAAGTCACCCTGGACACCGAGAAGATCAGCGGCTACCTGAAGGACAAGGTGGTGCTGGTGACGGGGGGCGGCGGCAGCATCGGCAGCGAACTGTGCCGCCAGGTGATGCGCTTCGGCCCGGCCCGGCTGCTGATCTTTGACATCTATGAAAACTGCGCCTATGAGCTGCAGATGGAATTGCAGCGCAAGTACGGCCGCCAGGCCCCCATCGAGGTGCTGATCGGCTCGATCCGGGACAAAGAGCGGCTGGACGAGGTGTTTGAGACCTACCACCCCCAGGTGGTGTTCCATGCGGCGGCCCACAAGCATGTGCCGCTGATGGAAGTCAGCCCCGCCGAGGCGGTGAAAAACAACGTCATGGGCACCAAGAACCTGCTGACCAGCGCCAGTGAGCATCATGTGGAGCGGCTGGTGCAGCTGTCCACCGACAAGGCGGTCAACCCCACCAGCGTCATGGGCTGCACCAAGCGCATCTGCGAAATGCTGATCCAGACCTTTGCCCAGCACACCGAGATGAAATGCGTGGCGGTCCGCTTTGGCAATGTGCTGGGCAGCCACGGCAGCGTGATCCCGCTGTTTGAAGCCCAGATCAAGCAGGGCGGCCCGGTGACTCTGACCGACGAGAACATCGAGCGCTATTTCATGACCATCCCCGAGGCGGCCCAGCTGGTGCTGCAGGCCGGAGCCCTGGCCGAGAGCGGCAGCATCTATGTGCTGGATATGGGCAAGCCGGTCAAGATCATCGACCTGGCCCGGCAGCTGATCCGCTTTTACGGCTATGAGCCGGGGGTCAACATGGAGATCAAGGTGGTGGGCCTGCGCCCCGGCGAAAAGCTGTATGAGGAGCTGATGATGGACGAGGAGCAGGACAAGATGCGCCGCACCGAGCACAACAAGATCTTTGTGGCGCCTCCCCGGGACATCAAGCTGGACGTGTTTTACCAGCAGCTGCAGGATCTGTTCCAGGCTGCCGAACACAACGATGAAAAGGTCGTGCAGCAGCTGCAGAAGATGATCCCCACCTTTACGCCGGTGCGGGAACAACTGAAAAAATAAAGACGAGAGGGATGTCGATTTATGATGGACAAGAAACCGTTCCTGACCGAGGCGCAGGCCCAGCAGATCCTGCAGGACGTGCCCACACCCTTCCACATTTACGATGAAAAGGGCATCCGGGAGAACGCCCGCCGCATCAACGAGGCGTTCAGCTGGAACAAGGGCTTCAGGGAATACTTTGCGGTCAAGGCCCTGCCCAACCCCTATATCCTGCAGATCCTGCGGGAGGAGGGCTGCGGGGTGGACTGCTCCTCCTTCACCGAGCTGATGCTCAGCGAGGCGGTGGGCTTTGCGGGGGAGGAGATCATGTTCTCCTCCAACCAGACCCCCAGCGAGGATATGAAGAAGGCCGCCCAGCTGGGGGCCTACATCAACCTGGACGACGCCACCATGGTGGATTTCCTGGACCGCGTGGCCGGCGTGCCCGAGACGGTGTTCTGCCGCTACAATCCCGGCGGGACCTTCAGCCTGGGCGAGAGCGAGGAGGGCTTCCAGGTGATGGACCGGCCCGGCGAGGCCAAGTACGGCATGACCGAGGAGCAGATGGCGGACAGCTTCCGCCGTCTGAAGGCCAAGGGCGCCCGGACGTTCGGCATCCACGCGTTCCTGGCTTCCAACACCATCTCGGATGAGTATTATCCCCAGCTGGCGGCCATCCTGTTCCGGCTGGCGGTGCGCCTGTCCAAAGCGGCAGACGTCCATATCAAGTATATCAACCTGTCGGGAGGCGTGGGCATCCCCTACCGTCCCGGCCAGCCCGAAAACAACATCTACGCCATTGGCGAAGGGGTGCGCCGCCAGTTCGAGGAGATCCTGGTGCCGGCGGGCATGGGGGATGTGGCCATCTTCACCGAGATGGGCCGGTTCATGACCGGGCCTTACGGCGCCCTGGTGTCCACCGCCATCCACGAAAAGCACATCTACAAGGAGTACATCGGTCTGGACGCCTGCGCGGCCAACCTGATGCGCCCGGCCATGTACGGGGCCTACCACCACATCACGGTGCTGGGCAAGGAGGACGCCCCCTGCGACCACACATACGACGTGGTGGGCGGCCTGTGCGAGAACAACGACAAATTTGCGGTAGACCGGATGCTGCCCCGGATCGACATCGGGGACCTCATCTACATCCACGATACCGGCGCCCACGGCTCGGCCATGGGCTACAACTACAACGGCAAGCTGCGCAGCGCCGAGGTGCTGCTGTGCACCGACGGCGAACACCGCCTGATCCGCCGGGCCGAGACCCCCCAGGACTACTTTGCCACTCTGGATTTCACCCCCTTCTACAAGGAGATGTTCCCCGGCGAGGACGAAAAGAAGTAACCTGGGTTTATCGGAAAAGCCCTCCGGCTGCCCGGTCGTTGGGACCCGGCAGGTACACCATCAGGCAACGAGGCGAGAGAGATGTTTTTTGGTTTTCAGCTGACCTGCGGCATGATGCTGCTCTATTATGGCTACACGGTGATGAAAAATCCCCGGGTCTGGGGCGACCAGGGGCGCAACGCCATCAAGCCCGAAAACTTTGCCGAATATGCCCGGCAGAACGGCCTGTTCTTTATGAAAGCGGGGTTCGTCATCTGCATTGTGGGCGCCCTGGACGCCCTGGGCTGGCTGGACGGGCTGCTGTATGTGCTGCTGTATGTCTTTGGGCTGGCCTTTGCCTTTGTGCCCCTGAGCCGCTGGTGCAAGGAGCATGAGGGCCACGCCTGGCCCTGGCGCCATGTGGAGAGCGAGAAAAAGCGGATCCGCCGCCTGCGCAAAGAGCAGGAAGAACAGCAGGCCGGAGAGGATCCGGAAGGCCCTTCCCAAACAGAACAAGCATAACAAGATAAGGCCCTCTCCCACACGGGAAAGGGCCTTCAGACTATCAAAAAAGTCCCGTCCAGCCGACATGTGCGGATGGACGGGACACATACAGGGAAATTTAACGCTGAGAGTGTGCGAGCCGCCTTGCGGCGAGTGCGCGGTTCAGCGTTAAATTTTGTCCCCAGGGACTGCGAAGCTGAGGTGCGTCCTGCGGACGAAACAGCCGAAGCGGAGCAGGGGCAGCGGTCTGCCTTTTGCAAGCCCGCTGCGACGGGCGCAGCAAAAGCAGGGAACCGCAACCACCAGGGGGAAGGAATTTCTGCCGCGCGGCTGCGCGCAGAAATGGGGTCCCCCTAAAGCGTGCCGCTTTTGCGACACGCTCAAAGCCCTCTCCCACACGGGAAAGGGCCTTTTTGTTTGCTGACGCAGGAGCGCGGGCGGCTCAGAAGTTTTCCTGGGGACGGTATTGCAGCGCCTCCAGCAGGGCGTTCACCTCGATCTGTTCGGTGCCGGCCAGGTCGGCGATGGTGCGGGCCACCCGCAGGATGCGGTCGTGGCTGCGGGCGGACAGCCCCAGCCGGTCGAAAGACTTCTTCAGCAGCTGGTCGGCGTCGGGCTCCATCTGGCATACCTCGCGCACCTGGCTGGCGGACAGGCGGGCGTTGCAGGGAACGTTCTGGTAGCCCAGGGCTTCGAACCGCTTGGCCTGGATCTGGCGGGCGGCCAGGACCTGCTGGCGCATCTCGGCGCTGCTTGTCCGCTGGCCCGTGCTATGAAGCTCGCTGTAAGAGATGGGGGCCATCTGGACGTACAGATCGATGCGGTCCAGCAGGGGACCCGACACACGGCTGCGGTACTGCTGCACCGCGCGCGCAGAACAGGTGCAGGGCCGGGTGGGATGGCCGTAGTAGCCGCACCTGCAGGGATTCATGGCGGCCACCAGCTGGAAGTGGCTGGGATAGGTGGCGCTGCCCGCCGCCCGGCTGATGGTGATCTGCCCGTCTTCGAGGGGCTGACGCAGCACTTCCAGGCTTTCCCGGGGAAATTCGGGCAGCTCGTCCAAAAACAGTACGCCCGCGTTGGCCAGGCTGCACTCACCCGGACGGAACTGGCTGCCGCCTCCGGCCAGGGCTGCCGGGCTGGCCGAGTGGTGGGGACTGCGGAAAGGCCGGGTGGTGATCAGGCCGCTGCCCCGGGGCAGAAGGCCCGCCACCGAATAGATCTTGGCCGTCTCGACCGACTCCTCCCGGGTGAGGGGCGGCAGGATGCCGGGCAGGCGTTTGGCCAGCATCGATTTGCCGGTGCCGGGCGCGCCGATCATCAGGACATTGTGGCCCCCGGCGGCGGCCACCACCATGGCCCGGCGGGCCATATCCTGTCCCAGCACATCGGCAAAGTCGGGGCAGGCGTCCGGGCCGCTGTCCGGCACAAAGGGGATGGCCTCGGTGGGCAGGATGGTCGTCTCGCCTTCCAGCGCCTCCACCACCTGGCTGACCGTCTGAGCGGGGTAAACGCACATTCCGGTGCTGCCGCAGGCCTCGGCGGCCTCCGCGGCATTGTCGGCGGGCAGATAGAGGGCCTGCACCCCGGCTTCGGCGGCGGCCAGGGCCATGGGCAGCACCCCGGCCACGGGCCGCAGGGAACCGTCCAGGGCCACCTCCCCCAAAAAGGCGGTGCCGGGGGAGGGGACACGGATCTGGCGTGAAGCGGCCAGCACCGCCAGAAGCAGGGGCAGGTCATAGACGGGACCGGTCTTGCGGACATCGGCGGGGGCCAGGTTGACCGTCACCCGGCCTGCGGGCCAGCGATAATGCAGGTTGCGCGCGGCTGCCCGCACCCGGTCGGCGCTCTCCCGCACCGCCGAGTCGGGCAGTCCCACGATGGCAAAGGCGTCCATCCCCAGACAGACGTCCGCCTCCACCACCACCTTGAATCCTTGCAGGCCGTTCAGGCCAAAACTTTGCAATACAGCGTACATGGGTGCCCCTTTCTGCCGGTCAGTCCGGCTGTTTGGAATGGTCGAGGGCGTCGAACTGCCCCAGGATCTGGGGATCTTTCAGTTTGATGACCTTGCCGGTGAGGTAATGCAGGGTGTTTTCTTTGGGAATATCCAGAAAGCTGATCCGCACGGCGCACAGCGCCTGGGTGCGGGCGCCGGCACGCTGGTTGGCTTTGCGGTTGCCGTATTTGATGTCCCCCAGTACGGGCCGGCCCAGGTAGGCCAGGTGGGCCCGGATCTGATGGGTGCGCCCGGTGACCAGGCCGATCCGGCACAGAGCGTACGGCCCGGCGGTGCGCAGCACGTCCACGTCGGTGACGATCTGCTTGCGGCGGCCTGCCTGGTCGGGGTGGGCGTGTATGCTGACCTTGTTGGCTTTTTCGTCGTGCTCCCACCAGGCCGTGAAGCGGCCCCGGGGCGGGATGCCCACCGTGATGGTGTAATACTCCTTCTTCAGCCGGTCGGTGCGTATGATCTCGTTCATGTCGCGCAGGGCGGCATAATTTTTGGCCGCGATCACCAGGCCCTCGGTGCCGCGGTCCAGCCGGTTGCACAGGGCGGGGGCAAAGCGGTTTTCCCCGCCGGGGAGGTATTCCCCCTTGCCGGCCAGATACTGGGTGAAGGCGTCCACCAGGTTGGCGTCCCCGGTGCGGTCGCTGTGGCACAGCAGATGGGCGGGCTTGTAGAGGACGGCGATGTTTTCGTCCTCGTACACCACCTGCACGCTGGGCTGGCGTGTCCTGGGAGGTTTGGCGGGGCGGGGAACCGCCGTCCCGGACGGGAAAAACTCGTCGTTGATGTACAGCTGCACCAGATCCCCGGCGGCCAGCCGGTCCTCGGGGGCGGCCCGTTTGCCGTTGACCTTGATCCGCTTGTTGCGGAAGCTCTTGTACAGCAGGCTGGTGGGCAGCCCCACCGTCACGCTCTGGACGAAGCGGGACAGCCGCACCCCCGCGTCGTTGGATGTTGCGGTAAATTCTTTCATGGGCATTCTCCTCATTGATTTAAGTCCATGATAAACGATTTTCGCCCCTGCGTCAACGGGCAGAGCAGATCTGGGACGCCAAAATGTTGCAGCATCCGACCGAAAGCGCTTTCGGGAGGAGGCTTTCAGGAAAATTTGCCCGGAGGGCTTGAGTTTTTGCACAAAGAAAAGTATCCTTATAGTACAGGACGGTTGAGAGAACCGATCGAACGGGCGCGCTGCGCAGGCAGCCGCCTGAGGAAGGAGCAGGAGAAATTATGGCTGGCAAAAAACAAATCCATGCAGGGCACCGCCAGCGGATGCATGACCGTGTGAGCCAATATGGGCTGGAGAGTCTGGCCGAACATGAGGTGCTGGAATATCTGCTGTACTTTACCAACGCCCAACGGAACACCAACCCCATCGCCCATGCGCTGCTGGAGCAGTTCGGAGATCTGGCAGGGGTGCTGGAGGCGACCGAGGCGGAGCTATGCCAGGTGGAAGGGGTCGGCCCCGCCAGCGCCAGGCTGCTGCATCTGCTTCCCCAGGTCTGCACGTGCTACAACCGCAGCCGGACCAACGACCGCCGCAAGCTGCAGACGGTGGAACAGATGGGCAGCTACATGATGAACCGTTTCCGCGGCCTGAACAAGGAACGGGTGCTGCTGGTCTGCCTGGACAAGAACCGCCGCATCACCAATACCTCCTGGCTCAACGCCGGCAAGGACGATCAGGTGGACCTGCCCGTACAGGAGGCCATCGCGCAGGCGGTGCGGATGCGGGCCTGCAACGTCCTCATCTGCCACAACCATCCCAACGGCAACGTGCTGCCTTCCCGGCAGGACATCGAGGCCACCGCAGAGCTGGCCCGGGGAATGTACCTGGTGGGGGTGCGGCTGCTGGATCACATCATCGTCACCGAGAATGAGTTCATCTCCCTGCGCCAGCGCAACGAAATGTCCGACCCCGGCGGGATCAAGCTGGATCTGTTCGCCCCCCGGGAAGTATAACGTCTGCCCGGGCCGAAAACGCCGGCCCGCTGGTTTTGCGCGCCCTGCCGCTGCCCGCCTTTGACAGGCTGGCCGGCAGGTTTTCTTTTAAAAGCCACTGTACATAATAAAACAAATGTGGTATAATCTGAGACGATTACACAACTATTGATTGTTAAAACCGGGTAAAAGCACCCTGAGGGAGGGATGCGTTATGGAAGAAAGATCATTCAAACTGGTGTCGCCCTATCAGCCCACCGGCGACCAGCCCGAGGCCATCCAGCAGCTGGTGGCGGGGGTGCAGCGGGGGGACCGCTGCCAGACCCTGCTGGGCGTCACCGGCAGCGGCAAGACCTTTACCATGGCCAACGTCATTGCCCAGTGCAACCGGCCTACCCTGGTGCTGGCCCACAACAAGACGCTGGCCGCCCAGCTGTGCACCGAGTTCCGGGCCTTTTTTCCTGAGAATGCGGTGGAGTATTTCGTATCCTACTACGATTACTACCAGCCCGAGGCTTATATCCCCAGCACCGACACCTATATTGAAAAGGACAGCGCCATCAACGATGAGATCGACCGCCTGCGCCACTCGGCGACGGCGGCTTTGTCTGAGCGGCGGGATGTGATCATCGTGGCGTCGGTGTCCTGCATCTACTCCCTGGGCGACCCCATCGACTACCGCAGCATGGTCATCAGCCTGCGGCCGGGCATGGAGATGAGCCGGGAGGAGCTGTGCCGCCGTCTGGTGAACCTGCAATATGAGCGCAACGACGTGAACTTTGTGCGAAACAAGTTCCGTGTGCGGGGAGACACGGTGGACATCTACCTGGCTTATATGAGCGAGCTGGCCATCAAGGTGGAGTTTTTCGGGGACGAGATCGACCGCATCACCGAGTTCAACCCCGTCACCGGCGCCCGGCAGAACGTCGTCAAGCATGTGGCCATCTTCCCGGCCAGCCACTATATCGTCAGCGCCGAGAAGAAGGCCGCCGCCATCGAAAAGATCCGGGCCGAATGCGACAGCCAGGTCAGGCAGTTCACCGCCCAGGGCAAGCTGATCGAGGCCCAGCGGATCGCCCAGCGCACCAGCTACGACATCGAGATGCTCAACGAGGTGGGGGTGTGCAAGGGGATCGAGAACTATTCGGCGGTGCTGTCGGGGCGCGCTCCGGGCAGTATGCCCACCACCCTGCTGGATTATTTCCCCAAGGATTTTTTGCTGTTCGTGGACGAGAGCCACGTCACCCTGCCCCAGGTGCGGGCCATGTACGGCGGGGACTATGCCCGCAAAAAGACCCTGGTGGAGTACGGCTTCCGGCTGCCCTCCGCCTTTGACAACCGCCCCCTCAAGTTCGAGGAGGTGGAGAGCAAGCTGAACCAGATGATCTTCGTCTCGGCCACCCCCGGACCGTATGAGCAGGCCCACAGCACCCAGGTGGCCCAGCAGGTGATCCGGCCCACCGGCCTGCTGGACCCGCCCATCTCGGTGCGTCCGGTGGAGGGCCAGGTGACCGACCTGCTGGGGGAGATCAACGCCCGCACCGCCCGGGGCGAGCGGGTGCTGGTGACCACCCTGACCAAAAAGATGGCCGAGGATCTGACCGATTACCTGACCGACCAGGGGGTCAAGGTGAAATATATGCACCATGAGGTGGACACCTTCGAGCGGATGGAGCTGATCCGGGACCTGCGGCTGGGCACCATCGACGTCATCGTGGGCATCAACCTGCTGCGGGAGGGCCTGGACCTGCCCGAGGTCAGCCTGGTGGCCATCCTGGATGCAGACAAGGAGGGCTTCCTGCGCAGCGAGACCAGCCTGATCCAGACCATCGGCCGGGCGGCCCGCAACGCCGACGGCCTGGTGATCATGTACGCCGATACCGTCACCGACAGCATGGAGCGGGCCATCACCGAGACCGAGCGCCGCCGCGCCATCCAGATGGCCTACAACGAGGCCCACGGCATCGTGCCCCGGACCATCGTCAAGGAGATCCGGGACTCCATCGAGATCAGCGACAAGGCCGAGAATGCCAAAGCCGGCACCCGCCGCATGGGCAAGAAGGAGCGGGAGGCCGCCATCGAGCGTCTGACCCGCGAGATGAAGGAGGCTGCAAAGCTGCTGGAATTCGAGCACGCGGCCTTCCTGCGGGACCAGATCGACCGGCTGCGCCGGGGCGAGAATCCCACCGTGGACTCGGACGCCGAGGCCGAGCGCCGCGCAAACCATGCACAGACACAGAGAAAGGGACGAAAACATTTTGGCAAACGATAAGATCGTCATCAAGGGCGCCCGGGAGCACAACCTGAAAAACGTCAGCCTCACCCTTCCCCGGGAAAAGTTCATCGTTATGACCGGGCTGTCGGGGTCGGGCAAGTCCAGTCTGGCGTTCGACACCATCTATGCCGACGGCCAGCGCCGCTATGTGGAGAGCCTGTCCAGCTACGCCCGGATGTTCCTGGGCCGGATGGACAAGCCCGATGTGGACGAGATCACCGGCCTGTCGCCGGCCATCTCCATCGACCAGAAGACCACCAGCCACAACCCCCGCTCCACCGTGGGCACCGTCACCGAGATCTACGATTACCTGCGCCTGCTGTACGCCCGCATCGGCGTGCCCCACTGCCCGGTCTGCGGCAGGGTGATCAGCCAGCAGAGCGTGGATGAAATGGTGGACGCGGTGCTCAAGCTGGAGGAGGGCACCCGCTTCCAGGTGCTGGCCCCGGTGGTGCGCCAGCGCAAGGGCACCCAGCAGAAAGAGCTGGAGGCTGCCCGGCGGGCCGGCTATACCCGCGTCAAAGTGGATGGGAACCTCTACGATCTGGACGAGGAGATCACCCTGGAAAAGAACATCAAGCACACCGTGGAGGTGGTGGTGGACCGGCTGGTGATCCGCAAGGGGGTGCGCAGCCGCCTGGCCGACAGCCTGGAAACCGCCCTGAGCCTGACCGGCGGGGTGGCCGAGGTGGAGGTGATCGGGGGCGAGACCATGACCTTCAGCCAGAATTTCGCCTGCCCCGAACACGGCGTGTCCATCAGCGAACTGACCCCGCGGCTGTTCTCCTTCAACAATCCCCAGGGCGCCTGCGATACCTGCACCGGCCTCGGCATTTTTATGAAGGTGGACGAGGACCGCATCATCCCCAACCGCAGTCTGTCCATCCGGCAGGGGGCCATCAAGGCCAGCGGCTGGTACTATGCCGAGGGCTCGGTGAGCGAGATGTACTACAAGGCCCTGGGCAAGCGGTACGGCTTCACCCTGGATACCCCCATCCGGGACTTCAGCACCGAGGCCCTGAACGCCCTGCTGTACGGCACCAACGGTGAAAAGCTGGAGCTGCACCGCACCAACGAGTTTGGCAGCGGCAAATATATGGCGGCCTTTGAAGGGATCGTGGAGAATCTGGAGCGCCGCTTCCGGGACACCGGCAGCGAGTGGATGAAAGAGGAGATCGCCGGGGTGATGTCGGGGGTCAAATGCCCCGCCTGCCAGGGGCAGCGGCTCAAGCCGGTGGTGCTGGCCGTGACGGTGGGGGACATCAACATCAGCCAGTTCTGCGAAATGTCCATCCGGGAGGAGCTGGCCTTCATCCGGGCCAACGAGGACAAGCTGACCGAAAAGCAGCGCCAGATCGGCGGGCAGATCCTGAAGGAGATCCGCACCCGTCTGGAGTTTTTGCAGAGCGTGGGGCTGGATTACCTGACCCTGGCCCGCTCGGCGGGCACCCTGTCGGGCGGCGAGAGCCAGCGCATCCGGCTGACCACCCAGATCGGCAGCGCCCTGTCGGGGGTGCTGTATGTGCTGGATGAGCCCAGCATCGGCCTGCACCAGCGGGACAACGACAAGCTGATCGATACCCTCAAGCATCTGCGGGATCTGGGCAACACAGTGATCGTGGTGGAGCACGACGAGGACACCATCCGGGCCGCCGACTACATCGTGGACGTGGGTCCGGGGGCAGGCGTACACGGGGGTGAGATTGTGGCCGCCGGCAAGGTCAAGGATATCTGCAAGGCCAAGCGCAGCGTCACGGGGGACTACCTTTCGGGGCGCAAGCGGATCCCGGTGCCCGCATCCCGCCGCACCGGCAGCGGGCACGTCCTGCGGGTGAACGGCGCCCGGGAGAACAATCTGCAGGACATCACGGTGGATTTCCCGCTGGGCACCTTCACCTGTGTCACCGGCATCTCGGGCTCGGGCAAGTCCAGCCTGGTGAATGAGATCCTCTACAAGACCCTGGCCGGTGAGCTGAACGGCGCCCGCACCCGTCCCGGCAAGAGCGACGGCGTGGACGGGCTGGACTATGTGGACAAGGTGATCGGCATCGACCAGCAGCCCATCGGACGGACGCCCCGTTCCAACCCGGCTACCTACACCGGGGTGTTCAACGACATACGGGCGGTGTTTGCCCAGACCCAGGACGCCAAGATGCGGGGATATGGGCCGGGACGGTTCAGTTTCAACGTCAAGGGCGGCCGGTGCGAGGCCTGCGAGGGCAACGGCATTTTGCAGATCGAGATGCATTTTCTGCCCGACGTCTATGTTCCCTGCGAGGTATGCAAGGGGGCCCGCTACAACCGGGAGACCCTGGAGGTCAAGTACAAGGAAAAGACCATTGCCGACGTGCTGAACATGACGGTGGAGGAAGCCGTGGTCTTTTTTGCCAACCAGCCCAAGATCGCCCGCAAATTGCAGACTTTGCTGGATGTGGGCCTGGGCTATGTCACCCTGGGCCAGAGCGCCACCACCCTGTCGGGCGGCGAAGCCCAGCGGGTCAAGCTGGCCAATGAGCTGGCCCGCCGCTCCACCGGCAAGACGGTGTATATCCTGGACGAGCCCACCACCGGGCTCCACATCGCCGACGTGCACCGGCTGATCGAAGTGCTGCAAAAGCTGGTGGACGCGGGCAATACGGTGATCGTCATCGAGCACAACCTGGACCTGATCAAATGCGCCGACTATATCATCGACCTGGGCCCCGAGGGGGGCGCGGCCGGCGGCAGGATCGTGGCCACAGGCACCCCTGAACAGGTGGCCGCCGTGCCGGACAGCTTTACCGGGCAGTACCTGCGCCCCCTGCTGGAGCGGGACCGGGAAGCCCGGGCCGGCGGACCGGAAGAAATTTGAAAAAAGCTGTTGACAAACCACCGGCTTCTGAGTATAATATTGTTCGTCGCCCCGGTTCGGACGGGCCGGGGCAGATATCCGGGTGTAGCGCAGTTTTGGTAGCGCGCTTGAATGGGGTTCAAGAGGCCGTGAGTTCGATTCTCGCCACTCGGACCAGAAGCCGGGCTGTATTTCGCAGGAAATACAGCCCGGCTTTTTCGTTGTGGAAAAGGAGGGAACGGGTATGGATTGGTTTTGGGCGCTGCGGGTCCGGCTGGGGCTGGACCCGGCGGTCAACAAGGGGATCGAAGGGGAGGACGCGGTGGCCGGGAAGCTGGCCGAGAAAGGCTGGTTCCGGGTCAAGGGGCTGTGCCTGCGCAACCTCTATCTGCCCGCGGGGCAGGAGGGGACCGCCGAGATCGACCTGGTCTATCTGACCCGCCGGGGGATCTATGTGATCGAAAGCAAGAATTACAGCGGCTGGATCTTTGGCCGGGAGGAAGAAGCGGAGTGGGTGCTGTCGGTGTATGCCGGCAGGGACTGGCTGGGCCGCATCAAGACCGAAAAACATCCCTTTTACAATCCGCTGTGGCAGAACCGGGGGCACATCCGTGCCCTGGAAGCGCTGACCGGCCCCGACGTGCCCCTTTGGTCGGTGGTGGTGTTCCCGGGCCGGTGCCATCTGGCCGATGTGGAGTGGGACAGCGAAGATACCCAGGTCTGCCTGCTGGAACAGCTGCCCCGCGCCCTGCGCCGGATGGGGCGGCGGACCCTCAGCCGGGGGCAGGTGCGGCGCCTGTACGAGCAGCTGCAGCCCTACACCCGGGCCAGCTGGGGGGAGAAAAAGGCCCACATCCGGCAGGTGCGCCGGCTCGAAAAGGCCCGGACCCGGGACGGCGGCCCGGGGCGCTGCCCCTGGTGCGGCGGGGCGCTGGTGCTGCGAACGGCCCGCCGGGGCAGCCAGGCCGGCCGGCAGTTCTACGGCTGCATCCATTATCCGGACTGCACCTATACACAGGAACTTTGAATATATGTCCCGTCCAGCTGACATGTGCGGATGGACAGGACACATACAGGGAAATTTGGCGCTGAGAGTGTGCGAGCCGCTTTGCGGCGAGTGCATGGTTCAGCGCCAAATTTTGTCCCCAGGGGGATATTAGGGGGAAGGGATTTCTGACCCGCGACTGCGGGCAGAAATGGGTTCCCCCTAAAGCGTGTCGCTTTTGCGACACGCTGGCTCCTGCCCTTTGGGGCGGGCGCTTTTGGCTGTAAGGCTGTCAACCCCCCGGAGCGCAGAAATAAAAGGTAAAAAATTGTAAAGTATACACAAATTTAAAGGTAATACTATGGGGTAATTGCGAAAATATGGTGAAAGTTTGCCCTCAAACTATTTACAAAAAGGTAACAGACGCGCTAAAATAGAGACACAATCGTTGATCGGAAGGGAAGATGGCAAACGTGCAAACACAGAACCGATGGCGCCGCCGCATGGCCGCGCTGATGCTGACCGTGATGCTGCTGGTGCCCTGTATGCCCCGGGCCCTGGCAGCCGATCTGAGCGTAGACGCAGGGTTTTATCTCAAGCAGAGCCGCAGCGGCACCTGCACCCTGACCGCCGCCGCCATGATGCTGCGCCGCCGCGCCTATCTGGACGGCCTGGTCGACTGGGTGGACGTGACCGAAAACAGCGTCCGGCCGCAAGCCTGGGCCAATGGTCTTTCCCACAGTTTTACATACAAGGCCATGAAGGTGCGCTATGCCACCCTGCCCGCCGATCAGGGCGCCAAGACCCAGGCCCTCATCGACCTGCTGGCGGCCCATCCCGAAGGCATCGTTCTGTATGACCGCAGCCAGCCCCACGCCATCCTTCTGACCGATTACACCAACGGTGTGTTCTATTGCTCCGACCCGGCGGGCAACATCACGGCCGGGCGGGTACCCATCGACAGCGCCAGCGTGTCCATTGCGGGTTCCTCCTGCTACTGGTACATCGCTGAGGACCAGAACGCCGCCTCCGCCGCAGCCCAGAGCACCGAGCTGCAGCTGGTGGGGGTGACCTATCCCGTCAACGTCCACACCGGTTCGGGCCTGAGCCTGAACGGCGCCGTGTCGGCCTCCAGCGGCAGCACCCTCACCGAGGTGGCGGTGCTGATCGAGGACGCCGCCGGCAACACCGTCATGAGCGCTTCCGCCAGCCTGACCGGCGCGGAATCCAGCTGGTCTTTGCAGCAGGTAGACGATCAGATCCGGTTCGGCACCCTGCCCGCCGGCAGCTACACCTATCTGATCATCGCGGAGGACGCCGCAGGGGACAGCCTGTGTTTTGCCAGCAGTTTTACCGTTTCAGACGGCCCGACCGCCGACGGCTGCTACTGGTCGGTGCAGGACCCCGAGGGGGCCATGCTGCAGCAGGAAGCCCCTGCCGCACAGGAGCCCGCAGCGGAAAGCTCGCTGGGCAGCCAGGTGGCCGCCTTCCTTGAGGGTCTGGGCAGCCTTTTCTGAGAGCCAAACAAACCATGAAGCGGCCCCGGCGCTGTCTGACTACGCCGGGGCCTCTTTTTCTTCCATCATTCCTCCCGGATGACGGTGCCGGGGAAGTAATGGGCCAGGATCTCCTGCCAGCTGCTGCCCTGCTGGGCCATGGCTCTGGCGCCCCATTGGCTCATGCCCACCCCGTGGCCGTAGCCCCGCGTGGTAATGGAAAAGTCATTCCCCTGCAGCTGGATGGAAAAGCAGGCGCTGCGCAGCCCCAGAGCGGCCCGCAGCCGGGTGCCCTCCACCATCTGCCCGCAGACCGGCAGGGAGGCCACATAGCCCGACGGGGTGTAGCTGGCCGCGCCGAACCAGGCGGAGGGGTCGATGCCGGCGGTCTGGATGCCCAGAGCCGACGCCAGGGCCGCGCTGACCTGCTGGGCCGACAGCTGCACCGTCACCTCATAGCCGTCGGCCTGCCGGTCGGAGCTGCTGTCCACTGCGGTCAGGTAGGGCAGGGGAGCGTCCCAGACGTTCTCGCTGGCCTCGGTCTGGCCGTTGGAGATGGCAAAGTAACTGGCCCCCGCCGGGGCTCCGTCGTAGTACAGCACCGCCCCTGCCACCTGGTCGATGAGGGCGGACAGGCGGGCGTAGTTTTCGGCGTAGGCGGTGCCCCAGTAGCTGCGCAGCACCGGGTCGGTCAGACAGCCCTGCCGCCGGGCAGGGTCTACCGTCAACCAGGGGCCTTCGGCATCGGCCCGGTGGTCCCGGCAGTAGAGGATGTAGCTGTGGCTGGCCACGGCCTGGGCTTTCAGGGCCTCGTCGGGCCAGCTGACGGGCATCTCGGAGGCCACCGCCCCGATCAGATAATCCCGCATGGAGAGGGTGAGATCCTGGCCGCTGTCCTGGTCCCGGAGCAGCACCTGCTGATCCGTGCCGCCGGACGGGGCCAGCCCTCCGAGGCTGCCCGGTTCCAGGGAGGAAGCCTGCGCCTGGGAGGAGGCCGGGGAAACGGGGGCGGCAGTGCCCAGCAGCCTGCGGGCCAGCAGATAGCCTGCCAGGGGCAGGGCGCTGCCCAGCGCCAGCAGGAGGGCGAATAAAAGAGCGATGGCTTTTTTCATGCCGAAACAGCCTCCTTTGGGGGTAAGGGATGGTCAGAAACAGGATACCACCGCCCCGGCGCAAGAAAGGACGAAACCCGCCCTGCGCCCGGAAAGGAAATATGAGGAGAGTGTGAATAAAGTCGGAACTTTTGCTCTGCATGGCGGGTTCGGACGGTTTTGACTTGAATTTACTTAACAAAAGCGATATTATAGGACCATCTACCACATTTTCGGAAAGAAGATCTGGTATACTGTTACAGAGGAGTTTGGAATCGAAAGACCGCGGGCCGGGGGCCTGCCGGGAACTTTGGAAGGGAAGGGATATGCCATGATGAACACCAATGTGGGAAACCATGACCACGAGGCCATGAAAGGGCTCTGTGAGGAGTACCTGGCCAATAACTACATCGACCCCGAGACCAGTGAGCGGCTGGGGGTCAAACGGGGATTGCGCAACCCGGATGGCACCGGTGTGCTGGCCGGCCTGACCAACGTCTGTGACGTTGTGGGTTACCGCAAGGACCAGGAGGGGCACATCATCCCCATCCCCGGTCGGCTGATCTACCGCGGGGTGAACATCAATGAGATCGTGGACGAAGCCTACCGCAACGACCGCTTCGTCTTTGAAGAAGTGATCTGGCTGCTGCTGTTCGGCAGCCTGCCCACCAAGGCGCAGCTGGACTCGTTCTGCAACATCCTGGCCGAGCACCGGGCCCTGCCCGACGGCTTCATGGACACCATGAACGCCCCCTCGCCCAACATCATGAACAAGATGCAGCGCTGTGTGCTGGGCATGTACTCCTACGACGAGAACCCGGAGGACCTGAGCCTGGAGAACCTGCTGCACCAGAGCATCACCCTGATCGGCTGTATGCCCACCATGATGGTCAACGCCTACCAGATGAAGCGCCGGTTCTACGACAAGCAGAGTATGTTCTTCCATCTGCCCCAGCCCGGCCACTGCACCGCAGAGCACATCCTGAGCACCTACCGCCCGGACCAGAAGTTTACCCATGAGGAAGCCAAGCTTCTGGACACCTGCCTGCTGCTGCACGCAGACCACGGCGGCGGCAACTGTTCCACTTTCTCTACCCGCGTGGTATCCTCTTCCGGGTCGGACACCTATTCCGCCATCGCGGCGGGCATCGGCGCCCTCAAAGGCCCCAAGCACGGCGGCGCCAACCTGCAGGTCAACCGGCAGCTGAAGGATATCCTGGCCCACGTGGAGGACCCCGACGACGATGAGGAAGTGCGGGAATACCTGCGCCGCATCCTGCGCAAGCAGGCCGGGGACGGCAGCGGCCTGATCTACGGCATGGGCCACGCGGTGTACACCATCAGCGACCCCCGTGAGGTGATCCTGAAAGAGCGCGCCCGCCACCTGGCCTATGAGAAGGGCTTTGAAAAAGAGTACAATATGCTGTGCAGCGTCGAGCGGCTGGCCCCCGCCATCTTTGCGGAGGAAAAGGGCAGCTCCAAGCCTGTGTGCGCCAACGTGGACCTGTTCAGCGGCCTGATCTACCAGATGCTGGGCATCTCGGAGGACCTGTACACCCCGCTGTTCGCCATCGCCCGTCTGCCGGGCTGGTGCGCCCACCGCATTGAGGAAGTCATCTTCGCCAACCGGATCATCCGCCCGGCTTACAAGTACCTGGGCGTCCGGCAGCGCTATAAGCCCCTGGAGGAGCGGTAAGCCATGCAGAAACGTGTCGTCGGCTGTCTGGCGGCGGGGGCAGCGCTGGGCGCGGCCCGCTTTGCCGACCTGGCCCTGTGGACCGACCGTGACACCGGCCTTGTGACCGCGGGCTGGGTGGGATGGCGGTATCTGGCCCTGTTCGCATTTGTGGCGGCGGTGCTGCTGGTGTCCTGGCGGGGCAGCTGGCAGGCCGGGCCTGTGGTCCGGCCCGGGGGCCGGGTGCCGGCCGGGGCGCTGGATGTGTCCGCCGCCCTTGCCGCCCTTTGTATGCTGGAACAGGCGGTCGGGAGCTTTGTCCAGGCCGAAGGAGGCGCCAGCCTCGTCCGCGGGGCGCTGGCCGTGGTGTGCGCCCTCTGGCTGGCTGCCCTGGACTGGTACTGGCTGACAAACCGCAGGGAAAGCCCCGCCGCCCCGCCGCCCTGGATGGCCTGGCTGGGTGTGGCGGGCAGCCTGGTGTTCGTGTGGGATATCCTGCGCAGCTTTATGACCAACGGCTCGAGCTGGCACCGGGTGGCACAGACGGCGGCGGTGTGGCAGCAGCTGGCTGCTTTGCTGCTGCTGTCCGCTTTGCTCCGGGCCGTCTGCCTGCCCGGAGAGCCCAACCCCCGGGCGGTGGGGCGCTATGGGCTGCTGGCGTTTGGGCTGTGCCTGTGCTGGCAGCTGCCCCAGTGCATCCTGCTGCCGGGCGGCCCCGGAGACTGGGCCCTGTGCGCTTTGGGGCTGCTGGGAGGGCTGTGCGCCGTGCTCTGCGCGGGGCCGGGACTGGAAAAACGGGGCAGCCACGCGGCTGACTGAATCAACAAAAATACCAAAAAAACTTGAACAAAATCAGCCAGAATCTATAAAAACAAAAATCCGCTCGTTATTTCTTTGTCGGACACTTGCAGGTTTCGCAATTTTGTTCTATAATAAAGACACCGTGAAATTTATCCGGATTCCAAGGGTAAAAATTTTAGGAGGTACTATACAATGGCTGTAAGAGTTGCTATCAATGGTTTTGGCCGCATTGGCCGTCTGGCTTTCCGTCAGATGTTCGACGCTGAGGGCTACGAGGTCGTCGCGATCAACGACCTGACCAGCCCCAAGATGCTGGCCCACCTGCTGAAGTACGACACCGCTCAGGGCTCCTTCTGCGGCAAGATCGGCGAGAACAAGCACACCGTTTCTTCCACCGAGGACTCCATCGTCGTTGATGGCAAGGAGATCAAGATCTACGCCATTAAGGACGCAAAGGACTGCCCCTGGGGCGAGCTGAACGTTGACGTCGTGCTGGAGTGCACCGGCTTCTACACCAGCAAGGAGAAGAGCATGGCTCACATCGCTGCCGGCGCCAAGAAGGTCGTCATCTCCGCTCCTGCCGGCAACGACCTGAAGACCATCGTCTACTCGGTCAACGAGAAGACCCTGACCAAGGAAGATCAGGTCATCTCCGCTGCTTCCTGCACCACCAACTGCCTGGCTCCCATGGCTGATACCCTGAACAAGACCTATCCCGTCGTCTCCGGCATCATGACCACCGTGCATGCTTACACCGGCGACCAGATGATCCTGGACGGCCCCCAGCGCAAGGGCGACCTGCGCCGCGCTCGTGCCGGCGCTCAGAACATCGTGCCCAACAGCACCGGCGCTGCCAAGGCCATCGGCCTGGTCATCCCCGAGCTGAACGGCAAGCTGATCGGCTCTGCCCAGCGTGTGCCCGTTCCCACCGGCTCCACCACCATCCTGGTGGCTGTCGTCAAGGGCAAGGACGTCACCAAGGAGTCCATCAATGCCGCTATGAAGGCTGCCGCTTCTGAGTCCTTCGGCTACAACGAGGATCAGATCGTTTCTTCCGATGTCATCGGCATGCGTTACGGCTCTCTGTTCGACGCTACCCAGACCATGGTCGCCAAGATCGACGATGACACCTATCAGGTTCAGGTCGTGTCCTGGTACGACAACGAGAACAGCTACACCTCTCAGATGGTCCGTACCATCAAGTACTTCGCTGAGAACTGCTAAGTACGGAGGGTACTCCAAAGACCTAATCAGGGCCGCAGCCTTTCGGGGCTGCGGCCCTTTTTGGTCGGCGCACTGGACAAGCGGCCTGCAAAAGTGGTTTAATAGGATTGTATCCAACAAGATGCCCAGAGGGAGGCGAGCCGTTATGTCTGATATCACCCGGGAGAGCGGGCGGGGCAGTTTCCGCCTGCTGTATCCGCCCGATGTGCCGGCGCGGGGGGCGCCTTTGCCCGACGCGGGCTTTTTCCACACCCTGCAGATCGACCAGATGGTGTCGGTGCGCAGAGAGAGCTGGCGCGGCCTGCCCGACCTGCGGCTGGAACAGTTTTACGCCACCGACCCGGCGGTGCTGGCCTGGCGGCTGGACGTGGTGGCCGATTTGGTGGACAGCGAAGCCCTGCGCAGCCTGCTGCAGGATGCGCTGCCCATGCTGCGGGACGCCGCCGAGATGCGCAAGGTGCTGAACAGTTCCTCCTCCACGGTGGAGAGCAGCCTGGCCTCGGTGCGGTATCTGGAGATCTATCTGGAGCTGGTGGAGCTGTTCCACGCCCGGCTGGCGGCGGCGCAGATCCACAGCGACGGTTTTGCGGCCCTGCGAAACGAGGTGGAGGCCCGGCGCAGCAGCCGGGATTACCAGACCCTGAGCCGCCAGCTGGAGCAGACCCAGTACCAGATCGGCCACGTCAAGAGCATCGCACTGGGGGTCAACCTGGACGGTACCCTGCGGGTGACCGATGTGGGGGTGCTGTCCATCAACACCGAAAAATACCGCCAGGGCAGCGTGCTGGACAAGCTGCTGGGCCGGGACAAGGCCGGCCCCATGGTGTGCATCTCGGGCTTTGCCAACCTGGCCAAGACCGCCCGGGAGGAGGAAAAACACGCCCTGGACCAGGCGGTCTGCCGGGCGCTGGACACTGCCTTTGCAAAGACCATCCGGAGCTGGGAGCCGGTGATCGACCAGTATTTCCGGGACGAGACCGCTTTCTTCATCGGGCTGCTGGACGATTTCCGGTTTCTGTCGGCGGCGGTCAGCTTTTTGCTGCAGCTCCGGGCGCTGGGGTGCCCCTTGTGCCGCCCGGAGATCCGCCCCATGGAGGAAAAGGCCCTGCGGCTGAAGGGTGTCTGCAACCCCATGCTGGCCCTGCGCACCGAGGGCCAGGGCCCGGTGGTGTCCAACGATTTCGGCTACGACGAGAAGGGCCGTTTCTATCTGGTCACAGGACCCAACCACGGAGGCAAGTCCATCTTCTGCTACTCGGTGGGGATGGCCCAGGCCCTGTTCCAGCTGGGGCTGCTGGTGCCGGCCCGGGAGGCCGTCATGAGCCCGGTGCACTGCATCTATACCCATTTCCCCACGTCGGATGAGGACAACTACGGCAAGGGCCGGCTGGAGAGCGAATGCGCCCGGATGAGTCAGATCCTGCGGCAGCTGCAGGGGGATGACCTGCTGCTGATGGACGAGAGTTTCAGCTCCACCAGCCTGCTGGAAGGCAGCTACATCGCGGGAGAAGTGCTGTCGGCCATCGCGGTGCTGGGCTGCGGCGGGGTGTATGTCACCCATATCCATGAGCTGACCCAGCAGGTGGACCGGTTCAACGCCGTGCCGGGGCGCACCGGCTGCATCGACAACCTGGTGGCTCAGATGGAAAACGTAGCCGACGGCACCCGCAGCTACCGGGTGCTCCGCACCACCCCCGACGGCCTGAGCTATGCCAAGGACATTGCGCGCAAATACGGCCTGAGCCAGGAGGAGATCCTGGCAGAACACGGCATCCGCCTGCCGGACTGACGGGACATAAAATGGACCCCATCCATGCACTGCACGGATGGGGTTTGCGTTTTTGGGTCAGAATTGGGCGGGGTAGAGGCCCTGCCGGGTGAGGGCGGCCAGGGCGGCCACCACACCGGGCTTATCTTCCCGGTAGGTGACGCCGTACCACTTGTCGGCGCTGTGCAGTACCTTGAGCTGGGCCTTGTCCTCCGCGATCAGCTGGGAGATGACGGAGGGCAGGAAGTATTCGCATTTGAGGGGGTTTTGGGGCAGTTCTTCGGCCAGGAAGCGGGAGAAGCGGGCCTCGGCCTCGGCCAGGAAGCTGGCCCCCAGCCCCCACAGCCCCATGCTGACGGTGGTGGAGCCGGGCAGGGTGACCCAGCTGTCCCCGTCGGCGTACTGGATCAGACCGTCCCGCTGGACGATCCTGGTGCGCTCGGTGGCGCTTTGCAGCATACCGTCGGGGCCCACCTGGCACACCCCCCGGGAGACGCTGCCGTTTTCGGTGACGGTGTTTTGCAGCTGGTAGCCCACCATGCAGTACTGGTAACGGGCGCCGTCGGTATGGGTGGACAGGTGATCGTAGACGGCCTGGAAGGCCTGGGGCCCGTAGTAGTCATCCGAGTTGATGACCGCAAAGGGACCTTCGATCAGGCTGCGGGCGCTGAGCACTGCCTGTCCGGTGCCAAAGGGCTTGGTCCGCCCGGCCGGGACGGTATAGGGGGCGGGCAGGTCCTCCAGGGCCTGGAAAGCGTAGCCCACCTCCATCAGGTGGGACAGCCGGTCCCCGATGGCGGCGCGGAAGTCGGCTTCGTTTTCTTTGCGGATGATGAAGATGACCTTCTCAAAGCCGGCGCGCCGGGCGTCGTAGATGGAATAATCGATGATCAGCTGCCCGGCGGGGCCCACCGGGTCCAGCTGTTTCATGCCGCCGTAGCGGCTGCCCATGCCGGCAGCCAGCACGACCAAAACGGGTTTTTGCATCATGGTACCTCCTTTGTGTGGCGCTGTCTCCATTATAGCCCCGCAGGGCGGCCGCTGGCAAGACCCGCCGGCCCAAAATCCGGGGCGGCGGCGCTTTTTTGACAGTCTGGATACTTTTGCCCGGCCGGCAGGGGAATGTTTGGCAGGGGGCGGGCAAAGAACTTCTTGCTTTGCGCCTTTGAATTGTATATAATAGAGGTATCCACGGGGAGACCCGATGATGACAAAACTCACTTCAGGCAAAATAAGATTTGAGAGGAGTTTAGAACAATGGGTTTAGGTAAGAAGACGATCGACGACGAGAATTACTGCGGCAAGAAGGTGCTTGTCCGCTGCGACTTCAACGTCCCGATGAAAGATGGTGTCATCACCAACGAGAACCGCATCAACGCGGCCCTGCCCACCATCCAGAAGCTGATCAACGACGGCGCAAAGGTGATCCTGTGCAGCCACCTGGGCAAGCCCAAGAACGGCCCCGAGGCCAAGTTCAGCCTGGCGCCTGTGGCCAAGGCCCTGAGCGCAAAGCTGGGCAAGGACGTTGTCTTTGCCGACGATGACAACGTGGTGGGCGACAACGCCAAGGCCGCTGTGGCTGCCATGAACAACGGCGACGTGGTGCTGCTGCAGAACACCCGCTTCCGCAAGGAAGAGACCAAGAACGTGCCCGCATTCTCGGAGGAGCTGGCCAGCCTGGCCGACGCCTATGTGGACGACGCCTTTGGCAGCTGCCATCGCGCACACTGCTCCACCGCCGGCGTCACCGACTACATCAAGGATACCGCTGTGGGCTACCTGATGGAGAAGGAGATCCGCTACCTGGGCAACGCGGTCAACGATCCCGTCCGTCCCTTCACCGCCATCCTGGGCGGCGCCAAGGTGGCCGACAAGCTGAACGTCATCTCCAACCTGCTGGAGAAGGTGGATACCCTGATCATCGGCGGCGGCATGGCCTATACCTTCATCAAGGCTCAGGGCTACGAGATCGGCAAGAGCCTGTGCGATGACAGCAAGATCGACTACTGCAAGGAAATGATGGAGAAGGCCAAGGCCAAGGGCGTCAAGCTGCTGCTGCCCGTGGATACCGCCTGCGTCAAGGACTTCCCCGATCCCATCGACGCTCCGGTCGAGACCGTTGTCTATCCCATCGACAAGATGCCCGCCGACATGGAGGGCTGCGACATCGGCCCCGAGACCATGAAGCTGTTTGCCGACGCGGTCAAGGCATCCAAGACCGTGGTCTGGAACGGCCCCATGGGCGTGTTCGAGAACCCCACCCTGGCTGCCGGCACCCTGGCTGTGGCCAAGGCTATGGCTGAGAGCGACGCTACCACCGTCATCGGCGGCGGCGACAGCGCTGCAGCGGTGCAGCAGATGGGCCTGGGCGACAAGATGACCCACATCTCCACCGGCGGCGGCGCTTCTCTGGAGTACCTGGAGGGCAAGGAGCTGCCCGGCATCGCGGTCATCCAGAACGCATAAGGACAGTCGCTTTTTCACAACCGTATGTGATGGGTGCGGCGGCGATGCGCCGCCGCGCCCTTTTGTTTGCAGCAGGTTGCGAGGACCTGCCAGGGAAAAGATAAGGAGAGACCAAGATGGATAAAGCAAAGCGCAAGGCCGTCATTGCCGGCAACTGGAAAATGAACAAGACCGCCACCGAGGCTGCCGCCCTCATCGACGAGCTGATCCCCGCCGTCAAGGACGCATCCTGCGAAGTGGTCATCTGCACCCCCTACACCGACCTGGTCACCGCTGTGGCCAAGACCAAGGGCACCAACATCCATGTGGGCGCCGAGAACGTCCACTTTGAGAAGTCGGGCGCCTACACCGGCGAGATCAGCGCCGATATGCTGGTGGATCTGGGCGTGGAGTACGTCATCGTGGGCCACTCGGAACGCCGCCAGTATTTTGCCGAGACCGACCAGACCGTCAACAAGCGCGCTCTGGCTGCTCTGAACGCCGGCCTCAAGACCATCATCTGCGTGGGCGAGAGCCTGCAGCAGCGGGAAGAGGGCGTGACCGAGGAGCTGGTCCGGATGCAGACCAAGATCGCCCTGCGGGACGTCACCGCCCAGCAGATGGTCAACGTCATCATCGCCTATGAGCCTGTGTGGGCCATCGGCACCGGCAAGACCGCCACGGCCGACCAGGCCCAGGAAGTGTGCGCCCAGATCCGCAAGGTGATCGGCGAGCTGTACGGCGAGGAAGTGGCCGAAGCTACCACCGTCCAGTACGGCGGCAGCATGAACGCCAAGAACTGCGAGGAGCTGGTGGGCAAGAAGGACGTGGACGGCGGCCTGATCGGCGGCGCCTCCCTCAAGGCAGCCGACTTTGCGGTGATCGTCAACGCCGCTTCCAAGGGCTGAGAACGGCCCTTGGCTGCACCAAATAAACCAAGGAGTTAAAAATCATATGGCAAAGAAACCCATGATGCTGTGCATCCTTGACGGCTTCGGCTGGGTGCCGGACCAGACGTATGGCAACGCCATCGTCGCCGCCAAGACCCCCTATATCGACCATCTGTTCGCGACCTGCCCCCACGTCACCATTGGCGCATCGGGCATGAGCGTGGGCCTGCCCGACGGCCAGATGGGCAACTCGGAAGTCGGCCACACCAACATCGGTGCGGGCCGCATCGTCTACCAGCAGCTGACCCTGATCACCAAGTCCATCCAGGACGGCGAGATGCAGAAAAATGAGGTGCTGGTGCGCAACATGAAGGCCGCCATCGACCATGGCAAGGCCATCCACTTTATGGGCCTGATGGGCACCGGCGGCGTCCACAGCCACGAGGACCACCTGTTCGGCCTGCTGGATATGGCCAAGGCCCTGGGGGCCAAGGACGTGTATGTCCACGCCATCATGGACGGCCGTGACACCGACCCCCACGACGGCGAGCACTTCCTGCAGAGCGTCCAGAACAAGCTGGATGCGCTGGGCATCGGCACCATCGCGTCGGTCAGCGGCCGCTATTACGCCATGGACCGCGACAAGAACTGGGACCGTGAGGAGAAGGCCTATGCCGCCTTTGTCTACGGCGAGGGCGACCACGCCGCCGACTGGAAGGAATGCATCCAGCGCAGCTACGCCAACGGCGTTACCGACGAGTTCGTGGTGCCCTGCGTCACCTGCGAGGGCGGCCGCGTGGCCGAGGGCGATACGGTGGTGTTCATCAACTTCCGCCCCGACCGCGCCCGCGAGATGACCCGCATCTTTGTGGACGATGACTTTGACGGGTTCGAGCGCCGGTACGGCCGCTTCCACGTCAACTACGTCTGCATGACCGAGTACGACGCCACCATGCCCAACTGCGAGGTGGCCTATCCTCCCGTGGACCTCCACAACGTCATGGGCGAGTATATCGCAAACCTGGGCATGACCCAGCTGCGCATTGCCGAGACCGAGAAGTACGCCCATGTCACCTTCTTCTTCAACGGCGGCCGCGAGGAGCCCTTTGAGGGCGAGGACCGCTGCGTCATCCCCAGCCCCAAGGTGGCCACCTACGACCTCAAGCCTGAGATGAGCGCCCCCGAGGTGGCAGAGGAGTGCGTCAAGCGGATCGAGAGCGGCAAGTATGACGTGATCATCCTGAACTTTGCCAACTGCGACATGGTGGGCCACACCGGCGTCTTTGATGCCGCCGTCAAGGCCGTGGAGGCCGTGGACCAGTGCGCCGGCAAGGTGATCGACGCAGTGCTGGCCGCAGGCGGCAAGGTGATCCTGACCGCCGACCACGGCAACGCCGACAAGATGAAGAACGAGGATGGCACCCCCTTCACCGCCCACACCACCAACCCCGTGCCCTGCGTGGTCATCGGCGCAGGCAATGACTTCCAGCTGCGGGAAGGCGGCGTGCTGAGCGACCTGGTGCCCACCATGTTCGAGCTGATGGGCATTCCCCAGCCCAAAGAGATGAGCGGCAAGAGCCTGATCGTCCACGCATAAGGCCCGGCCCGTTCGAGCACACAACAAACAAGGCCCCGCAGGCGGCGTCGAAGGACGCGGTCTGCGGGGCCTTTTGCAGGGTGAGGGATACTTTTATTTGAGGAGGCCGTGGATATCACGAATACTTATAAAAGCCTTCCCCCGCGATGACGCCCAGTTTGCCTTTGTCGAGGTACTCCTCTTTCAAAAGTTTGGCCAATCTAGCGTGCATACAGGTGGGGTCGGTGTGGGTGTCCCGGTGGTTCATTACCACATGGATGATACCTGTAATACAAATATACACAGAAAGAATGGAAAGTCAAGGGCGGGTCAGAGGGCAAAGGTCCGTCTGTCAGCTGGTCCGGACGGCACGCCGGCCCCGGTGGTGCAACACCGCCGGCAGCGGTCTGAAAAACCGACGTCGGGCGGTAAAAAGAAACAGAAAAAATTGGAACTTCCTCTTGCATTCCGGCCGGTTTTTTGGTATACTATATCAGCCGCTTGGCGTGGGCGCCTGAAACGGCCCCGATACGGGCCTGCCTTGACGGCCAGCGAGTACAGAGAAAAGGATGAAAAATATGTACGCAATCATCGTTACCGGCGGTAAGCAGTACCGCGTGGAGCAGGGCGACATCGTCTACATCGAGAAGCTGGACGCTGAAGCTGACTCCGAAGTGAAGTTTGATCAGGTCCTCGCTGTGGGCGAGGAGGGCTCGGTCAAGGTGGGCGCTCCCGTCGTGGAGGGCGCCAGCGTTTCTGCCAAGGTCATCAAGAATGGCAAGGGCAAGAAGCTGAACATCATCACCTATCGTCCCAAGAAGCACAGTGCTCGCCGTATGGGCCATCGTCAGCCCTACACCAAGGTTGAGATCACTGCGATCAACGGCTAAGGAGGAAGTTTACAATGGCACACAAGAAAGGCGTAGGCAGCACCAAGAACGGCCGCGACTCCATGGCCCAGCGTCTGGGCGTGAAGCGTGCCGATGGGCAGAAGGTCCTGGCTGGCAACATCCTGGTCCGTCAGCGTGGCACTCACATCCATCCGGGTGAGAACGTTGGCAAGGGCAGCGATGACACCCTGTTCGCTCTGGTGGACGGCACCGTCCGTTTTGAGCGGGTGGGCAAGACCGGCAAGAAGTGCAGCGTCAAGCAGTAACTTCGCGCGGGCCTGAGAAACTGCAGATCAAAGAGCCGGACCAGGTTTCGTGGCCCGGCTCTTTTGCTTGTGTCCCCACATCCCTGCCCATGCAGAGAAAAGGAGAAAACTATGGCAGTACAGACGAATTTTATTGATATCGCCACCATCTGGCTCCACGCGGGCAAGGGCGGCGACGGGGCGGTCAGCTTCCACCGGGAAAAGTTTGTGGCGGCGGGCGGCCCGGACGGCGGCGACGGCGGCCGGGGCGGTGACATCCTCTTTGTGGTGGATGACAACCTTTCCACCCTGATGGATTTCCGCTACAAGCGCAAATATGTGGCCCAGGCGGGCGGCAATGGCCGCGGCAGCAACTGCCATGGCGCCAACGCCCCCGACCTGGTCATCAAGGTGCCCATGGGCACCGTCATCAAGGACGCAGCCAGCGGCCTTGTCATTGCGGACCTGTCCGACCACCAGCCGGTGGTGGTGGCCAAGGGGGGCCGGGGCGGCTTTGGCAATGCGCATTTTGCCACCCCCACCCGCCAGGTGCCCAAGTTTGCCAAGCCCGGCCTGCCCGGCGAGGAGCTGCAGGTGACGCTGGAACTGAAATTGATCGCCGACGTGGGCCTGATCGGTTTCCCCAATGTGGGCAAATCGACCCTGATCTCCACCATCAGCGCGGCCCGGCCCAAGATCGCCAACTACCATTTTACCACACTGGTGCCCACCCTGGGTGTGGTGTCGGTGGGGGAGGGGGCCAGCTTTGTCTGCGCCGACATCCCCGGCCTGATCGAGGGCGCCAGCGAGGGCGTGGGCCTGGGCCACGACTTTCTGCGCCACGTGGAGCGCTGCCGCCTGCTGCTCCATGTGGTGGATGTGTCGGGCAGTGAGTGCCGCGACCCCGCCGATGACTTTGAAAAGATCAACCAGGAACTGGCCCGCTTCAGCCCGGCGCTGGCGGCCCGGCCCCAGATCGTGGTGGGCAACAAGTGCGATCTGGCCACCCAGGAACAGATCGACGCCTTCCGCCAGTATGTTGAGGCCAAGGGCCTGACCTTTGTGCCCATCTCGGCGGCCACCATGCAGGGGGTCAAGGCTCTGCCCGGCCTGGTGTACAACCGGCTGAAGGACATCCCCCCGGTGCCGGTGTTCGCGCCCGAATACAAAAAGCCGGAGGCCAAAGCCGACGGCCGGTCCTTCACCATCACCCGGCTGGAGGCCCACCGCTGGTCCATCGACGCCCCCTGGCTGGAGCGCATCCTGGCCGGCAGCAACGTGGACGACTATGAGAGCCTGCAGTTCTTCCAGCGGCAGCTGGGTGAGAGCGGCATCCTGGACGCCCTGGTGGAAAAGGGCGTAGAGGAGGAAGATACCATCCTCATCGGCGATTACCAGTTCGACTATATCTTCTAAGGAGGGCGCAGTATGGAAAAGATGCCCGCCCAAAAGATCGACCTGCGGGAGATCAGCCCCCTGGCTCTGGCCTTTGTGGGGGACAGCGTGCTGGAGCTGCTGGTGCGCCAGCGCCTGGTGGAATACCACCGGATGGCCCCCGGCCGCCTGAACGCCGAAAAGGTCAAGTATGTGTCCGCCCGGGCCCAGTTTCGGGAGGAGCAGCTGCTGGAGCCGCTGTTCACCGCCGAGGAGATGGATGTGTTCAAGCGGGGGCGCAACGCCAGCCGCACCGCCGTCTCCAAGCACGCCACCCCCGAGGAATACCGCGCCTCCACCGGCTTTGAGTGCCTGTTGGGCTGGCTGTACCTGCGGGGGGATACCGCCCGCATCGGCCAGCTGTTTGAGGCCATGTGGGACGGCTACGACCCCGCAGAATGACAAAAAAGCAGGCCAGGCCGGATGTATGCGTCTGCACATATCCGGCCTGGCCGCTCTCAGCTTTGCAGGATCAGAGGAAGGAAAAGAACGTTTCGCCCTCTTTGGGGGACGAGTCAGCGGCAGTTTTTGCTGCTGGTCTTGGTGCTCTTGGCGTTCTTCGCGCCCTCGTCATCTGCGCCCTTGGTGTACTGGTTGGGATGCTTGTGCTCGTTGGATGCGGCGTTGATGGTGCGGCTGTTGCCGGCCGTGCGGGTGTTGTTCTGGCTGCCGGACTGGGTCTTGCAGTTGTTGCTGCGATTTTCCATGGTGTGATTGCTCCTTTCGGATGTTGGATCGGGATGAGGTCGCTTGCCTGCAGGGGCTTTTGCCCCCGCTGGTGATAGTTTGGCCGAAAGGGGCGGCAATATTCAAAGACTTTTGACAGTGAAAAGGTGGTATCCTGTGCCAACAGAATATTTTGAAGCCAGGGAGCGGGCCCTGCTGGGAGAACGCTATGACCGGCTGTACGCTCCGCCGGGCGCAGAGCCTGCCCGGGGCGTGACCGTCTCGGCGCTGCGGATGAGCCCCGAGGCTTTCCGGGCCGGGGCAGACTTTGGACTGGAGGCGTCCCCTTTCTGTGCCGCGGGCTTTGTGGTGACCGAGCCGGGCTTTAAGCCGGGGCGCCATCCCTGGCACCACGCGGGGGTGTTCTACTCCCAGGAACCCTCGGCCTCGGCGGCGGCCCCTCTGCTGGGGGTGCGGCCGGGGATGCGGGTGCTGGACCTGTGCGCCGCGCCCGGCGGCAAGACCAGCCAGCTGGCGTCCGCTCTGGCGGGGCAGGGGCTGCTGGTGGCCAACGAGTATGTGGCAGCCCGGGCCGAGATCCTGAAAAGCAACCTCGAGCGGATGGGGGTATCCAACGCCGTGGTGCTCAACGAGAGCCCCGAGCGGATCGCCGCCGCCCTGCCCGCCTTTTTTGACCGCATCCTGGTGGATGCGCCCTGCTCGGGGGAGGGGATGTTCCGCAAGGAGCCTGCCGCCCTGGCCCAGCACTCGGAGGCCCTGGTGGCCCAGTGCGCGGCCCTGGGGGCGTCCATCCTGGACAGCGCCGCGGAGGCCCTGGCCCCCGGCGGAGAGATCCTTTACGCCACCTGTACCTTTGCCCCGCAGGAGGATGAGGGCCAGGTGGCGGCCTTTCTGGCGCGGCATCCGGAATTTGTCCTGGCCGACGTGATGGAGCGGGCTTTCGCGCCCTTTGGCAGTCCCGGCGAGGCCAACCGCACCGGCGGCCTGCCGCTGGATGTGTCGCTGGTCCGCCGGATCTGGCCCTGCCAGGGGGGCGAGGGACATTTTATGGCGCGTCTGGTCAAGGCGGGGCCCCCGCCCGACATCGACCGCGCCGCCCAGGAATCCCTCTGGCTGGCGCGGATGCAGCGTCCCGCCGCCGAAAAGAAAAAGCCTGCCCGGCCCGCCCGGGACCGCAGGGGGGCCGAGGCCGCCGCGCCCGCCCAGGTGCTGGAGGCATGGCGCGCCTTTGCACAGGAGACGTTCCCCGCCCTGGCGGACCGGCCCGCCGTGGCACTGGGAGAGAATGTGCTTCTGCCTCCCGCCTGCCCGCCCCTGGGGCTGCACATCCTGCGGGCCGGGGTGCTGGCGGGCGAGGTGCACAAGGGAAGGTTTGTGCCGGGGCATCACCTGTTCACCGCCTTTGGGGCGTTTTGCGCCAACATCGAGGCCCTGGACATGGCGGACCCCCGCTGCGCAGCCTACCTGTCCGGCCAGGAGATCCCGGCCGGCACCGCCCGGGAGGGCTGGTGCTGCGTCACGGTGGACGGCTGTCCCCTGGGGGGCGGCAAGGCGTCGGGGGGCAGGGTGAAGAACCACTACCCCAAAGCCCTGCGGCTGCTGGGCTGAGCCAATTTTCTCTTGAAGACACAGCCCAGTTGTGCTAAAATAAATAAGACACTGCAACATGACATTTTGTACCATGTAGATGTTTTAAATCGCTAGGAGGCTTACCCCATGTCAGGACATAGCAAATGGAACAACATCAAGCGCAAGAAGGAAAAGACCGACGGCGCAAGGGCCAAGGTCTTTACCAAGATCGGCCGCGAGATCAGCGTCGCGGTCCGGAACGGCGGCCCTGACCCGGCCTCCAACGGCAAGCTGGCCGACCTGATCAGCAAGGCCAAGCGGATGAACGTGCCCAACGACAACATCCAGCGGATCATCAAGAAGGCCGAGGGCGGCGACAAGACCGAGTACGAGGCCATCAACTACGAGGGCTACGGCCCCGGCGGCGTGGCCGTCATGGTGGAGACCCTGACCGACAACCGCAACCGCACCGCTGCGGACCTGCGCCACTATTTTGATAAAAACGGCGGCAACCTGGGCACACTGGGCTGTGTGGGCTTTATGTTCACCCAGAAGGGCGTCATCGACATCTCCCTGGAGGACAAGGACGCCGACGAGGCCATGATGGATGCCCTGGACGCCGGCGCCGAGGACTTTGATGCCGGGGAAGACGCCGCCGAGATCACCACCGATCCCGACAGCTTCTCGGCGGTGTGCAACGCGCTGGAGGCCAAGGGCTATGAGTTCATCTCGGCCGACCTGGCCATGGTGCCCATGACCACCACCCGCCTGACCGACCCCGACCAGCTCAAGCAGATGGGCAAGCTGCTGGATGCGCTGGAGGAGGACGACGACGTGCAGAACGTCTGGCACAGCCTGGAGAACGAGGAAGACCTGCCGGAATAACGCCCGGCGCCAAAAAAGCAAAACAGGGAGCCGGGCCGTGGCTTTGGCCCGGCTCTTTCTGCTTTTGGAAGGTCCCATGGAAGGGGGATGAACGATGGACGACGCGCACAAGATCCTTTGCCCGTACTGCCGGGCCGAGCTGGAGGAGGGAGCGGCCGGCTGTCCCCACTGCAAGCGCAGTTTTGCGGGGCGCAACCCGGCCGGAGCCCTGCCGGTGGGCACCCTGCTGGCGGGACGGTATACCGTGGGGGAGATGCTGAGCCTGGACGGAGAGGGCATCCTCTACCGGGGTGTGGAGAACCGGGGCCGCTTCCGGGTGACCATCAAGGAATATTTTCCCATCACCCTGTCGGCGGAGCGGGGCAGCGACTGGCAGCTGCGCCCCAAGCCCGGCAGCGAAGTGCTGCTCAAGACCACCCGGATGGATTTTGCGGACCTGTACCGCTCGATCCAGCGGATCACCCCCGCCACCGGCCTGGAAGCGGTGCTGGATGTGGTGGAGGCCAACAACACCGTCTATGCGGTGCTGGAAAATCCCGGCGGCATCCCTCTGGACCAGTGGCTGGACAAGCAGAAAAAGAACGTCACTCCCGAGGCCGCCTGCGTCATGCTGCAGCCGGTGTTCAACGGGGTGGCGGCCATGCACCAGGTGGGGCTGGTGCACCGGGGCATCTGCCCGGAAAACATCCGGGTGCTGGACAACGGCCGGGCCCGGCTGACCGGCTACGCCACCATCGGCCTGCGGACCGCGGGCAGCGGCCTCCACGGCCAGCTGTACGAGGGCTACTCCGCCCCCGAGCAGTATTCGGCGGTGGAGTTTGAGGGGCGGTACACCGATGTGTACAGCCTTTCGGCGGTGTTCTACCGGATGGTCTGCGGCCAGAGCCCTGTGCCGGCGGCTCAGCGGCTGGTGACCGACTCCAACCTGGGGGCCCGCACCGTCAACCCGGCGGTGCCCGCCTATGTGTCCGAGGCGCTGGACCTGGGCCTTCAGCTGGAGCCCGCGAGGCGGATCCAGACGGTGCCCCAGCTGGGACGGGCCCTTTCCTCGCCCCAGGCCGCCGAGGAGGAGGCGCGCACCCTCCATGCGGCGGGCCGCCGGCTGCAGCGGGAGAAAAAGCCCGCCCTGAGCCTGACCGCCATCCTCACCGGCATCCTGATCCTGCTGGCGGTGCTGACCCTGCTGACCCTGTGGGGCCTGCTGGGCCGGGTGGGACAGCCGGAGGAACCCCCTGCTTCCTCCCAGGCGTCCAGCGCCCCCAGCGCCGTCACCGTCAACTATGTGCCGGATTTTGTGGGGATGACCTATTCCCAGATCCAGACCAACCGCCAGTATGCGGGCATCTACCTGTTCTATGTCACCGAGGAGTACAGCGACAGCGCCCCCGTGGGCACCGTGCTGACCCAGGAGCCCGCCGCAGGCACCGCCATCACCGAGGGGGAGAACCCCACCATCCGGCTGGTGATCAGCAAGGGGCCCCAGATGGTGGAAATGCCCAATACCATCGGCTTTACCCAGGAGGGCGCCATCCATGAGCTGGAGAGCCGGGGGCTGGTGCCCAGCTGCTTCATGGTGGTGAACGACGGCTCTTATGCCTCGGGCTGCGTGGTGGCCTGCAGCGTGGAGCCGGGCACCATGGTGGAGGCCGGAAGCACCATCGTGGTGTATATCGCCGCCGACCGGGACGTGCAGATCACCACCACCCCCGAGACGGCAGACCCCGCCGGCCAGGGGGAGAGCCAGGACGGCGATCCGGAACAGACCCCGGCGGAGTGAGCCGGAACAAAAAACGATCCAAACAGAAACGGGAGCCCTTGCAACGGGGCTCCCGTTTCCGTGTTTAGGATAGGAAAGAGAATGGCGTAAGAAAAATTAGAGGTTGGTGTAGCCCATCAGGTACTGGTCCACCTGGGCGGCACAGTCCCTGCCTTCCCGCAGGCCCCACACCACCAGACTCTGGCCCCGGCGCATATCGCCGCAGGTGAATACCCGGTCCACGTTGGTTTGGAAGCGATGGTCGGCGGCACAGCCCCGGGCGTTCCGTTCCACTCCGAAAGCCTGGGCTACATAGTCCTCGCACCCCACAAAGCCCGCCGCGATCAGGGCCAGCTGGCAGGGATAAGTGAACTCCTCCCCGGTGGGGACCATAACGGTGCGTCCGGTGTCGGGGTCCTGCCGGGGCTCCAGCCGGGCCACCACCGCGCCGGTCAGCTGGCCGGCCTCGTCCTTCAAAAATTCCTTGACGGTGGTCTGGTAGGCCCGTGGATCTTTGCCAAAGCGGGCGATGCACTCCACCTGGCCGTAGTCCACCTTGCGTACCCGGGGCCATTCGGGCCAGGGGTTGGAAGGGGTGCGCTGGGCAGGCGGTTCGGGCATCATCTCAAGGGCCAGCAGATCGGTGCAGCCCTGGCGCAGCGCGGTGCCCTGGCAGTCGTTGCCGGTGTCGCCGCCGCCGATCACCAGTACGTTTTTGCCCGCGGCGGAGATGGCCCGGCCGTCGGCCAGGTCCGAATCCAGCAAGCTGCGGGTGACGCTGGTCAGATAGTCCACCGCGAAAAAGACCCCGGCGGCATCGCGGCCCGGAACGTCCAGATCCCGGGGCTTTTTGGCCCCGCAGCACAGCACCACCGCGTCGTAGTGGGCCAGCACCTCGGCGGCGTCCACCGTGCGGCCCACGTCCATGCCGGTGAGGAACTCCACTCCCTCCTCCTGCATGATCCGGACCCGGCGCTCGACGACCGATTTATCCAGCTTCATGTTGGGGATACCGTACATCAGAAGGCCGCCGGGGCGGTCCTCCCGCTCGTAAATAGTGACGGTATGCCCCCGCTTGTTGAGGTATTCGGCCACCGAGAGCCCCGCGGGGCCCGAGCCGATGACCGCCACGCTCTTGCCGGTGCGGGTGGGAGGCGGGCAGGCCGGCATCCAGCCCTTGGCATAGCCCCGCTCGATGATGGCGTGTTCGTTCTCCCGCACCGAGACGGCGCTGCCGGTGACGTCCCCGCAGGTGCAGGCGGCCTCGCACAGGGCGGGGCAGACCCGGCTGGTGAACTCGGGGAAGCGGTTGGTGGCCAGCAGGCGGCGGAGGGCCAGCTCCCACTTGCCCCGGTAGACCAGCTCGTTCCACTCGGGGATGAGGTTGTTGAGCGGGCAGCCCGAGGCTGCCCCGCCGATGGTCATGCCTGCCTGGCAAAAGGGCACGCCGCAGTCCATGCAGCGGGCCGCCTGGGTCTGCTGCTCCTCCCGGGGCAGCCAGACGTGGAATTCATTGAAATGCTCCAGCCGCGCAAGGGGTTCCAGTTCGGCGCTGGTCTTGCGCTGGTAATCCATAAAACCTGTCGTTTTACCCATGATATCCTCCCTTACCTGCTTTTCTGCTGGGCGTAGAATGCCTCGATCTGCGCCTGCTCTCCGTCAAGGCCGCGCTCCTCCATCGAGGCGATGACCCGCAGCATCCGGTCGTAGTCGTAAGGCAGGACCTTTTTGAATTTGGGCAGGAATGCGCCGAAGCTGTCCAGGATCTCCTTGCCCCGGGGGCTGCCGGTGGCCTCCACGTGCTCCCGGATCAGCTCCTTGAGGGTGGCCACGTCGTGTTTGTGCTCCACCGGCTCCAGGCTGACAGTCTCCTTGTTGACCCGCTGGTAGAAGTCCCAGTTCTCATCCAGCACATAGGCGATGCCGCCGGTCATGCCGGCCGCAAAGTTTTTGCCGGTCTGGCCCAGCACCACCACCGTGCCGCCGGTCATGTACTCGCAGCCGTGGTCGCCCACGCCCTCCACCACGGCGGTGACGCCGGAGTTGCGGACGCAGAACCGCTCGCCGGCCACACCCGAAATAAAGGCTTTGCCGCCGGTGGCGCCATAGAAGGCCACATTGCCGGTGATGATGTTCTCCTCGGGCCTGTAGCAGATGCCCTGGGGCGGGCGCACCACGATCTTGCCTCCCGACATCCCCTTGCCCATGTAGTCGTTGCAGTCGCCGGTGAGGCAGAGGGTCAGACCCTTGGGGATGAAGGCCCCGAAGCTCTGGCCGCCCGCGCCGGCGCAGTGGACGGTGAAGGTGTCGTCGGGAAGGGTATTGCCGTACCGGCGGGTGATCTCGCTGCCAAAGATGGCTCCGAAAGCCCGGTCGGTGTTGGATACCTGGACGCTGACCGACTGGGGGTTCTTGCTGCCCAGCTTGAACTTTTTCATCAGCACCCGCATATCCAGGGTCTTTTCGAGGTGGAAGTCATAGGTGTCCTCGGGCTGGTAGTGGACGTTCAGGTCGCGGATGGCGGGGTTGTGCAGGATGGCGTCCAGATCCAGCTTGGCGGCACGGCCGGCGCAGGGCTTGACGTGCAGCAGGTCGGTGCGGCCCACCAGTTCGTCCATGGTGCGCACCCCCAGCTGGGCCATGTATTCCCGCAGCTCGGTGGCCACAAAGGTCAGGTAATGGATGATGTATTCCGGTTTGCCCATAAAGTGCTTGCGCAGCTCGGGGTTCTGGGTGCAGATGCCCATGGGGCAGGTGTCCAGGTTGCACACCCGCATCATGACGCAGCCCTCGGCCATCAGCAGGCTGGTGCCAAAGCCGAACTCCTCTGCGCCCAGCATACAGCTGATGGCCACATCCCGGCCGCTGAGCAGTTTGGAGTCGCTCTCCAGCCGTACCCGGGTGCGCAGCCCGTTGAGGATCAGGGTCTGATGGGTCTCGGCGATGCCCAGTTCCCAGGGAAGGCCGGCATTTTTGATGGAGGTGCGGGGGGCCGCGCCGGTGCCGCCGTCGTAGCCCGACACCAGGATGACCTGCGCGCCGCCCTTGGCCACACCGGCGGCGATGGTGCCCACCCCCGCCTCGCTGACCAGCTTGACGTTGATGCGTGCATCCCGGTTGGCATTTTTCAGGTCGTAGATCAGTTCGGCCAGGTCCTCGATGGAATAGATGTCGTGGTGGGGCGGGGGAGAGATCAGGCCCACGCCGGTGGTGCTGTGGCGGGTCCTGGCGATCCAGGGATAGACCTTGCTGCCGGGCAGCTGGCCTCCCTCGCCGGGCTTGGCGCCCTGGGCCAGTTTGATCTGGATCTCCTCGGCGGACACCAGATACTGGCTGGTGACGCCGAACCGGGCCGAGGCCACCTGCTTGATCTTGGAGTTGCTGGCGCTGTGGTAGCGCTCCTCCGGCTCGCCGCCCTCGCCGGTGTTGCTGCGGGCGCCGATCTGGTTGAAGGCCAGAGCGATGGTCTCGTGGGCCTCGCTGCTCAGGGCGCCGTAGCTCATGGCCGCCCCCTTGAACCGCTTGAGGATGGACGAGACCGGCTCCACCTCCTCCAGGGGAATGCCTCCGTTGGACGGATAGCTGAAATCCAGCAGGCTGCGCAGGTGCATCCCGTTTTCGCCCATGTTGTCCACCGCCTGGGTGAACTGCTTGAAGGCACCGTAGTCGTTTTCAAAGCAGGCCTTGCGGAACAGGTAGATGGTCTGGGGGGTGAACAGATGGTCCTCTTTGCCGCTGCGGAACTTGTGTTCCCCGCTGCTGGCCAGCTGCATATTGATGTCCAGGCCCAGCGGGTCGAAGGCGGCGCTGTGCCGGGCCTCCACGTCAGCCTGGATATCATCCAGGCCGATGCCTCCCACCCGGCTGACCGTGCCGGTGAAGTACTTGTCGATGACCTCTTTGGAGATGCCCACAGCCTCAAAGATCTGGCTGCCCTGGTAGCTCTGGATGGTGGAAATGCCCATCTTGGAGGCGATCTTGACGATGCCGTTGAGGACGGCGGTGTTGTAGTCGTCCACGGCGGCATAGAAATCTTTGTCCAGCAGCCCGTCGCCGATCAGCTGGCCGATGGCCTCGTGGGCCAGGTAGGGGTTGACGGCGCAGGCGCCATAGCCCAGCAGGGCTGCGAAGTGGTGGACTTCCCGGGGCTCGGCGCTCTCCAGGATGAGGGCCAGAGCGGTGCTCTTTTTGGTGCGGATCAGGTACTGGGACACCGCCGACACCGCCAGCAGGCTGGGGATGGCCACATGGTATTCATCGATATCCCGGTCGGACAGGATGATGATGCTGGCCCCTTCTTTATAGGCCCGGTCCACTTCCAGAAAGACCCGGTCGATGGCCTTTTCCAGGCTGGTGTTCTTGTAGTAGTTGATGGACACAGTGGCCACCTTGAAGCCGGGCACGTTCATGTGGCGGATCTTGAGCAGGTCGGTCTCGGTCAGGATGGGGTTGTGCACCTTGAGCACCTTGCAGTTTTCGGGCTGGTCCTCCAGCAGGTTGCCGTGGGCGCCGATGTAGACGCTGGTGGAGGTGACCACCTTTTCCCGGATGGCGTCGATGGGAGGATTGGTCACCTGGGCAAACATCTGCTTGAAATAGCTGAACAGGGGCGGATGCTGGGTGCTCAGCACCGCCAGGGGGGTATCGGTGCCCATGGCGCCGCTGGGTTCGGAGCCCTGCCGGGCCATTTGCAGCAGGATCACGTTGATCTGCTCATAGCTGTAGCCAAAGGCCTTCTCCAGGCGTGTCAGTTCGTCGGCGGTGTAAGAGGGGACCTTGCAGTTGGGGATCTTGAGATCCTGCAGCTGGACCAGGTTGCGGTCCAGCCACTCGCCGTAGGGTTCCCGGCTGGCGTAGTATTCCTTCAGCTTTTCGTCGTCCACCACCTCGCCCTTGACGGTGTCCACCAGCAGCATCTTGCCGGGGCGCAGTCGGTCCTTGACCAGGATGTTGTCGGGGGCGCAGTCCAGCACGCCCACCTCGGAGGACAGGATCATCCGGCCGTCCCGGGTGATGTAGTAACGGCTGGGACGCAGGCCGTTGCGGTCCAGCACCGCACCCACCACGTCGCCGTCCGAGAACAGGATGGCCGCAGGGCCGTCCCAGGGTTCCAGCATGGTGGCGTAATACTGGTAGAAGTCCCGTTTTTTCTGGCTGATGTTCTTGTTGTTCTCCCAGGGCTCGGGAATGGTGATCATCACCGCCAGGGGCAGATCCATGCCGTTCATCACCATGAACTCAAGGGTGTTGTCCAGCATGGCGGAATCCGACCCGGCGGTGTTGACGATGGGCAGGATCTTATTCATGTCGTCCTGCATGATGCGGGAGGAGATGGATTCCTCCCGGGCCAGCATGGCGTCGGTGTTGCCCTTGATGGTGTTGATCTCGCCGTTGTGCAGGATGAACCGGTTGGGGTGGGCGCGCATCCAGCTGGGGGTGGTGTTGGTGGAAAAGCGGCTGTGCACCATGCCGATGGCCGACTCGTAATCCTCGTCCTGCAGATCGGTATAGAAGCGGCGCAGTTCGCCCACCAGGAACATCCCCTTGTAGACGATGGTGCGGCTGGACAGGCTGGCTACATAGGTGCCGTTGCTGGCCTGCTCGAATACCCGCCGGACGATGTACAGCCGGCGGTCAAAGTCGATGCCCTTGGACACCTTGGCGGGCTTTTTGATGAAGCACTGCCAGATGGCGGGCATACAGTCCCGCGCCTTCTGGCCCACTACCTCGGGGGCCACCGGCACCTGGCGCCAGGCGAGGAACTCCAGCCCCTCCTTGCGGGTGACCAGCTCGAACAGCTTCATGGCGCGGGCCCGCAGGTGCTCGTCCTGGGGGAAGAAAAACATCCCTACGCCGTATTCCCGCTCGGCGCCGATGGTGATGTTCAGCCCCTCGGCCACCTTGGAGAAGAATTTGTGGCTGATCTGCAGCAGGATGCCCACGCCGTCGCCGGTCTTGCCTTCGGCGTCCTTGCCGGCCCGGTGTTCCAGATGCTCCACGATGGTCAGCGCGTCGCTGACGGTCTGGTGTGATTTGCGCCCCTGGATGTCCACCACTGCGCCGATGCCGCAGGCATCGTGCTCGAACTGGGGGTCATACAGGCCAGCGGGCGCTGTGCGTTCGGTAAATCGATCCATTTCCTTTCCCATCCTCTGTCGTAATCTCTGAAAAGGCAGTTGACGGGCCGCGGCCCACTCCGCGTCCCGGCGGGCAAAAAAGAAAAGGCGCCCCTGACGGGCGCAGCTGACCCGTCAGGAACACCTTTGTTCCCGTACTGTTAATTATAATCCGTATTGAATCAAATTCAAGTGACGGATGCAACAAATAATATACCTGAGCCGCACCGGATTTGCGGCAAAACGCACAGGGACAGCCGCTTACAGGCTGTGGTCCAGCAGATAGATCATCAGCCGCTGGGCCATCCTGGCCTCCGGGATGGGAAAAGCAGGGAATACATGGGTCATCCCCTCAAAGACATAGGTGCGGTGGGGCAGGCGTTTCTGGTCCAGGATGCGGTGGAATTTCATGGTGTCAGGGTAGAGGACCTCCCGTGTGCCGGTGATCATGGTGATGGGCGCCACCCGTGCCGGGTCTCCAAACATGGGGCTGACATAGGGGTTGGACAGCTGGCTGTGGCCGCCGGCCCACATTTCGCCCATGATCCGCAGCCGCCAGGGGGAGAGGGAGGGGTCCAGCTTCTCGTAGAGGTCCAGGTCCTCGGGGTCGGTGTGCAGGTCCAGCCAGGGGCAGATCAAAAGCAGCTGGCGGGGCTGAGGGCGGCCCAGATCGCTGAGGTGGTAGGCAAAGCCCAGGGCCAGCCCGCCGCCGGAGGAATCCCCCGCCAGGGTGATCTGCCGGGGACCGTATTGGGCGCACAGACTGTCGTAGAGGGCCAGCAGCTTGGGAAAGGTGTCGGCGTAGCTGTGGTCCGGGATCTTGGGATAGACCGGGAACACCGCCATGGACCCGGTGCCCCGGGCCAGGTTGGCCAGCATCTTGAAGTGGAAGCTGGTAGGCGGGTTCATATAGGCGCCGCCATGGAGATACAGCAGCACCTTCTGGCGGGGCTTATCCTGCCCGCCCCAGAAAAAGGTCTGCATCCCGCAGCTGTTGTCCTCGGTCACGGGGCAGCCCACCAGCTTTTCGGGGTTGGGGAAGGGCTGGGCGTTGACCTGCTGCATCCTGTCGATATAGGCAAGGCAGTGCTGTTTGGTCTTTTCGGTGCAGGGGGTCTGTTTGCTGGTGGCTTTCAGCAGGGCGTGCAGGCCATGGCTCTGCAAAGAAGGGGAGAGGGTATAGGTGCGCAGCATGATAGCTCCTTTCCGGCATAGAACAGCCGCTGACTGCCTGCCGCCGCCCATGCGCCGGCAGATACGGTATACTTGTAATACAAGTATAGCCTGAACGACAGGAAAGTCAAGGAGAGGGAAGGGAAAAACAAATTCTGTGAAGTTGAATAGAATAGCGTCGTCACCCTTTAAATTTGACCGCATCAGCTACAATGCTTCTGGTTAAGGTGACGGGTAATCATGTTGCTGCTATCCGTACAAATATTAAACTGATAAATATTGCTTACCACACTCCCTGCATTATTCCTAATTCATTTTCAGTAAAGCTCGAAGTCCTTGCAGTGCCAATTTCATGTTTTTGCGAGGAAACATGAAGAAACAACGAATAAAATATATACAATTTTCTCTGATTGTCTGCAATAATTTTTGCCTTTGCTTTGAATTGATTGCTGAAAAATTAGAAAAATAATCCAATGCAAATACAAATTTTTTGTATCGAATATAATTCTTTCTCATGGATGGAATTTCTTCTATTTTATCCATAGCTATAATATATTTCAGCTTGTTGTTTTCATCGAACAGCGCACTCCATGTATTTGTTGCACTTTTTGGGTTTGCAACATAATGGTAAATGCAAAAGGGGACAACCTTTATGTTTTTTTCTTCATTGGATTTTGATAATCTGTATAATATCTGACAATTAAAATGCATATCTTCACAGTATGATAAATTTTCGTCAAAGCGAATATTGTCGAGCAAAGTACGGCGATAAAATTTGTTACAAACACTTCCCAAAACTCGATTATCAAGCATTATAAGCTTTTCCGCATGCTTTATTGTTATTTTACCATTCCGCCTTAAATGCATGGATGTCGACTGTGTTTCTGTTCGCTTGGTAATTACTGTTCTGTAATAGCCAGCAATCACCATTTCTATGCATTGATTCTGAAATTCATTCTGTATTCTGTTTAGAGAATTTTCTTCCAAGTAGTCATCAGAATCGCAAAATCCAATTATTTCTTTTGTGGCATATTTTAAACCGGTATTTCTAGCCGAAGAAACTCCGTGACCAACTGAATACACTAAAATGATACGTCTGTCGTTTGTTAATTCTTTACACACTTCAACTGAAGCGTCTGAAGAATGGTCGTTGACAAGAATTATCTGTATATCGTCAATATCTTGCTGCAATATACTTTTGATACAACGCTGAATCGTTTTCTCTGCATTATAGAATGGTATGATAATACTTATACCCATGATTTGACCTTTCCAGAAATACTTTGAAAAAGTTTATGCCAACGGAAGATGATCTTTAGGATGAAAAACATCTACTATTTCGATGTCTCCTATAGTGCTTTTTGTGGCAATTCTAAAATACCATAATCAAAAGTGTTTGAAATGCAAGAAAAAGCATAGAAAGATTTTATTATAGGAGGTACAAGGAAGTGATAGAATGAAGATCCATTGTTATGAAATAACAGATGCAGAATGGGCCATCAAAGAACCCGTGCTGCCCAAACATCATATGGGACGCCCCCAAAAGAATCTTCGCGCTCACTTTAACGGGGTTCTATGGATTGCCCGCAGCGGAGCTCGTTGGGAAGACCTTCCGGCAAGGTATGGGCTACATCAGACCGTATACAGCTGCTTTTGCCGCTGGTGTGATGACGGTACGCTGGAACGAATCTTTCACGCACTTGGTGCAAATGCAGAACTCGAAGAGCTGAATATTGATTCCACAACCAGCAAAGTATCTGTGACCTAAGGAAACGATTATGCAGGACGCCTGTATTGATCAGATCTATGAAAAAAGAACGCGAAGATTCATGCTCTGGTCAATCAGAAGGGCATATCTATCTGATTGTCAATGCTTGGATTGTGACCAAGCTATCCTTCTTTTGCAGCAGTCCGGAAAAATCAAAGACAGCAGCATTTTGGGGGACAAGGCATATGTGACAAAGAGCATTCGATTTTCCTTTTGCATAGCTTCTCAAGAGCAGCTATGCCCTTAGAAGAACCATGAATTGTATTTTCTTCTTCATAAAAAAATCCGAACCCTTCTCCTATTGGAAAAAGATTCGGATTTTCTGATTTGGTGGACCCGGAGGGATTCGAACCCTTGACCTCTCGGATGCGAACCGAACGCTCTCCCAACTGAGCTACGGGCCCATATCGATGCGGGGCGCGGCGACGCCCTGCGGCCTCCTTACTATACCGCGTTTCGGCGGAATTGTCAAGGGATTTTTGTGGGGATCGCAAACGGGGCGTCCTCCAGGCCGGGGATGTTTCTCAGTTCCACCACCAGCTGCAGCCAGAGGGCCTGGGCCTTGTACAGGTCTTCCTCGGGGCTGGGGGAGTGGAGGACCGGGCGGACCTGGTCGAGGGCAGGGCGGGGCATGGCCAGGGTGGCCACCGTGCCGCGGCCCTTGGGACGGCGGGACAGCTCCAGCTGCCAGCCGGACAGGCGGCAATATTCCTGGCAGAGCAGCAGGCCGGTGCGGGTGCCGCCCAGGAAATGGGCGCGGTTGGCGTCCATGGAGGCATAGTTGTTGTTGTCCGGCAGGCCGCAGCCTGTGTCGGTCAGGGTAAGGGTCGCGCCTCCATGACCGTCGGGGTGCAGCACAAGGGCGACCGTCCCCCCCTCCGGCGCACAGGCCCGCAGGGCATTGGACAGCAAATGAAGGCAGATCTGGCTCAAAAAGCGGCGGTCGGCCTGGATGTACAGCGGACTCTGGGAGCCGCAGTCCAGGGTGAGACGGATGTGCATGCGCTCCTTGAGGGACTGGCTGACCGAGCAGAGCACCCGGACAAAGGCGCACAGATCCAGCGTCTCCCACTGGGGCTGCTCGCCCCCCTGGATGCACCGCAGCAGGGCGGTGGTGTTGTTCAGGGTGCGGTCCAGGCGGCTGGAAGCGGCCTGCATATCCCGCAGGCAGGCCTCGAGCTGGTCGGAGACGGGGGTTTGTTTGTCCTGGATCAGATGGGCCAGGCGGCGCTGGGACAGCTCGATCATATCCAGAGAGCGCTGCCACTCGCCTTCGATGGTGCGAAGAGGCAGCTTTTCCAGCAGGGCGTCCCGGGAAGAGCCGGGGCCATTCTCATACAGGCAGGATCTCTCGTTGTTCACTTTGCAGATCTCCTTCTGGTGACGGCTCTGCCGACTGGAGCAGCAGGTCGGTCTTGATGGCATACAGTAGGGTGCCGGCGGTGAACTTTCCACGGCGGGGCGGCTGACGCTCCTTAAAGGCCCGCCAGGAGGGCAGGTCTTTCTTGTCCAGGGCAGAGATGACGCGGCGGATACCGCTGTCCACGGCCTTGACCGAGACGTTGTGCCGCTCGCTGACCTGCTGCAGGATATCCTTGCGGATGGCCAGCTTCTCCCGGCTTTTCAGCAGCAGGCTGACCGTCTCCAGCAGGTACTCGCAGCCGGAAGTGGACGGCTCGACGCCCCATTCGGTGAACATACGGATCAGGGAGGCCGAGGAGATGGAGCTCTGCTGCATCCGCTCAGGGGCCGCATCCAGCAGCAGGTTGCGCAGCATGGGCAGGTCGGGCGCCTGTACGCCTGCCCGGGCCAGCAGCTGCAGGCACTGGCTGTCAGGCAGGGCGGCCTGCTGGCTGTCCAGGCTCCGGGGCGTGATGAGCAGGATCTGGGGCCGGTGCGCCAGGGGCAGTTCCATCACCTGGCGGTACAGCTGGTCGGCGTCCATGTCGCTCAGGGCGGTGTCCAAGATCAGGGCGTGGTAGGGCGGGCCGCTTTGCAGCGCCTGCATCACCTGCTGGCCGGTGGTGTATGCGTCAAAGAGGAACAGGTCCTCTTGGCTGGCAAAATAGCCGCGGCAGACACGCAGAAACTGCCCGTCGTAGCTTGCCGCCGCTACCCGCAGGATATACCGGTCGCTCTTTTCACTCACTGCAAACGCCATCCTTCCCATCCAACTGCTGTATTATGGGGTAAAAATCCGCAATAACGTCCCGCCAAATCTCTGGCTGGACTGCATTTTCATACAGATACCGCAAAACAGGGTAGCAGGACTGGGGTGGCGCATCCAAAACCAGACTGTCGCAGCAGGCCGCCGCACCGGTACGGGACAAGGTCAGCCGGCAGGGACCGCTTGTGCCTGCAGGGGCCAGCGCATAGGTCAAATGATAAGGCAGCTGCAGCTTCTCGATCGCAGAAAATTCCCTGGTCAATGGTGCATATGCTTTCATGATACAGATTCTCCTCCTGCATAGATCCGTTTGTAACTTGCCCCACGGTGATGGACCATATCGAGGCTATGCTTTTATTTTAATGAAGCCCCGGCCTGTATGCAACGAGAAAAATGCGTCAAAATGCGTCAGCGGGCGTCGCAAGCGCGGCAGGAAGAAAGCTGTTTTTATAAGGATACCGCGAAACGCCCCGTTCTGCAAGCCTTTTTTGGCGAAAAAGAGTGACAAATGGGCGGCATTCACAGAATGTTTGCTTTTTGGTTACAGAGAAAGTAGAAATTTCGTGTAAAATAAAATGAACCGATTGCGTCTTGTAAAAAAATACGATATAATTTATTATGTTTGCGGACGGGACTCTCTGTTCGCTATCTAACAATGGGTGGGGCGGGCGCCCCATCATGGCATTCCCTAGCAGGAGGATCAAAACTTGAGAGTTGGTCTTGATATAGGCAGCACGACCATCAAATGCGCCGTGCTGGATGAACAGGAGAAGCTGCTGTATTCGACCTACGAGCGTCATTACAGCCACATCCTGGAAAAGGCGCAGGAACTGCTGCGCCGCATCGATAAAGAGTACCTCCATGGCGGCAAAGCGCTGCTCAGCATTTCCGGCTCGGCCGGCATGGGCCTGGCGGACAGCTGCGGCGTGCCCTTTGTGCAGGAGGTGTTTTCCACCCGGGTGGCAGTCAAGCGGTTTGTGCCCCAGACCGACTGCGTCATCGAGCTGGGCGGCGAGGACGCCAAGATCCTGTTCCTCACCGGCGGCACCGAGGTGCGGATGAACGGCAGCTGTGCCGGCGGCACCGGCGCCTTCATCGACCAGATGGCCACCCTGCTGAAGATGAGCGCCGACGAGATGAACCGGGCTGCAGAGGGGGCTCAGCGCACCTACACCATCGCTTCCCGCTGCGGCGTGTTCGCCAAGAGCGACGTGCAGCCCCTCATCAACCAGGGCGCCCGCGCCGAGGACATCGCCGCCAGCATCTACAAGGCCGTGGTCAGCCAGACCATTGCGGGCCTGGCCCAGGGCCGGCCCATCCAGGGCAACATCCTGTATCTGGGCGGCCCCCTGACCTTCAGCTCGGTGCTCCGCCAGAGCTTTGACGAGGCGCTGGGGGTCATTGGCATCTGCCCCGAGAACAGCCTGCTGTATGTGGCGCTGGGCGCGGCCCTCTATGCCGACAAGGCCTTCAATCTGTCGGAGGTGGCCTCGGCCCTGGACCGCTACGCCGCCACCGCTACCTACGCCAGCGAGCCGCCCCTCTTTGCCAGCAAGGAGGAGTACGAGGCCTTCCATGCGCGGCATATGTCCCACAGCGTGCCCTATATGCCCTTTGGGGCCCAGTGCGGCCCGGTGCATATCGGCATCGATTCGGGTTCGACCACCGTCAAGCTGGTGGTGGTGGACGAGCAGAGCCGCATCCTCTACACCAACTACCAGCCCAACCTGGGCAACCCGCTGCCCCTCATCCAGGAGCAGCTGCTCAAGATCTACCATGAACACCCGGGCCTCCAGGTGGCCAGCGTGACCACCACCGGCTACGGCGAGGACCTGGTCAAAAACGCATTCCGCTGCGACTATGGCCTGGTGGAAACGGTGGCCCATTTCACCGCCGCCAAATACTTCATGCCCGACGTGGATTTCATCATCGACATCGGCGGCCAGGACATGAAGTGCTTCAAGATCGAGGATGGGGCCATCAGCAACATCTTCCTCAACGAGGCCTGTTCTTCGGGCTGCGGCAGCTTTTTGCAGACCTTCGCCCAGGCTCTGGGCTACGATGTCAAGGAGTTTGCCGCTCTGGGCCTGTTTGCAGACCGTCCGGTGGACCTGGGCAGCCGCTGCACCGTCTTTATGAACAGCTCGGTCAAGCAGGCCCAGAAGGACGGCGCCAGCATCGAGAACATCAGCGCGGGCCTGTCCATCAGCGTGGTCAAGAACGCCCTGTATAAGGTCATCCGCGCTTCCAGCCCCGAGGAGCTGGGCCGCAAGATCGTGGTGCAGGGCGGCACCTTCTACAATGAGGCGGTGCTGCGCGCCTTTGAAAAGGAGATGGGGGTGGAGGTCATCCGCCCCGACATTGCCGGCCTGATGGGCGCCTATGGCGCGGCCCTGTTCGGGCTGCGGCGCAGCCACAAGGCGGGACAGACGCGTTCCTCCATGATGAGCCAGGAGGAGCTGGAGAACTTCACCCAGAAGGTGGTCAGCGTCAAGTGCGGCGCCTGCGGCAACCACTGCCAGCTGACCGTCAACACCTTCGCCGATAGCCGCAAGTACATCTCGGGCAACCGGTGCGACAAACCCGTCACCGGCAAGGGCGAGGACAACTCCCTCAACCTCTACGCCTACAAGCAGGAACTGCTGGCTTCCTATAAGCCGGTGCCCGGCAAGCGCGGCTCCATCGGCATCCCCCTGTGCCTCAACTTCTATGAGCTCCTGCCTTTCTGGCACGCATTCTGGACCCGGCTCGGCTTTGCGGTCCATGTCAGCCCGGTGTCCAGCCGGGGCCTGTACCTGGCAGGCCAGGCCACCATCCCCAGCGACACCGCCTGCTTCCCGGCCAAGCTCAGCCACGGGCACATCAAGGCCCTGTCGGCCATGCAGCTGGACGCCATCTTCTACCCCTGCCTGACCTACAACATCGACGAGGGCCTGGGGGACAACCATTACAACTGCCCGGTGGTGGCTTACTACCCCGAGGTGCTGGAGGGCAACTGCCCCGAGCTGGAGGGCAGGAAGTTCATCAGCGATTACATCGGCATCCACCGCCCCAAGGACTTTGTCCACAAGATGGCCAAAGAGATCCTGCCCAAATACTTTGGCGGCATCTCCCAGAAGGAAGTGCAGGAGGCCGCCGACGCGGCCTACGCCGAGTACGCCGCCCATATGGCCAAGATCCGTGCCAGGGGCGGGCAGATCATCGACGAGGCCCGCCGCCAGGGCAAGCGGATCATCGTGCTGGCCGGCCGGCCCTACCATGTGGACCCGGAGGTCAACCACGGCATCGACCGTCTGATCGTCCGGCACGGGGCCGCGGTGATCACCGAGGACAGCATCTCGGACCGCGTGCAGAAGTTCCCCACCAGCGTGCTGAACCAGTGGACCTACCACAGCCGCCTGTATGCGGCGGCCAAATACTGCACCACCCAGCCCGATATGGACCTGGTGCAGCTGGTCAGCTTCGGCTGCGGCGTGGACGCCATCACCACCGACGAGACCCGCGAGATCCTGCAGGAGGGCGGCAAGCTGTACACCCAGCTGAAGATCGACGAGATCACCAACCTGGGCGCGGTGAACATCCGCCTGCGCAGCCTGTTTGCGGCTTTGGAGGAGCGGGACGAGGTGGCCCGGGAGAAAAAACAGGAGCAGGCCGCCGCGCCTGCCCAGCCCGCCGCCGTCCGCTGACCAGATAGGAGGTTACCGTGGAATACAATTATCCCAAATTCACCAAGGAGATGAAGCAGACCCACACCATCCTCATCCCCAACATGGCGGTGACCCAGTTCCGTCTGCTGAAATACGCCCTGGAGCACGAGGGCTACCGGTGTGAGATCCTGGGCAACTGCGGCAGTGCCGTGGCCCAGCTGGGTCTGAAGTATGTGCACAACGATACCTGCTATCCGGCGCTGCTGGTCATCGGCCAGTTCATCGACGCGCTGAACAGCGGCAAATACGATCTGGACCACACCGCTCTGCTGATCACCCAGACCGGCGGCGGGTGCCGTGCTTCCAACTACATCCATCTGCTGCGCAAGGCCCTGGTCAAGGCGGGCTACCCTCAGATCCCGGTGGCCAGTTTGAACTTCTCGGGCCTGGAAAAGGACAGCGGCTTCCAGATGACGGTGCCCCTGCTGCGGCAGGCGGTGGCCAGCATCTTCTATGGGGATATGCTGTGCGCCCTGCGCAACCAGGTGGCGCCCTATGAGGATACCCCCGGCGCGGCCGACCGCCTGGTGGATACCTGGATCAGTCGTCTGGGCCGGGCCCTGCTGGCCGACAAGGGCTATACCGCCCGGGAAATGAAGCACACCTTCCCCCTCATCGCACGGGAGTTTGCCACCATCCCGGTCACCCGGGTGCCCAAGGTCAAGGTGGGCGTGGTCGGGGAGATCTACGTCAAATACAGCCCCCTGGGCAACAACGACCTGCAGAAATTCCTGGAGTCGGAGGGATGTGAAGTCAACTTCCCCGGCCTGATGGGCTTTGTGCAGTACTGCGCCTTCAACATGGGGGAGGACCACGTCCTCTACGGCGGCGGCAGCGTCAAGAAGTTCGGCGTGGACCGTCTGCTGGACTGGCTGGACGGCATCGAGCGCTCGATGCTCAAGGCCATTTCCGGCGCGGGCTTCTATGCCCCCGGCCCCTTCAAGGAGCTGATCGAAAAGCCCAAGGGGGTCATCTCGCTGGGCGCCAAGATGGGGGAGGGCTGGCTGCTGACCGCCGAGATGATCGAGCTGGTGCAGGGCGGCTATCCCAACATCGTCTGTGCCCAGCCCTTTGGCTGCCTGCCCAACCACATCGTGGGCAAGGGGATGGTCAACAAGATCCGGGCGCTGTACCCCATCGCCAACATCACCCCCATCGATTACGACCCCAGCGCCACCAAGGTCAACCAGGAGAACCGCATCAAGCTGATGCTGGCGGTGGCCAAGGAGCGGCTGGAAAACCCCGCCCCTGTGGATGCAAAGCCCCTCACCGCCGAAGAACTGGCGGGCGGCGCGCCCACCATCGGCCGGCACGGTGTCTGAGACGCAGTCCTGGGCCGTTCCATAAGAATACCGCTGTGCCGGGCCAGACCCGCGCAGGAAGTCCGAAAGGGCCTGCTCTCTGCAAAGACAGAGGGCAGGCCCTGTTTTGTTCTGCCGGGACGCAAAAAAGGGCGGCGCAGCCCGAAAGCTGCGCCGCCCTGCGGCGGTTCTGGGTTCAAACGGCCATGCGCTTAGCGCTTGACCTGGAAAGCGCCCATGCCGGGATACACGGCGGAAGCGCCCAGCTCCTCCTCGATGCGGAGCAGCTGGTTGTACTTGGCAACACGCTCGGTACGGCTGGGAGCACCGGTCTTGATCTGGCAGGTGTTCAGAGCCACAGCCAGGTCGGCAATGGTGGTGTCCTCGGTCTCGCCGGAGCGGTGAGAGGTGACAGCGGCATAGCCGGCCTTGTGAGCCATCTTGATGGCCTCCAGGGTCTCGGAGACGGAGCCGATCTGGTTCAGCTTGATCAGGATCGCGTTGCCGCAGCCCATGCTGATGCCCTTGGCCAGACGCTTGGTGTTGGTGACGAACAGGTCGTCGCCCACCAGCTGGACCTTGTCGCCCAGCTCGCGGGTCAGCTCCTGCCAGCCCTCCCAGTCCTCTTCATCCAGGCCGTCCTCGATGGAGATGATGGGGTACTTCTCGACCAGGCTCTTCCAGTGAGCGATCAGCTCGCTGGAGGTGTACTCGGTGCCGGCCTTGGGCAGCTTGTAGTGGCCCTTGCCCTTGACGGGGTCCTTCCACTCGGAGGAAGCGGCATCCAGAGCGATCATGAAGTCGGCGCCGGGCTTGTAGCCGGCCTTCTCCACAGCGGCCAGGATGGTCTCGATGGTCTCCTCATCGCTGGACAGGTTGGGGGCAAAGCCGCCCTCGTCGCCCACGGAAGTGGCCAGGCCCTTGCTCTTCAGGATGGACTGCAGGTTATGGAAGACCTCAGCGCACATACGCAGAGCCTCCTTGAAGGAGGTAGCGCCCACAGGCATGATCATGAACTCCTGGGTGTCGACGGTGTTGGTAGCGTGTGCGCCGCCGTTCAGAATGTTCATCATGGGGACGGGCAGGCGGTTGCCGTTGACGCCGCCCAGGAAGCGGTACAGGGGCAGGCCCAGGGAAGCGGCGGCAGCGCGGCAGACTGCGATGGACACAGCCAGGATGGCGTTGGCGCCCAGGTTGGACTTGTCTTCGGTGCCGTCGGCCGCGAGCATCGCAGCGTCCACAGCGTAGATGTCGGAGGCGTCCATGCCGACGATGGCGTCAGCGATGACGGTGTTGACATTCTCCACAGCCTTGGTCACGCCCTTGCCCAGGTAGCGGCTCTTGTCGCCGTCACGCAGCTCGAGGGCCTCGAACTCGCCGGTGGAAGCGCCGCTGGGGCTGCAGCCGCGGGCGACGGTGCCGTCAGCCAGGGTGACCTCAGCCTCAACAGTGGGGTTGCCGCGAGAGTCCAGAATCTCACGACCGACGACCTGTTCAATTTCCAGATAATTCATGATCGAATACCTCCTGATTTCTCATTATCCTGCGCAGGGCCCGGCGGAGGGCCGTGCCCCTTGGCGGGCAGGCAGCCCTGGGGGCTGCGCCTGCCTGATGCGCGCCTGATTATCTTTATTCTACCACACACCGGCCCAAGGCTCAAGAGTGAAACGGGAAGTTTCGTTCGTTATTATTCTAACGATACGCGCCGGCTCACAGCTGCCCCTGCAAGTGCCGGGCCAGATACAGGCCGGTGGCGCTCTGGGGACAGGCTGCCACCCGCTCCGGGGCGCCGGCGGCCACCAGCCGTCCGCCGGCCTGGCCGCCGCCGGGACCCATGTCCACCATATAGTCGGCGTTGGCCATCATGTCCAGGTCGTGCTCGATCACCACCACCGTGGCCCCTGCCTGCAAAAGACCCTCAAACACTCCGATCAGGGTGCGTATGTCCAGCGGGTGCAGGCCGATGGTGGGCTCGTCGAACACAAACAGGGCGTCGTCCTGGGGGCGTCCCATCTCAAAGGCGATCTTGAGCCGCTGGGCCTCCCCGCCCGAGAGGGCAGGGGTGCCTTCGCCCAGGGTCAGGTAACCCAGTCCCAGCTGACTGAGCAGGTCCAGCTTTTCCTCCACCTTTTTCACCCCGCGGAACAGCTCCCGGGCCTGGTCCACCGTGCAGGCCATCAGCTGGGGCAGGCTGACGGTGCGGCCGTCCCTGGCGGTGTAACGGATGGCATCGGCCTCTCTGGCGTAGCGCAGTCCCCCGCAGTCGGGGCAGGTGACCGCCACATCGGGAAGGAACTGGATGTCCATGGTGATCTGCCCGGTGCCGTCGCAGCCGGGACAGCGCAGGGAACCGGTGTTGTAGGAGAAATCCCCGGCCTTGCGTCGGGCGGCTTTGGCCTCGGGCAGGGCCGCAAACAGCCGCCGCAGATCGTCCAGCACCCCGCTGTAAGTGGCCACCGTGGAGCGGACGTTGGCCCCGATGGGGGCCGCGTCGATCATGTTGACCCGGCGGATGCCCTCGGCCTGCAGGGCTTTGACATGGCCCGGCAGGGGCTGTCCGGCGATCCGGGCCTGCAAGGCGGGCACCAGGCTCTCCAGTACCAGGGTGGTCTTGCCCGAGCCGGATACCCCGGTCACCACCGTCAGGCGGCCTTTGGGCAGCCGGAGGCTCAGGGGATGGACGGTATGCAGGGGACCGGTCTCCAGGGTGATGGCGCCTTTGGCAAACAGCGCCTCGCCCTGGACGCGCTGCCGGGCCCGGATCACCTGGCCCCCCGCCAGGAAAGGTCCGATCAGGCTGTCGGGGTCTTGGGCGGCGTCCTGCACCGTGCCGGCGGATACTACACGGCCCCCGTACTCCCCGGCGCCCCGGCCCATCTCCACCAGCCAGTCGGCGGCCCGCAGCACCTGGGTGTCATGCTCCACCAGAACGACGGTGTTGCCGTGGCTTGTCAGGTCCCGGATGACCCCCAGCAGGCCCTCCACATTGGCGGGATGCAGCCCGATGGAAGGCTCGTCCAGCACATACAGCACGCCGGTGCTCTGGCTGCGTACCGCCCGGGCCAGCTGTACCCGCTGCCGCTCTCCGGTGGAAAGGGTGCTGCCGGCCCGGTCCAGGGCCAGATAGCCCAGGCCCAGGTCCAGCAGGCGGCGGGCAGTGTTTTGGAACTGGGATGCGATGCTGGCGGCCATCTCCTGCATGGGAGGGGGCATCTCCCCGGGCACGGCGGCCACCCAGCCGGTCAGTGCGTCCAGCGTCATGGCCGAGGCCTCGGGCAGAGAAATGCCCCGCAGCAGGGTGGAGCGGGCCCGGGCGCACAGCCGGGTCCCGGCGCAGTCGGGGCAGGGGGACTGTTTGAGGAACTTTTCCACCCGCTTCATCCCCTTGTCGTCCTTTACCTTGGACAGAGCGTTTTCCACCGTATACACCGCGTTGTAGTAGGTGAAGTCCAGCTCGGCGGCCTGGTTGGAACTCTTGGCCTTGTAGAGGATGTGCTTTTTGACGGCGGGGCCGTGGTAGACGATCTCCTTTTCCCGGCTTGTCAGATCCCGGAAAGGCACGTCGGTGCGCACCCCCATCTCCCGGCAGACGTCCACCATCAGGGACCACATCAGGCTGTTCCAGGGGGCCACGGCGCCCTGGTCGATGGTCAGGCTGTCGTCGGGCACCAGGGTGCTCTCATCCACAGCGCGCACCACGCCGGTGCCCCCGCAGGTGCGGCAGGCCCCGTCGCTGTTGAAGGAAAAGCTCTCGGCGCTGGGCGGGTCGAACACCGCGCCGCAGACCGGGCAGGTCAGCCTGCGGTCCAGCGCCACGTCGGGACTGGGGGGCAGGTGATGGCCGTTGGGGCACAGGTGGCTGCCCAGCCGGGAATACATCAGCCGCAGGCTGTTCAGCAGCTCGCTCATGGTGCCGAAGGTGGAGCGCACCCCCGGCACGGCGGGGCGCTGGTGCAAAGCCAGGGCCGCCGGGATGTTGGAAATGCTGTCGATGCGGGCGGCGGCCGCCTGGGTCATCCGGCGGCGGGTGTAGGCCGACAGGGCGTCCAGATACCGCCGGGAGCCCTCGGCGTACAGCACGCCCAGGGCCAGGCTGGATTTGCCCGATCCCGATACCCCTGCCACTGCGGTGACCTTGCCCAGCGGAATGTCGATGTCGATGTTCTTCAGGTTGTGCACCCGGGCGCCCCGCACCTGGATGGCAGTGGGGCCGTGTTGGTTTTGCATGGAAAAACGCCTCCTTCATCAAAAAGCAAAACGCCCCGTCCGGCCGGCAGGGGCAGGCGGACGGGACGTGCGGGTCAGTCTGCAAAAATGCAGTAGATCACGGAATATGGATAAGGGCCTGTCGCAAGGACGCGCCCGTTGGAGATGACGGTGATGGAGTCCCCCTGGACCTCCAGGACGTAGAGATGCTCGGCGGAAGGGTGAAGGACACAGAGCAAAAGGGCACAGGCCACAAGGCAGATGAGGACAACGGTGAGGATACGGCTGCGCCGTTTTGTGGGATCCATGGGAAAACCTCCTTCCAGATGCAGACCGTGTGCCATTACCTGTATTATAGGGGAACGGGCCGGAAAAGTAAAGAGCGGGCACGCGCAAAAAAGCCCCGCCTTTCCGCTGCGGGAAAGACGGGGCGTGATAAAAAGGCAAACAGGGTCAACGGTTCACTTTCTTGTCCGCGGCCAGGTAGGGATCCATGCTGCTGCGGCCCGCCGACTTGCGGTTGTCCAGGCTGGCGGCGATGAAGGCCTTGAACAGGGGATGGGCCCGGTTGGGACGGCTCTTGAACTCGGGGTGGAACTGTGCGCCCAGGTGGAAGGGACGGCCGGGCAGCTCCACCGTCTCCACCAGACGGCCGTCGGGGCTGGTGCCCGAGATGACCAGGCCGGCGGCCTCCATCTCGGCGCGGAAGTCGTTGTTGAACTCGTAGCGGTGGCGGTGACGCTCCCAGATCAGGTCCTGGCCGTAGCACTGAGCCATCTTGGTGCCGGGGGCCACCTTGCAGGGATACTTGCCCAGGCGCATGGTGCCGCCCTTGGGGATGTTGCCCTGCTGGTCGGCCATCAGAGCGATGACGTTGTGAGCGCCGTCGGGGGTGAACTCGCTGGAGTTGGCGTCGGCATAGCCCAGCACGCCCCGTGCGAACTCGATGACCATGATCTGCATCCCCAGGCAGATGCCAAAATAGGGGATCTCGTGCTCCCGAGCCCAGCGGGCGGCGGCCACCATCCCTTCGATGCCGCGGTCGCCAAAGCCGCCGGGCACGATGATGCCGTCCACATCGCAGAAGGCGGCGGCGCAGTCGGCGTCCGAGCGCAGCTCCTCGCTGTCCACCCACTTGATCTCCACCTGGCTGTCGTTCTCAAAGCCGGCGTGGTACAGGCTCTCCATCACCGACAGGTAAGCGTCGTGCAGCTTGACGTACTTGCCCACCAGAGCGATGGTGCAGGTGCGGGACCGGGAGGCGATGCGGGCCACCACGTCCTTCCACTCGGCCAGGTCGGCGGCGGGAACGTCCAGATGGAGCTTGTCCACCACCACGTCATCCAGCCCGTTGGAGTGCAGCATCAGGGGGCACTGGTAGAGGCTGGGCATGGTCAGGTTCTCGATGACGCACTCGGGCTTGACGTTGCAGAAGGTGCTGATCTTGCGGCGGATGTCGCTGCCCACGCTGCCGTCTGCCCGCAGGATGATGATGTCGGGGCTGATGCCCATGCCCTGCAGCTCCTTGACCGAGTGCTGGGCGGGCTTGGATTTGTACTCGTTGGAACCCGAGATATAGGGCACCAGCACCACATGGATGTAGCAGCAGTTGTCGTGGCCCTGCTCGATGCCCACCTGGCGGATGGCCTCCAGGAAGGGCTGGCTCTCGATGTCGCCGGTGGTGCCGCCGATCTCGGTGATGACCACGTCGGCCTCGGTGGAGGAGGCCAGATTGTAGATGTAGCTCTTGATCTCGTTGGTGATGTGGGGGATGATCTGGACGGTCTGGCCCAGATATGCGCCCTGGCGCTCCTTGTTCAGCACGTTCCAGTAGACCTTGCCGGTGGTCAGGTTGGAATATTTGTTCAGGTTCTCATCGATGAAGCGCTCATAGTGCCCCAGGTCCAGGTCGGTCTCGGTGCCGTCGTCGGTGACGAAGACCTCGCCGTGCTGCAAAGGGCTCATGGTGCCGGGGTCCACGTTGACATAGGGGTCCAGCTTCTGGCTGGCCACCTTCAGCCCGCGGCACTTGAGCAGCCGGCCCAGCGAGGCCGCCGTGATCCCCTTGCCCAGGCCGGAGACTACGCCGCCAGTCACAAAGATGTATTTCGTCGCCATATTCGGTTCCTCCATCTGCCCCGGTCCGGGGCGCCTTTGAAAAGCCGCCCGGGGGTCCTGCCCGGCCAAAGCGGCCATACATACGAAAAGCGCCGGGTGACCCCCGCACGCTTTTCGCCAAGAATCATACAGCTTCTATTATACACCATCCAGGCCGTCGGAATCAAGTGCATCTATGATATCCTGGGCAACATCCCCCCGGCTGCGGCGGGTGTCCATGGCCTGCTTTTCGATCAGGCGGTGGGCTTCGGCCTCGGTCATCTGTTTGTACTGGATCAAAAGGCACTTGGCCCGGCTGATCAGGCGCAGCTGGGCCAGCTTTGCCTGGATGCGGTCGTTCTCCTGCCGCAGCCGCTGCAGCCGGTGGTTGCTGGCGGCCGCCATATGGACCGCCTGCAGAAACAGCGCCGCCGAAAAGGGCTTGCCCACCACCAGCACCCCTTCCTGGTTCATCCGGGGCATCAGCTGGTCGATGGCGGCGGCTTTGGCCAGCAGGATGACCCCGGCGTCGGTCTGGTCTGCCGCGGCGGCGCACAGCTCGTGCCCGAACTCGTCCGGCAGGGGGGCGTTTACGATCACCAGCTCAAAGTCGCCCTCCAGCATCCGGCGCCTGGCTTCGGTGCCGCTGGGGACGATGACGGGCCGGACATAGCCCAGTTCGGTCAGGCGGGCGGACAGGTACTCATTGGAGCTTGCCCCCGCGCTGACGATCATCGCTCGTGCCATGATACCCTCCTTTCTCCCGCGCCGGGGTCAGATGGCACAGAAATACCGGGCCCGTTCAAATTCGGCGGGATCGGCGGCCTGGCGCAGCTCATCGCAGCGCCGCAGCTGTTCGGCAAAATAGCGCTGGGCCAGCCCCTCGGGCAGATACTTGGCCAGGAAGGGACTCTGGCGCGCGGCGTCCACCGCCTCCTCCAGGGTGGCGGGCAGGACCTCCAGCCCCAGGCCGGCGGCCTCGGGGGGCTCCAGCTCGAACAGATTGCGGTTGACAGGGCCGCACAGCTGCATCCGGTTCTCGATGCCGTCCAGACCGGCGGCCAGGACCAGCCCGAAGGCCAGATAGGGGTTGCAGGCAGGGTCGGGGCTGCGCAGCTCCATCCGGCAGTTGTCCCCCTGCACCGCCGGGATGCGCACCAGCTGGCTGCGGTTCTGCCGGCTCCAGCTGACGTAGCGGGGGGCCTCGTCGCAGCCAAAGCGCAGGTAGCTGTTGGGCAGGGGATTGGTAAAGGCGGTCAGCTCCCGGCTGTGGGCCAGCACGCCGGCCATAAAGCTGCCGGGGATGCTGTCGGGGGCGATGTCCCCTTCAAAGAGGTTTTTGCCGTCCATATACAGGGAGATGTTGACGTGCAGGCCGCTGCCCGCCTGACCGGCCAGGGGCTTGGGCATAAAGCTGGCGTACAGCCCGTTGCGCCCCGCGACGGCCCGTGTGATCTGCTTGAACATCATGACGTTGTCAGCCGTTTTGAGGGGGCTGGCATAGTGGAAATCGATCTCGTTCTGGCCGCTGCCGCTCTCATGATGGCTGTGCTGGGGGGCCAGGCCCATCTGCTCCATGGTCAGGCAGATGTCACGGCGTAGGTTCTCGGCGGCGTCCAGGGGGTACACGTCAAAGTAGCCCCCCTGGTCGATGGGGATGCGGGTGGGGCGGCCCCGGTCGTCGGTCTCGAAAAGGTAGAACTCGCACTCGGCCCCCACGTTGCAGGTCAGGCCCAGGTGCTTGAAGCGGCGGGCCATCCCCCGCAGAAAACCGCGGCAGTTGCCCCCGAAGGGCCGCCCGTCCGGCTTCTGGATGTCGCAGAAGAACTGCATCACCCTCCCCTCGGCGGGGCGCCAGGGCAGGATGGCCAGGGTGCTCAGATCGGGCCGGAGCACCAGGTCGCTCTCCTCCACATGCATAAAACCGGGCACCGAACTGCCGTCGAAGCAGACCCCTTCCTCCAGGGCTTTGGGCAGGTCGCTGGCCAGCACGGCGATGTTTTTCTGGGTGCCGAAGATATCCGTAAAGGCAAAGCGGACGAATTTGACGTTGTTGTCCTCCACAAAATCGAGGACGTCCTGCTGTGTGGTGTAATGCATAGGCAGTCTCCCTAGGGCGTCTTGGTCGCGCCTTCAAAAAATGCCCGAAGGCCCGCCCCTCGCCCGCGAGGGGAAAGGGCGGGCCTCCAGGCCGGTGTAAGAAATAGGAAAAGGGAAATGGCACAGGAACCGGGCTGCGGTGCAGCCGGGAACAGGCAGCGGCTTACCCTTCGACGTAGTAGAGCATCTGGCTGTAACTGGGCAGCGGCCAGTATTCTTCGCCGCAAATGGTCTCGGCATTGTCGGCGGCGGCGCGCAGCACATCCATGGCGGGCAGGACGCTGTCGTGGAAGGCGTTGGCCTTCTTGGTCATGTCGGTCAGGGACTGGGCGGTGCGCTCGGCAGCGGCCAGATGGGCGACGGCGTCGCTCATGGCGTCGGCGTCTTTGGACAGCTGCTCCAGGGTGGAAGTCTCGCTGCGGGTGCTCAGGCTCTGGCTGACCGCACGCTTGGCGTTGATGGTGGCGGCCAGCTGGCCCATATAGGCGTTGATGGCGGGCAGCAGCTGCTTGCGGGCCATCTCCAGCATGGTCAGCGCCTCGATGTTGATGATCTTGGCGTAGTGCTCCATCTCCACCTCGTAGCGGCTGAACATCTCGGTGCGGGTCATCACCCCGAACTCCTCCATCAGCTGGATGTTCTTGGGGGCGATCAGCGCGGGCAGGGCTGCGGGGGTGTACTTCTTGTTGGGCAGGCCGCGGCGCTCAGCCTCGATCTCCCACTCGGCCGAATAGCCGTCCCCGTTGAAGATGACCCGGCGGTGATCCCGGATGGTCCGCTTGACCAGGGCGATGACGGCGCTGGTGAAGTCCTCGGCGCCCTCCAGCTCGTCGGCGTAGCCCTTCAGCTCCTTGGCCACGGCGGTGTTCAGGATGGTGTTGGCGTCGCTCAGATTCTCATGGGAACCGGGCATACGGAACTCGAACTTGTTGCCGGTGAAGGCGAAGGGGGAGGTGCGGTTGCGGTCGGTGGTGTCCTTGCTGAACTTGGGCAGCACGTCCACGCCCAGGTCCATCTTCATCCGCATAGGGCCGGCGTAGGGGGAATCGGAGGCGATGGCGTCGATGACGGCCTCCAGCTCCTCGCCCACAAAGATGGAGATGATGGCGGGAGGTGCCTCGTTGGCGCCCAGACGGTGGTCGTTGCCGGGTGTGGCCACCGAGGTCCGCAGCAGGTCGGCGTATTCATCCACCGCCTTGATCACCGCCGCCAGGAACACCAGGAACTGCAGGTTTTCCATGGGGGTGTCGCCGGGGTCCAGCAGGTTCTCTTTGCTGGTGCTCATGGACCAGTTGTTGTGCTTGCCGCTGCCGTTCACCCCTTCAAAGGGCTTTTCGTGCAGCAGGCAGACCAGGCCGTACTTGGGGGCCAGCTTCTGCATCATCTCCATGGTCAGCAGGTTGTGGTCGATGGCCACGTTGGAGGTGTCGAAGATGGGGGCCAGCTCGTGCTGGCAGGGGGCCACCTCATTGTGCTTGGTCTTGGCGGGGACGCCCAGCTCCCACAGCACATCGTCCAGCTCCTTCATAAAGGCGGACACCCGGGGACGGATGGTGCCGAAGTAGTGCTCCTCCAGCTCCTGGCCCTTGGCTGCGGGGGCGCCAAACAGGGTGCGGCCGGTCAGGATCAGGTCCTGGCGCTTCTCATAGTCCTCTTTGGGGATGAGGAAATACTCCTGCTCGGGGCCCACGGTGGTGGAAACGTAATCGGTGTCCTTGCCGAACAGCTTGAGGATGCGCCGTGCCTGGACGGACAGGGCCTTCATCGAGCGCAGCAGAGGGGTCTTTTTGTCCAGGGCCTCGCCGGTGTAGCTGACAAAGGCGGTGGGGATGCACAGCACGTCATCCTTGACGAAGGCATAGCTGGTGGGGTCCCATGCGGTGTAGCCCCGGGCCTCACAGGTGGCGCGCAGGCCGCCGGAGGGGAAGGAGGAGGCGTCGGGCTCGCCCCGGACCAGCTCCTTGCCGCTGAATTCCATGATGGCGGTGCCGTCCCCCACCGGGCTGACAAAGCCGTCGTGCTTTTCGCTGGTGATGCCGGTCAGCGGCTGGAACCAGTGGGTGTAGTGGGTGGCGCCCAGCTCCATGGCCCAGCGCTTCATGACGCTGGCCACTACGTTGGCCACTTCGATGTCCAGAGGGGCGCCCTTGTGCAGGGTGTCCTTCAGGCTCTTATAGGTAGCACTGGGCAGACGCTCCTTCATCACATGCTCGTTGAAGACCTTGCTGCCGTAGATTTCCATAACGTTGGCTGCCATAAATCCTACTCCTTACTCAACATTGTCCATTCTTGTGCATCTCACCGCCCCCGGGCAGGGACGGGGCCGCAAACACAAAAGGCGCTGCGAGTCGGAGGTGACTCACAGCGCCGTTGCTGCTTATGTATGCATTATACCGGCTGGATGTCCAAAAAACAATAGACAAAACTGACGATTTTGGCTGTGGAAAGCTGCGGGATTTTCAGCCAAACGCTTTGAATCGCCGGTCCTTGGGGCAAGAGTGTGACTTTTGCGGGCCTCAGCGCCTGCGGCGGCGGGGCCGGGCATAGGCGCTGTAAAAGCCGAAGGCGGTGCCGCACACCCCGCCTACGATGTGCATGAAGTTGGCCACGTTGTCCTGTACGAACAGGATGGCGTAGATTTGATCCCCCAGGTAGAGGGCGGCCACCAGCAGCATGGTGACGGGGATGCCCCCGGTGCCGCCTGACAGGGAGGCCAGCATGATGAGCATGAACACGATGCCCGACGCCCCCAGCAGCGCCACCCCGGGAAACAGGATGCACTGCAGCACCCCCGACACAAAAGCGGTGAGGACAATGGCCTGCAAAAGGGGAACGCTGCCGTACTTTTCCTCCATGGGCGGGCCTACCACCAAAAACAGCAGCATATTGCTCAAAAAGTGTTCCAGGTCGGCGTGGCCCAGCACATGGCCGAACAGCCGCAGATAGAACAAAGGATCTTTCAGGGAGGAACGATAGACGCAGAACAGGTGGGTGGTGGTCCAGCCGCCGGTGGCGCCGTCCAGGGCCAGGGCCCCCAGAGACAGCAGGAAAAAGGTGAGGACCACAGGGGAATTGTACTGGAAACTGATGCGGAATTTGGCGTGTTTCGTAAGAGCCAGCTCCTTTCGGGGGCGGTGAGGTGCAGTCGTACATTTTATTTTAACACAAAGCGGCGGCACTTTCCAGTACAGAGGACATTCCTCACTGTATAAGGTACGTAAAGAGAGCGAAAATTCGACATTTTGCCCTTGGACAAAAAAGGTGGTTTGTGGTATAATGATCGTATATACGAAGAACAGGACCGCCCGCACTGCCGCCCGTCCCGCTGTCTGCCGCCGGCATGGGGTGCTGTTCTCCAGTGCGTATAGGATGTTCTTCTGCGGCCGGCGGGGTGAGGAGGGATGCAGTATGTTCCGGAAAGAGGATTATGTGGTGTATGGGGACCTGGGCGTGTGCCAGGTGCAGGACATCGTGGAGCGCAAATTTGACGGGCTGGACAAGGCCCATCTGTACTATGTGCTGGCCCCGGTGTACCAGGACGGGGTGCTGTATGTCCCGGCGGACAACCCCCGCATCTTCCTGCGGGCGGTGATCTCGGCGGAGGAAGCCAACCGCCTGATCGACCAGATCCCCACGATGGAGGGAAAGGCGTTCCACAGCCGCAGCTCCCAGGAGCTGAGCGCCCACTATGAGGAGGCCATGCGCACCCACAGCTGCGCCGATTTGATCCGGCTGACCATGTCCATCCACACCAAAAAGAGGGATCTGGCCAGCCAGAAAAAGAAATTCGGCCGGGTGGACGAGCATTTCATGAAGCGGGCCGAGGACAGCCTGAACGGGGAGTTTGCCATCGCGCTGGGCATCCCCCGGGAGGAAGTGCCGGGGTATATTTCCCGGCGGATCGCCGCCCTCGCCCCCGCCAAAAGCTGACCCAAAAAAAGCCCGCCATTGAGGCGGGCTTTTCTCTTTCATGTTTATGGCGGGCTGTCACAGCAGCTGGGGGCCGCCGTACCAGATCAGCGCGGCGCCGGCCAGGCTGACGGCGCCCGGTATGATGTAGGAGGAGACTTTGCTCAGGACCTGCTCCAGCTTGTGGATGGCGGCAGTGCCGTGCAGCCGGTTGTAGCCGAAATAGAGCAGCATCAGGGGCAGGCAATAGACAAAGGTGTAGAGAAGGATGAACAGCAGCACCAGCAAAAAGGGCAGGTGATACCCGGCCAGCAGGGCCAGGAAGCCGAAGTAGGGCAGGGCGCTGGTCAGTTCCAGCAGGCAGAACACCACGCCCATCACAAAGAGGGAGAAGGGGTTCAGCTGGGCGGGCTGTTTGGGGCTGTCCGCCTCTGCCTCGGGAGCGGCTCCGGCCAGGGAGAGCCGGCGGGTGCGGATGATGAGGCGCAGGCCGACGGTCAGGCACCCCAGCCCCAGCAGCAGGGCCGAGCCATACAGCTGGGTGGGCCAGTTGCCGGCGGCCCAATCCAGCAGGCGAGCCAGCTGGGCGGCGATGCCGTAGTAGACGGCCAGGCCCAGCAGGGTGTTGGTCAGGAATCCGCCCATGGTAAAGAACCAGGTATCACTCTTTTTGCGGGCGGAAGCGAGCAGCAGCATATACTGGGCGATGGCGGTGGGATTCAGGCTGTCAAAAAAGCTGGCGGTCAGGGTGGTGCCGATCAAAAGCCACATAGTTCTCCTCCTTGCAGGTGCTGTGGTCGGGGCCTTGGTGTACAACCGAAAAAGGGCAGAAAAAAACGCCTTGGACCATCCCTCCTTCAAAGGCCTACAGAGGGCGGCAAGGCGTTTACCCGGCGGTAAATCATTCAGAACGGGGTCAGTATAGCAAACCGTGCGGGAAAAGTCAAGGGGCGGATCGCTCAGGTGCGGGTGCGCTCCCAATAGGCGCCCATGCTCTGGCCCGGCTGGCCGGTCACCTCGTCGGACAGGTAGCCGGACAGGCCGCAGGGAGCGGGGTCCCACTGCCGGGCGGCGGTCACGGTGGGGTATTCGATCTCGGCGTACCAGAAGGCGCCGGGCTGGCCGGCATCCACATGGTTCACCTCCAGATGGCAGCCGTCGGGCAAAAGATAGGTGCGGCGCAGCTTTTCGATCAGGGGCTTTGCGATGATCCGGGCGGCCAGCTGGTCAAACAGTTTCTTTTCGATGGGCTGTTCGATCTCCTCCCGGGCCAGGCCCCCTGCCGACTTGAAGCAGAGGATATAGCGGGTGGGGCCGCCGGTCTTGGCCTCCTCCCGGATCCGGACGGTGGGCTGTACGCTGATATAGCCCTGCCGCATCCGGAACTCCTCTACCAGGGGCAGGCCGTCGGGCCAGCCCTCCACCATCCATTTGCGTTCGATCTCCATAGCGCAGGTCCTCCTTTCAGGTTCAGTTTTTGTTTTCCACCGGCTTGATATACACGCTGGTGGAGGGGAAAGCGAAATCCAGCCCGTCGGCCCGCACCACATCCATCAGATCCAGGTTCAGGTCGTTGCGCATCCGGTAGAAGGTGCCGGCGTCGGGGGTGCGCACATAGGCCGAGACCAGCAGGTCGATGCTGGAGGCCCCGAATCCGCTGACCTCCACGATCACCGAATCCTCGTAGGTGTAGGGGCTGGCCTTGAGCATGGCCCGCAGGTCCTCCATCAGCTTTTCCAGCTGGGCGCGGGTGGCGCTGTACTCCACCCCCAAAGTGAAGCGATACAGCCGCTTGGTCCGCTCGGTGCCGTTGTTGACGGTGGAGCCGCAGACGTTGCTGTTGGTGAGGATATAGAGGGAGTTGTCCAGGGCCCGCACCCGGGTGGAGCGGAAACTGATGTCCTCCACCGTGCCCTCGATGTCCCCCACGACGATCCAGTCGCCGATCTGGAAGGGGCGCTCGATGAGGATCATCAGCCCGCCGAACAGGTTGCTGGCGGTGTCCTGGGCGGCCAGGGAGATGGTCAGGCCAAAGAGGCCGGCGCTGGTGATGATGCCCGACACCGGCAGGCCCAGCTCCTGGGCAGCCATCAGGATGCCCAAAAGGATGATCACTACTTTGTAGACTTTCACCAGGACGTTCTGCAGCGTCTTGCTGGTGCGGATCTCATCCCGGGAGGTGGTGAGCAGCAGGCTGGTCAGCTCGGAGGCGCCGTACAGGCCCCAGCTCAGCAGCAGGATGCAGAAAAACCGGTAAAGCGTCAAAAACAGCGGGCGGGCGGGCACCGTGCCCCAGGGCAGGGAGACAAGGCCCAGATACAGCCCGGTGAGGAGGGCGGCATAGGCCGCAGGCCGGACGAAGCTGCCCAGCAGGATGCTCACGGCCCGGGAGGGCCAGTGGATGTGGAGCAGCCGGGGGAACAGCCACCGGGACAGCCAGCGACTGACCAGCCATCCCGCCAGCGCCAGCAGGACGGCGCAGGCGCACCGGGCCGCAAAGGCGGGAAGGCCTTCCAGCAAAAGGGCGCCCCCCAGGGAAAAGCTCAGGTCTTGTATCTGAAAAAGCATGATGGTTCCTTTCTTTGAGGGTTGGTTCGGGCGGATGGGACAAATTCAGCCCCTTTATTCTAGCATAGATCGGCCCCGCAGGCAAACCCCTGCCGGGGAAAAGTATGACTTCCGTTTTCCCTCTTGCTTTTTCCCAGCTTTATGCTATACTATGGGCAGAAAGTTCGTTTCGGGGCGGGGTGAGATTCCCCACCGGCGGTAGAGCCCGCGACCACTTTGCTGCAAAGTGCTGACCCGGTGTGATTCCGGGGCCGACAGTATAGTCTGGATGGAAGAGACGATGAACAGTTGATTTTTGACTTGTCATTGCGCCCTGTTGTACCATTTTGGTAGGACAGGGCGTTTTCTGTTTATCTTCCGGAAAGGAGCTTTCCCCACTATTTTTGATCGGGGCGCTGCCCCGGGGAGGTAACGACAATGCAAGCAAACACACAGACCACACCCATCCGCACCGGCGACCGGGACCGCATCCGCAAGCTGACGGTGACAGCCATGCTGTCCGCCGTGGCTTTCGTGCTGATGTTTTTGGATTTCCCCATCCCCATGATCATGCCCTCTTTTGTGCAGATGGACTTTTCCGACCTGCCTGAGCTGCTGGGCGCCTTTGCACTGGGCCCGGTGTACGGCGTGCTGATCAGCCTGCTGAAGAACCTGATCCACCTGCTGCTGGCTTCCTCCACCAATGGCGTGGGCGAGCTGTGCAACTTCCTGTTCGGCGCCGTGTTCGCCTTTGTGGCCGGCTTTGTGTACCAGCGCCGCAAGACCCGCGCCGGCGCCGTGCTGGGCGCCGTGCTGGGCTCGCTGGCCATGGCGGTGATCAGCGTCCCCCTGAACTATTTCCTGACCTATCCTGCCTATGTGGTGCTGTACGGTATGCCGATGGAGACCATCCTGGGGATGTACCAGGCCATCCTGCCCTCGGCGGACAGCCTGATCAAGTGCCTGGTCATCTTCAATATGCCCTGGACCCTGGCCAAGGGCCTGCTGGATGCAGCGCTGTGCATGCTGATCTACAAGCCCCTGTCTCCCATCCTGCACGGCCGCCGCTGAGCCGGTCCCTGGCCGTTCCGTTTTGAACCAAAGCGCCCCGCCGGTCTTAATGCCGGCGGGACTTTTTTGTTTTTTTTGAGAAATGATAAAACTTTCGTTACATTTTTGCGCTATACTGCGCTTGGATGGGCAGTGCGCCTGTCTGTGTGGGAAAGAGTTGCCATGCCAAGCATGGCGGAAAGGAGCGTGATCGGGATGGCGCAGACGACAAAGCGGGCCCTGGCGGCGTCGCTCAAGGAGCTGCTGCTGCAAAAACCCTTCCATAAAATCACCATCAGTGACATCACCCAGCACTGCGGGGTCAACCGGATGACCTTTTACTATCATTTCCATGATATCTACGACCTGGCCAACTGGACCTTTGAAGAGGATGCGGCGCGCCTGCTGAGCGGCAGGATGTCCGCCCAGGACTGGCGGGACGGTTTTCTGGCCATTTTGCAGGAGCTGCGCAAAAACCGGCAGATGATCCTGAATGTCTGCCGGTCGGTGGACCGGCAGACGCTGGACCGGTATCTGTGCAAGGCCATGTGCCGGCTGCTGAACGGGGTGCTGGACGAGATGCCTGGCGGCAGGGATCTGAGCCAGGAGGACCGGGACTTCATCGTGAGCTTTTATGCCCATGCCATCACCGGCATCATCCTGGAGTGGGCCGACAGCGGCCTGAAGGAAGAGCCGGAGGCCCTGGCCCGCCGCACCGACAGGCTGTGCCTGTGCAGCATCGATCGGGTGATCGAAACATTTCTTCGGGAAGAAGGGTGAACCGGTTTGAATCAAGTAGGCCGCTGTGATGCAAAAAGCATCACGGCGGCTTTTTTGTTCATGGAAGTTCCCGACCCTCTGCGCCTATACTGTGTGCATCCCCGTTACGCATAAAAATGGAGTAGAAAACAGACAGAGGAGGCAGTAGGATGACTACCGCGATCAACACGCTTTCCCACAAGATGCAGCGCGCCGCCGCCGGGACCCTCATCGACATGGCCCTGGGCTATGCCGCCAAAGACAGGCAGAAAGCCTACCTGCAGATGGTGGACTGGGCCCGCCAGTTCTGGGGGGACGGTCTGCCGGAAGAAAGTTACGACAAGGCCCGGGCCGCCCTCAGCGACCCGGACAACAAATGGGTGCGCTACATCGACCGAGTGCTGGACGAGACGGACCCCCATGTGGCCCGGGTGACCGCCCTCAACCTGGGGTTCGAAGCCTTTCTGCGGGGAACCAGGAGCATCCGCAAAAACCGGGAACTGTACCAGTGCAACATTCCCTGGCTGATCCTGTTCGACCCCACGTCGGCCTGCAATATGCACTGCGAGGGCTGCTGGGCCGGCACTTACGGCGGACGCAGCAACCTTTCGTTTGAGGATATGGACAAGATCCTCACCCAGGGCAAAGAGCTGGGGGTGTATCTGTATATGCTCACAGGGGGAGAGCCTCTGGTGCGCAAGGCGGACATCATACGGCTGGCGGAAAAGCACAGCGACGCCGAGTTTGCCATCTACACCAACTCCACCCTGATCGATGAAGCCTTCTGCAACCAGCTGACCAGGCTGGGCAACATCATCCCCATGCTCTCCATCGAGGGCACCCCCGAGACCAACGACGCCCGCCGGGGCGGCGGCCACTACGCCGCCGTCATGCGGGCCATGGATCTGCTCAAGCAGCACGGCATTCCCTTTGGCACCTCCATCTGCTACACCCGCGCCAATGTGGAGGCGGTGACCAGCGACAGTTTTCTGGAGATGATCGCCGCAAAGGGGGCCAGGTTCGGCTTTTATTTCCATTATATGCCGGTGGGCAGCGATGCTGCGCCCGGCCTGCTGCCCACGGTGGAGCAGCGGGAATACATGATCCGCCGCATCCGCTACCTGCGCTCGAAGGACAGCCCCATCGCGTTTTTCCCCATGGACTTCCAGAACGACGGCCAGTATGTGGGCGGATGCATCGCCGGCGGCAGGAACTACTTCCACATCAACTCGGCGGGGGACGCGGAGCCCTGCGTCTTTATCCATTATTCCAACGCCAACATCCACGACAGCTCCCTCCTGGAGATCCTGCGCAGCCCCCTGTTCATGGCCTACCGGGAGGGCCAGCCTTTCAACCAAAACCACCTGCGCCCCTGCCCCATGCTGGAGAATCCCCAGCTGCTGGAGGAGATGGTCCACAGGACCGGCGCCCATAACACCGACCTGGCCTCCCCGGAAAGCGTGGAGCATCTGTGCGCCAAATGCCGGCAGTATGCCGCCGACTGGCAGGAAGCGGCAGACCGGCTCTGGCCCACCCTGGAAAAACCCGCCAGGGGCTATCAGAATTACAAGCAGGCCGACGCCTGAACTCCCTTTCCAAAAACGGGACGCCGCCCCCGGTACCATGCCGGAGACGGCGTCCCGTCTGTTTTGGCTGTTCAGCGGCTCCAGCGGACGGCCCACTCCAGGGCGGCCGCCCCCACCTGCTCGGGGGTCATGTTGGCAGTCTGGAGAACGTCCACATTGTCCTTTTGGGCAAACCAGGCCCGCTTGAGGGGCAAAAGCTCCTGCAAATAGTGCTCGAAGAAGCCCCGGTCCCGGGCGGCGTCCCCTTCTTTGCGGCGGCGCAGCACCGGGTCGGGCGCGTCCAAAAAGAGGATGCGCCGGGGCATACAGCGGCGCACCGCCGCCAGTTCCCGGGCCAGGGGGCCTTCCACATCCCAGTCCTGCCCGATGGTGCGGGGATAGTGCAGGGTGTAGAATTCGATCTCCTCCGCCCCGAAGTCCATCACGGTGCAGGGCCACGGCTGGGCCTGCTGCCAGCGGTCCACCTCATGCTGCAGCCAGAGGCGCTGGATCCGGATGTAGTCGTCGCAGCGGGTCTTGTCCAGACCCAGCCGCTGCACCTGGCCGATCACGGCGCGGTTGTCCTCCAGACAGACGTGCAGGTCGGGGGCGTGCCGGGCCAGATACCGGGCGGCGGTGGTCTTGCCCACCGCCATGCCCCCCTGCAGGGAAAGAACGATCATGACATCACCTTATGCGCGGTCAGCAAACCACTTGATCTCGTCCTTGCCGAAGAAGGCGGCCCCTGCAAAGCCTGCGGCCTCCAGGGAAGCCAGCTGCTTGCCCAGCTTTTTGCCCTGGGCCAGCACCGTGACGCTGTGTTCGGCCCGCAGGGCTTCGGCCTGGGCCAGCACGGCGGCAAAATCGTCCCCGGCCCTGTACAGCAGGGCCAGCTTCTGCCGGGCCCCGGGGATCCGGTAGCCCTGCTCCAGCAGGATGCCGCACACCCGCTCGAATCCGATGGAAAAGCCCACCGCCGGCACCTGCTGGCCCAGGAACTTGCCCACCATGTTGTCATAGCGGCCGCCGCCGGCCACCGCCCCTGCAAACTGGGGGCAGACCACCTCGAACACCATGCCGGTGTAGTAGCCCTGGCCGCGCACCAGGCTGGGGCAGTAGGCCACCTGGTACTTGCCCTGGGCCAGACGGCCCGCCGTCGCAAGGACGTACCGCAGGTCGTCGGCGATGGAAGGGTCGGCGCAGCGGGCGGCCACCGCCTCCAGGGAGACGTCTCCCTGGGCCAGGAAAGAAGCCAGGGCGTCCACAGCGGCGGCAGGCATCTGCTTTTCCAGCAGCTCGGCCCGCACCCCTTCGGGGCCTACCTTGTCCATCTTGTCAAAGGTGATGCACACCGAATCCAACGTGTCGGGGGCAAAGCCCATGCTCTCCAGCATCCCCCGGAGGATGCGCCGGTCGTTGACGTTGACGGTGAAGTCCGCAAAGCCGATCCGGAGCAGGGCCCGGGCGGTGACGTCGATCAGCTCCATCTCGGCGTTGGGGCTCTCGTCCCCCAGGATGTCGATATCGCACTGGACAAACTCCCGCAGGCGGCCCTTCTGCGGGCGCTCGGCCCGGAAGACCCGGTCGGTCTGGATCACCTTGAAGGGGGCGGGCAGCACGCTGCGGTTGGCCGCGTAGTAGCGGGACAGGGGCAGCGTCAGGTCGTAGCGCAGGCCCATGTCGGCCAGCTGGTCGTATCGGCCTTCCTCCAGGGCGGCGGAGAGCTTTTCGCCCCGCTTGAGCACCTTGAAGATCAGGTTCAGATTTTCGCCGCCCTCGGATTTGTCCAGGTTCTCCATGTCTTCCAGCATGGGGGTGGAGATCCGCTCAAAGCCGGCTTCCCGGTAGACCTGGAGGATCTGGCCCTGGATGTGGTCCCGCAGGGCCTGCTCGGCGGGCAGAAGGTCCCGCATCCCTTTTAAAGGTTGAATTTTCATCTGTTGAATCCCTCTCTTTTCCACACGAAGGGCGGTAAAATGCAGCCCCGGTTCGGTCGTAGCTTTCATTATATAGAATAATAGGCCGGCTTGTCAACCAGAATACGTGTATCCGATATGCCCTGGAAAACAGGCGGGCGCCCCGTGCGGGGCCGCCGGCCCCACAAGAGAAGGGAGCGTGGCACAGATGCAGAAAAGGGCAGGATCTTCCGCCCGGCCGGGCGCCATCCTGGCGGCAGGGGCGGCCGTCCAGCTGCTGACAGGACTGCCGGCGGCCTGGGGGATATTCCAGCAGCCGGTGATGGAGGAATACGCGCTGGGGGAGGCGGGGGCCACCGCCGCCTTCAGCATCCTGATCGCCGCCTACGGGGTGGGGTGCGTGATGGGCGGCTTTTTGCAGGACCGGCACGGCCCCCGGTGCGGAGCCCTCTGGGGAACCGCCCTGCTGTGCGGGGGACTGGCAGGGGCGGCGCTTCTGCCTGCAAAGGCGGGCTGGGCCATGGGGCTGGCCTTCAGCATCCCGGCGGGGCTGGGGACCGCGTTCCTCTACCCGTCCATCCAGTCCTGCGTCCAGAAGTGGTATCAGGGGCGCAAGGGGTTTGCCACCGGGATCACCGGGGCGGCAGCGGGGCTGTCGGGGGCTTTCCTGACCCTGCTGGTGCGGCTGACCGTGCCCCGCTGGGGGATCCGCGGGGCCTTCTGGACCCTGGCGGGGGCGGCGCTGCCGGTATGTCTGGCCGGCGCCGCCCTCCTGACCGACCCGCCCGGCGCCGCGAAACAGGGGCAGAAGGCCCAGGGCCCCGACTACACGCCCGGCCAGATGCTGCGCACCCGGCAGTATTGGCTGTGTACGGCGGCCGTCTGTCTGTCCACGCCGGCTGTGCTGCTGTTCAGCCCCATCATCCTGCGGCTGGGCCAGGCCCGGGGCCTCAGCGAAGGGGAGGCGGTGTGGGCGGTGGTGCTGGGCAGCGTGGGCAGCACGGCGGGCCGGCTGCTGATGCCCCTGCTCAGCGACCGGATCGGGCGCCGCCCCACCGACCTGGTGCTGTTCGGGGCGTCGGCAGCCCTGTCGGCCGGCTTTGCCTTTGCCCGGGGATGGGCGGTGGCGGCGGTCTATGCGGGGCTGACCTTCTGTTATTCGGCCCTGGCGGCGGTGCTGCCCGCCTTTTCCACCGACCTGTTCGGACTGCCCCACGCCGGGGTGAACTACGGCTTTCTGGCCCTGGGGCAGAGCGTGGGAAGTCTGCTGTTCCCCCTGGGGGCCGGGGCTCTGGGGCTGGAGGCGGGCCGCCACTGGGCCGCCGCCGCAGCGGCCATGGGGGGATTTTTGTGCATCTGGCTGGTCAAGCCCACCGCCCCGGCGGTCCCCGGCCAACCGCGCGGCCCAAAAGCTACAAAACAAAATCAAAAGCGCGGCTTTGCTTGACAAACAGGTAACGATCCTGTACAATCAAGCTGGATGTGTCTGCAGAGAACAGACACCGTTCAAGGTAAAGAAGAAAGGAAAAAAGACATGAGAAAACGCATCGCTGCGCTTGCACTGGCGGCGGTCATGGCCTTTGGGCTGGCCGGCTGCGGTGGAAGCAGTTCCTCGACTGCCGGCTCGGCACAGTCCGGCGCGACAGGGGTGTCGGGTGAGTTCACCGGCACCGCCCAGGGCATGGGGGAGGTCACCGTCACCGTTACCCTGACCGACGGCGCCATCACCGGCTGCGTCATCGAGGGCCCCGACGAGACAGAGGGCATCGGCTCGGTGGTGCTGGAGAACGCCCCCGACGAGATCGTCTCGGCCAATAAGGGCTCCATCGACGTGGTGGCAGGCGCCACCATCACTTCCAACGCAGTCAACGAGGCTCTGGCCGCAGCTCTGGCTGCCGCCGGCCTGGACGCTGCCGACTTCACCGGCAGCGCCGCTGAAGGCCAGACCGCCGAGGACAAGGTCATCGATACCGATGTGGTGGTCGTGGGCGCCGGCGGCGCTGGCATGACCGCCGCCATCACCGCTGCCCAGGCCGGCCGGAACGTGGTCGTTCTGGAGAGCCAGGCCATGGTGGGCGGCAACTCGGTGCGGGCCACCGGCGGCCTGAACGCCACCAAGACCCCCGCCCAGGACGAAAACGAGTTCAATGAGTCTGCCGGCGTGGAGGCCACCCTGGCCGCTGCCGCTGCCGACTACGCCGACAACGAGACCATCACCGCCCTGGCCGAGACGGTGGCCCAGCAGTGGGCCGACTACCAGGCCAACCCTGTGGGCTACTTTGATTCGGTGGAGCTGATGGAGCTGGACACCATGATCGGCGGCCACGGCGTCAACGATCCCGCCCTGGTGGAGACGCTGTGCTCCAACTCGGCGGACGCCATCGCCTGGCTGGCAGAGCAGGGCATCGATATGCCCAGTGTCTCCAGCTTCGGCGGCGCATCGGTCAAGCGGATCCACCGCCCCCTGGACGACGAGGGCAAGGTGATCTCGGTGGGCAGCTACATGATCCCCCGCCTGGAGGACAAGTGCGAGGAGGAGGGCGTTGAGATCCTGCTCAACACCACCGCCACCAAGATCCTCACCGATGCCGAGGGCGCAGCCGTGGGCATCGAGGCCACCGACAACAAGACCGGCGGCACCGTCACCGTCAACGCCAAGGCGGTCATCCTGGCCACCGGCGGCTTTGGCGCCAACCTGGATATGGTCGTGGAGTACAAGCCCGACCTGGCCGGCTTCATGACCACCAACGCAGCCGGCGCCCAGGGCCAGGGCATCGACATGGCCGTGGCCATCGGCGCAGGCACGGTGGATATGGACCAGATCCAGATCCACCCCACTGTGGAAGCCAACACCGCCGCCCTGATCACCGAGGGCCTGCGCGGCGACGGCGCCATCCTGGTCAACGCCGAGGGCAACCGCTTCACCGATGAGGTGGGCACCCGCGACGTGGTCTCGGCCGCCGAGATCGCCCAGACCGGCAGCTACAGCTGGCTGATCATCGACCAGGCCATGGCAGACGCCTCCAGCGTCATCCAGGGCTACATCAACAACGGCTACACCGTCACCGGCGAGACCTATGAGGAGCTGGCCGGTGCCATGGGCGTCGATCCCGCCGCTTTCACCGCCACCATGGAGAAGTGGAACGCCGCCGTTGCAGCCGGCGTGGACGAGGAATTTGGCCGCACCAGCTTTGCCAACCCCCTCGACACCGCGCCCTACTACGCCATTAAGGTCACCGCCGGCATCCATCATACCATGGGCGGCCTGACCATCAATCCCCAGACCCAGGTGCTGGCAGGGGACGGCAGCGTCATCGCCGGCCTGTATGCGGCAGGCGAAGTGACCGGCGGCGTCCATGGCGCCAACCGCCTGGGCGGCAACGCCGTGGCTGACTTCACCGTCTTTGGCCGGATCGCAGGCCAGCAGGCTGCCGACTATGCTGCATGAAGCGACCCGCTGACAGGCCCCGCCGCCGCTGGCTGATCAACGCGGTGTTTGCCGCAGTGGTCCTGCTGGCAGCCGGTGGGTTGTGGCTGGCTCTGGGCCCTGACAAAACCGGGGCCAGCCGGGCTGTGGTGGATTTCGGCATGGGGATCACCGAACAGATCCCTCTGGACGCCGACCACGACTATTACTACGAGGTGGGCGGCTACGTCGTCCACCTGCAGGTCAGCCAGGGGGCGATCGCCTTCCTGGACAGCCAGTGTCCGGACCACGTCTGCGAGGACTTTGGCTGGCTGGACCAGCCCGGCCAGTGGGCCTGCTGTGTGCCCGCAGGGGTATACGTCACGGTGGAATAGGCCCGGCCGGCGCAAGCAGACAGACAGGGGCTGCCGCATGGAAATGCGGCGGCCCCTTTTGGCGCGCACAGCTGAACAGAATGCAGTCAAAGTGTGAAAATAGGGCGAAAAAATTGCGATGTAAAAGGATGTCTTTTTAAAAATTTTATGAAAGAAAAGTGGTTTTGCTTGTCTGGATTCGCCGGTGTGCTATAATAAGAAAGCGATCCTTCGGCGCAAAAGGGGCCTGTGCGCCCTGCCGGAGGGACAGACAGCAGATCAGGAGGAAAGATTTACATGACCTGGAAAAAGAACAAAGGCGCGCCTGCCGGCCAGCAGCCCCGGGCGGATGACGCGGCAGCCGCCGAGTCCGGCCTGAACAAGTATAAAAAGTATCTCAAGTGGATCATTCCGCTTGTTGTTGTAGTCCTGCTGGTGGTGGTGATTGCACTCCGCAACGCCAGCACCGCCAAGACCGCCGAGGTGGCCCCCGAGTATACCCAGGCCTCCGTGACGAGGCGCACCATCTCCCAGACCCTGAGCACCACCGGTACCCTGAATGCCGCCAACAGCTACAAGGTCAAGACGCTGGTGCAGGGCGAGATCCTTTCCTCGGATTTTGAAGAGGGCGACCAGGTGAGCAGCGGCCAGCAGCTGTACCAGATCGAGAACAGCGATGCTTCCACCAATGTGGAGCAGGCCCAGATCAACCTGGAGCAGGCCCAGCGCAACTACGATCAGATCGCGGATTACCGCTATGTGCGCTCGCCGGTGGCGGGCACCGTCTACACCCTCAGCGTCAAGGTAGGGGATGAGGTCACCAGCGGCCAGGAAGTGGCCGTGGTGCAGGATGCCAGCCAGATGGTCCTGCAGCTGACCTTCCCCTCCGCCGACGCTGCCCATTTTGCGGTGGGCCAGAGCGCCCAGATCACCCTGGACGGCACCTTTGAGGTGCTGCAGGGCACCGTCACCGAGGTGTCGGGCAGCGACGCGCTCAGCACCGGCAATGTGCTGGTGCGCAACGTGACCATCTCCACCGCCAACAACGGCGCGCTGAACACCGCCCAGTCGGCTACCGCCACCATCAACGGCATCAGCTCCACCAACAGCGCCACCTTCAATTACCGTGAGCAGCGGACCCTGACCGCTTCCACGGCGGGCACGGTGGCCAAGATCTACATCAGCGAGGGCGGCCAGGTGCCCGAGAACGGCATCGTGCTGGAACTGTCGGGCGACGACCTGGAGGAGACCATCCAGAGCGCCTATGAGAGCCTGCGCAGCCGCGAGATCTCGATGCGCAACGCCGAGGACACCCTGGCCAACTACACCATCACCGCGCCCATCAACGGCACCGTGATCCAGAAGAACCGCCAGGCCGGCGAGTCGGTGGAGAGCGGCAGCGACCTGTGCATCATCTACGACATGAGCTACCTGGAAATGACCATCAACATCGACGAGCTGGACATCAACCAGATCAACGTGGGCCAGCCCGTCACCGTCACCGCCGACTCGGTCAACGGTACCTTTGACGGCGTGGTGACCCGTGTGTCGATGGTGGGCACCACCCAGGGCGGCACCACCACCTATCCCGTCACCGTCCAGGTGGATGAATACGGCGACCTGCGCCCCGGCATGAACGTCAATGCCGATATCGTGGTGGAGCAGGCCTCCAGCGTCATCGCGGTGCCCAACGCCGCCGTGGAGCGGGGCGACATCGTGCTGGTGACCACCGAGTCCCCCAGCGCCGCCAACGCCCTGGCCGATACCCCGGCCCCCGAGGGCTACGTCTATGTCCAGGTGGAGACCGGCGTCAGCGACCAGAACTACACCGAGATCGTCAGCGGCCTGCAGGAAGGGGACATCATCGGCTATGTCTCCAGCAGCACCTTCAGCTATGACGATTACAGTACATCCACGGATGAGGCCACCGGCAGCATCCTGATCGCGGGCGTGGTCAACCCTGTCCCCGCCCTGGGAGGGCGTAAATGAGCGCATTGATCGAATTCAACGAGGTGTGCAAATTCTACCAGATGGGCGATACCACCGTCAAGGCCCTGGACCACGTCACCATGCGGATCGAAAAAGGGGAGTTCGTGGCCATCGTGGGCCAGTCCGGCTCGGGCAAGTCCACCTGCATGAACATCATCGGCTGCCTGGACGTGCCCACAGCCGGCACCTATCAACTGAACGGCCGGGACGTGGGCAAGATGAAGCGCAGCGAACTGGCCGCCATCCGCAACGAGATGCTGGGATTCGTGTTCCAGCAGTACAATCTGCTGCCCAAGCTGAACCTTTTGGGCAACGTGGAAGTGCCCATGATCTACGCCCGGGTGCCCCGGGCCCAGCGCCATGCCCGCGCCAAAGCGGTGCTGGAGCAGGTGGGGCTGGGGGATAAGCTGAAAAGCAAGCCCAACCAGCTTTCGGGCGGCCAGCAGCAGCGGGTGTCCATTGCGCGGGCCCTGGTGCGCAATCCGCCCCTGATCCTGGCGGACGAGCCCACCGGCGCTCTGGATACCCATACCGGCCGGGAAGTGCTGGGGATGCTGCAGGAGCTGAACCGGCAGGGGCACACCGTCATCCTGATCACCCATGACAACTCCATCGCGGTGCAGGCCCCCCGGATCATCCGGCTGGAGGATGGCCGCATCGTCTACGACGGCGACGCCCATTCGCCCGACGCTTTTGTCGTCAGCCCCATCCTGGAGACGGTGCTGGAGAGCAGCCAGAAGAAAGCCCCGGCCCCCCAGGGTCAGGAAGGAGGCGAGAGCCCGTGCTCTTGATGGATACCTTTATTCTGGCGCTCAAGAACATCTGGAGCAACAAGATGCGCACCATCCTGACCATGCTGGGCATCATCATCGGTGTGACGGCCGTGATCGTCATCGTGGGTCTGGGCAACGGCATGACCCAGTCGGTGCGGGACAGCTTCTCGGCCATGGGCATCAACAGTATGTCGGTGTCCATCTGGGGCCGCGGCTCCTCCCGCAACGCCAGCGTGGACTATATGTACCAGGTGGTGCAGGACAATCCCCTCTATCTGCAGGATATCTCCCCGTACGTCCAGGTCTCCGGCGGCCAGACCGTCAAGGAGGGCCGGGATACCTACCGCTACACCGGCGTCTACGGGGTCAATGAGGACTACACCTCCATGGCCAACTACACCATCGCGGACGGCCGCGGCCTGCAGTACATGGATATCAAGGAAAACCGCTATGTCTGCGTCATCGGCGACTATCTGTCCCGGGAGGCGTTCAACGGCAACGCCATCGGACAGGACATCAAGGTAGGCCCCTACCGCTTCCAGATCGTGGGGGTACTGGCCGCCAAGGGCAACGACCCCGAACTGCAGGAGGGCGGCGAGGATGACCGCATCTACGTGCCCTATACGGTGGCCATGAAGATCAACCAGCAGAGCACGGTGGACACCTACACCGTCATCATGGCGGACGAGAATTACGCCAACCAGGCCAAGGCAGCCGTGGAACAGGCCCTGTATGCAATTTATGAGGATGAAGACGCGTATTATGTATACAGCATGAGCGAGCTGCTTGCCCAGATGAACCAGACCATCAGCATGGTGGTCATGGTCCTGACCCTGATCGCGGGCATCTCCCTGCTGGTGGGCGGCATCGGCATCATGAACATCATGCTGGTGTCTGTCAGCGAGCGCACGCGGGAGATCGGCATTCGCAAGGCGATGGGCGCCCGGGAGCGCACCATCCTATTCCAGTTCGTTGTGGAAGCGGGCACCACCTCGGCCCTGGGCGGCGTCATCGGCATCCTGCTGGGGTACGCCCTGTCGGCGGCAGCCACGGCGGCTGTGCCCCTGATCATGCCGGGGGAATCGGTGGCCATTACCCCGGGCAGCAGCGCAGTGCTGGTCTCCTTTGGCATCTCGGTGGGCATCGGTGTGATCTTCGGCTATCTGCCGGCCCGCCGTGCCGCCCGGCTCAACCCCATCGAGGCGCTGCGCTATGAATAAGCGCCCCGCCTTGAGTGAAACATGAGGAGAAGCGAAAATGAAGAAACGACTTTTGTCCCTTCTGCTGGCAGTCTGCATCCTGATCCCCATTCTGACGCTGCCGGCCGCGGCCGTCAACAGCAATGTGGCCATCCAGACCGCCCGCACCATGGGCGTGCTGGATGTGCAGACCGCCGAGGAGCTGGCCGCCCCCGTCACCCGGGGGGAGTTCGCCCGGATGCTGACCATGGTCTCGTCCTACCGTGAAACCGTGAATGAGCAGATCCTGGTGGGCAGCCTGTTCACCGACGTGAACAGCTCCACCGCATACGCTCCCTACATCCGCATCGCAGTGCAGCAGGGCTGGCTGACCGGCTACACCGACGGCACCTTCCGCCCCGAGGGCACCGTCAGCCTGGAGGCCGCCTGCGCGTCCGCTCTGCGGCTGCTGGGCTTCACCCCCACCGACCTGGCGGGCGCTTTCCCGGCAGCACAGCTGAGCAAGGCCACCGAGCTGGGCCTGCGCAGCGGCCTGACCCGCAGCCAGGGCGAGGCCATGACCCGCACCGACTGCGCCGTGCTGCTGTACAACACCCTGACCGCCACCAACAAGAGCGGCTCGACCTACGGCAACACCATCGGCCTGACCGTCTCGGACGGACAGGTGGACACTTCCACCATCCTGGCCAGCAGTCTGAAGGGACCCTTCGTGGCCCAGGCCGGCGAAGTGCTGCCCATCGTGCCCACCACCGTCTACCGCAACGATGAGGTGAGCAGCTCGGCCCAGCTGAACATCAACGACGTCTACTATTACAGCGAGAGCCTGAATTCCCTGTGGATCTACACCAACAAGGCTTCGGGCCGGATCACTTCCGTCTCCCCCAACGCCGCCGCCCCCACCTCGGTGACGGTGGCCGGCGTGACCTACCAGATCGGCAGCACCGATGTGGCCTACCGCATTTCCTCCCTGTCGGGCGGCGGCGTGGGCCAGGTGGTGACCCTGCTGCTGGGAATGGAAGATGTAGCCGTGGGGATCCTCACCGGCGAGGAGGTGGACCAAAGCTACTACGGCGTAGTGCAGTCCTCCAGCAAATCCCTCATCACCGATAACGGCGCCGACGTCATGCAGACCGTCCGTGTGCTGTGCACCGACGGCACCGTGCGCAGCGTCCGGGTGGACAAGAACCTCCGCTACCCCACCGGGTGGCTGGTGTCCATCACCGCTACCCCCGAAGGGGAGAGCGTGGCCTCCCTGAGCGAGCGGGGGGTCAGCGGGCTGTTCAGCGCCGCGGGCCGCAGCCTGGGCAATTACAGGCTGGCCAACGACGTGGAGATCCTGGACACCACCGCCGACGGCACCGGCAAGACCATCCGCCTGGACCGTCTGGACGGGGTGAACCTGTCCGAAAACGATATCCGCTACTATGCCCTCAACGACGCGGGGGAGATCTCCCGCCTGGTGCTGGACGATGTGACCGGCGATGTCTGGACCTATGGCTGCCTGACCGGCTGGAGCATCAACAACAACAATTCCGTCCTGGATGACCTGACCAACCTCCAGCCCAACGATGTGCTGATGCAGATCGTCACCGGCCTGGCCTCGGGCGTGGTGACCGGCTCGCTGCTGAACGATATCTGGAGCGAAGTGACCGGCAACACCGGCTACCTGACCAGTCTGGTGCTGAACCTGCTGGCCAACAACACCAGCGGCCTGCTGAGTACCGTGCTGGGTACCATTGCAGGGGGCGCCAACTACACCTATATGACCGGCACCTCTGCCACCACCTCCACCACCGATGTGCTGTACCCCGTTGTGGCGGGCGGCATCGGCGTGCGCTATGAGGTGAACGGCTCGGTGCGTGGGATGGTGCAGCTGCAGCCCATCCTGATCCAGGACCTGGGGGCTGCCTCGGTGACTGCCACCGGCGGCGCCCGCTATGAGACCGCCGACGATATGCAGGTCTATCTGTGGCACATGGGCGTCTACTATCCCACCACCCTGTCCACCATCAACTCCCAGGACTACTTCCTGGTGGGGTGGGTGGATTCCTGCACCGCAGGCCATCAGGTCCGCGTGCTGACCGCCCTGCGGAAGAACTGAGATGCGGGCGGGACTGGGCGGCTACACCAGGCCGGAGATCCTGCTGCGGCAGGCGCTCGGGCTTGTACTGCCCCGCCGGTGCCCTTTCTGCGGGCAGGTGTTGGGCTGGGCGCCCCAATGCCCCGATTGCGCCGGTATGCTGAAAAACCGCGCACGGCATCCCCAGGGCCGGAACCTGCCTCTTTCGGGCATCCAGCCCGGGACCCTCGCCTGGGCTGCGTCCGCTTTCTGGTATGAGGGCACTGTGCGCAGCGCCATCCGCCAGGCAAAGTATGACCGCAAGCCCTGGATCGCGGTGCAGCTGGGCTGTCTGCTGGCCCAGCAGATGTTTGGGGTCCGGGTGGATGTGCGGGGCGGGGTGGAGATCCCGCGGCCTGCGGCAGACCCGGTCACCGACTGTGACCTGATCGTGCCCATGGCGTCCTCGGGGCGGGGCAGGGCTTATAATGTCCCGGCCCTGATGGCCTACCCGCTGGGTCATGGCCTGGGGATCCCGGTGGACGAGGCTGCCCTGCTGCGCACCCGCCGCGGGACGGCGCAGGCCGGGCTTTCGGGCCAGGAACGGGTGATCAACGCCATGGGGTTGTTCCGGGCAGACGCCGACCGGGTAGCCGGACGACGGGTGCTTTTGCTGGACGATGTGATCACCACCGGCTCAACGGTGTCCGCCGCGGCCCAGGCCCTGCTGTATGCAGGGGCCGAGTGGGTGGGCGCTGTGAGCTTTGCCGTCCCCTGGGAAAATCAGACGCTGCCCGCGTATCCCGGCATCCCCTTTGAGGGGAGAGGGGAGGGCCAGTGGGAGGACGCCGGTCCGGAGGAAGACGAAGAGATCCCATTCTGAAAACGGGAACCGATTTGCCGCAGCGCTCCTGCGGCAAATTTTCCTGTCCATAAAGGAGGAGCTGCATCATGAACCCGAGAAAACAGAGATTTTATATTGCGGCGGCCGCTGTGCTGGCCCTGGTGGCCCTGGCCTGGTCTTTGCTGGGCAGCCCGGTGGTGCTGTGGCACAATCACCAGCTGAAATCGGCCCTGACCGGCCTCACCGACACCACCATCACCCTGGAGCAGGCGGTGCCTTTCAGCTGGGACGAGGTGTATACGTTTGCGCCTTATACCCCGGTGGAGGAGATCCAGCAGGTGATCGGCGCCCAGAGCTACAACCTGCGGGAGGCACAGAGCGAGGGGATGCTGCAGCTGGTCTTTCTGGACGAGGGCGCAGTGACCGCCGCGATCTGCGGCTTTCCCGCCGAGCTGGGCTATGAGATCGTGTTTCCCGACGCGGCCGGCACAGACCCCGGCCCTATCACCCACGGCGAGGACATCTCTTTCACGGTGGAACGCACAGAAGGCGTGGTGCGGCTGACCGCCGCATAAAAGCGGGAAAAAACCCTTGACAAAACCAGTCCGGTCCGGTATAATAATGAAGCTGTAAGCCGCAAGGCGCACAGCAATATCCGGGTGTAGCGCAGTTTTGGTAGCGCGCTTGAATGGGGTTCAAGAGGCCGTGAGTTCGATTCTCGCCACTCGGACCAAAAGACCGTCAGCATGAGCTGGCGGTCTTTTTTCGTTGCAAAAACAGGATAGATATGCTAAAATTAAAACATAAACGAAAAACGCCTGGCTTATAAAAACCAAAGCGTTTCGCGTGTGCCACCTAGTCTGGAGGAGGTTGTGATCATGAAGAAATTTTTCAGTATTCTGTCCGCTGCTCTGGTATTCTGTCTGGGAATATCTATACTGAATGTGAGTGTTTTTGCGGATGAACCCTTGCAGGTCCTGCATTACATTGACCATAAATACAGCGATGGTACAGAAAGTCCTGATTTTGTGGAGTATAGGGATACCGATGTGTCCAAGCTGACGGAAGGTACACCGCTGCTGCTGGGAGGAATGCCGGACTATAACGCTATTTACAACGATGGAACAAACAATTACATCGGATACAATACCAACCAGGGAACGGTATGGTATCTTTGCACAGGTCCTTACAGCCCCGAGATTTTAAAGATCATTCCGGAAGGGCTTCCCGAAGGTGTTGTTCCGGAGGGCGCTGAACTGAGTAAGATCTGGGTGGGCGGTACCTATGCTGGCCTGCTGGAGGCCAATCAGATGCCTGTCCTGGATATTCAGCGGGGGCTTGCTCTTTATGACTGGGAGCAGACCACAGTGATGTCGTATCTGGATGGCAACTGGTCTTCCCTTCAGCGTAAGCTGGAAAGTATGCAGCAGGGCTGACCGGGCATATTTTGCCCCTTCAGGTTTTATGGGCCTGAGGGGGCGTTTTTATGCGGCGAGAAATACGTGAAAATCGGGTCTGGAGAAAGAAATTTTTCGCGTCCCGATCTACAATTCAACAAGGAGTGGGAAAAATGAAGGATCGTGTGGGCCCGATGGTCAGCGGCTGGCTGAAACGGGCGAGGCAGGAGGCGCTGCTGGTGGTGCTGGCAGCGGCAGCCGGCGGGATCGCCGGGGTGCTGACGGCGGTGTTTGGCCGGGGCGTGCTGGCGGTGACCGCCCTGCGGGAAGCGCAGCCCTGGCTGCTGGTGCTGCTGCCCGCAGGCGGCGCGGTGATCTGGCTGGTATACGCCCGTTGGGGCAAGGAATGCAGCCGGGGCATGGCCCTGGTCTTTGATGCGGAAGAAGGCCGCCGGGAGGACGTGCCCCTGCTGCTGGTGCCTCTGGCGGTAGGGGCTACCTGGCTGGGCCACCTGCTGGGGGCCAGCGTGGGCCGTGAAGGGGTTGCCGTCCAGATCGCGTCGGCGGGGGCCAGCCTTCTGACGCCGGCCCTGCAAAGGCAGCAAGACCGGCGCCGCCTGCTGGTGGCGGGGGTGGCGGCCGGTTTTGCGGGGCTGTTCTGCACCCCGCTGGCGGCGGTATTCTTCGCGCTGGAACTGTTCCGCGCGGGGGTGGCGGTATACGACGCCCTGCTGCCGGCTTTGGTGGCTGCATGGACCGCATCGGCGGTCAGCGGGCTGCTGGGGATGGCCCCGTCGGCGGTGGATCTGGGGATCGCGGCTCCGGCCCTGACAGGGCCGGTCCTGCTGCGGCTGGCGGTGCTGGGCGCTGCCTGCGGTTTGGCGGGCTGGCTGTTTGTGGCCCTGCTGCACGGCCTGAAAGACCGTCTGGGCCGCTGGCTGCCCAATCCCTGCCTGCGCATCGTGCTGGTGGGAGCGCTGGTGGCGGTCATAGGCTTTGCCACAGGCAGCCGCTACAACGGCCTGAGCGAGGGCCTGTCGGCGGCGGCCATGGCAGGGGGCAGCCTGTATGCCTGGGACTGGCTGGCCAAGCTCTGCCTGACGGCGGTGTGCCTGGCGGCGGGGTTCCAGGGCGGCGAGGTAGCCCCGCTGTTTACCATTGGCGCGGCGCTGGGCGCGGTCCTGGCTCTGCCTCTGGGCCTGCCGGTGCCCCTTGCTGCGGCCCTGGCTTATGCGGCCGTGTTTGCGGCGGGGACCAACACCCTGGCCGCCCCCATCCTGGTGGGGCTGGAGCTGTTCGGCGGGGAGTATTTCGGCTGCTTTGTGCTGGTGTGCGCGGCGTCCTATCTGTGCAACGGGGGCCACTCCATCTATCCTCAGGCCAAAAGTTAAAATTCAGCCTTGCCCCGCGGGGCGGGTTTATGGTACACTTTACCAAAATAAACATAGCAGGAGGATGAATGGTTTGAAGATCACAAAGCACATCGCAAGACGGCTGGCGGCTCTGGCCCTGGCCGGGGTCATGACCCTGGCGGCGGCGCCGCAGGCTTTGGCGGCGGACACCATCGGCGGGGCGGATACCGCACAGGTGCCCGTCAGCCGGGAACTGGAACAGGAAAACTGCATCCAGTGGCTGCTGGACCTGTTTGGCCTGGGAGGCAGCGACAAGATCACGGTGGATTATCTGAACGTCCGGGGCCAGGGGCTGCGCCGCAACGTGCGGATGGACCTGGTGGACTGCCTGGTGGGCATCACCTACACCGAGCTGGGTTCGATCGGCAGCTATGCTGAGATCTCGGACCGGGCCGCCGCCGAGGCATGGAAGGCCCAGGCCATCGCCATCCACTCCTATCTGGAGTACCAGAACCAGTATGGCTCCTCGGCCAACGCTCTGACCTACACGCCGGTGGATCAGATCCCTTCCGCCACCCGCCGCAAGATGGAAAACGCCATCCGGGATGTGGCCGATCTGGTGCTGGTCTATGACAACGGCAGCGGCTGGTCGGTGTGCGACGCGGTGTTCTCCTGCAGCGCCGGCTACAACACCCAGACCGGGGTGTACGGCACCTGCTCGGCCCTGGATGCCTGGGGCACCGATGTGCCCTACCTGCAAAGCGTCGAAAGCCCCTATGAGGAGCAGTACCACAACATCCTGCGCCGGGTGATCGGCAAGGATTACCGGATGCTGGAGTATAACGACAGCCGCCACCCGGACGAGCCCTACCGGAGCGCCGACACCAGCCACAAGAGCCTGGGCGGCTTTGTGCAGTACGATACCCTGGTGGTGAATGGCCGCAGCTACCGCTACCTGAACCAATTCGTCAGCTCCCGGTACTGCTTCGACTTCACCGCCGACCAGGACGGCACCCCAGCCATGGCGTACTATGGCTATGGCCACGGTGTGGGGATGAGCCAGTGCGGCGCAGTGGGCTTTGCCCAGGAGCGGGGGTATGACTACCGTCAGATCCTGTCCACCTACTACACCGGCACCCGCCTGATGGACAGCAGCGACGGCAGCGTGAGCTCGGGCGGCTGGAACCTGTTCGACTGGCTGTTCGGCTGGCTGTTCTGAACAGACCCTCTATAAACTATAAAAAAAGCCCGCCCCTGGAAGATGGGGGCGGGCTTTGGTCGTATCCGGGGGTCAGACCAGGTAGGGCTGGTAAAGATGCAGGTCCTCCCGCTTGACGATGCCCTCGAGATAGAGGCCGTCGGGGCGGTATTCCTCGGTCAGGACGCTGCCCCGCTGGCGCATGGGGCCTGCCAGGGACAGGGCATCGTAGGGCAGCAGCACCTGGATGGTGCGCACCCGGTCGGCCAGAAGCTGGTCCAGCCGCTGCAAAAGGCGGTCCAGGCCCAGGCCGGTCTTGGCGCTGGTCAGCAGGATGTCGGGGTCGAAGGAGGCGGCCCCGGGTTTGTCGCACTTGTTGTAGAGGGTGATGCGGGGGATATCGGCGCAGTCCAGGCTGTCCAGCACCTGGGCGGTGACGGCCAGCTGCTCCTCCCGCAGCGGATCGGAGGCGTCCGCCACCTGAAGGATGACATCCGACCAGGCGGCTTCCTCCAGGGTGCTCTTGAAGGCTTCCACCAGATTGTGGGGCAGCCGGGACACAAAGCCGACCGTGTCCACCAGCAGCACCGCCATGCCGCTGGGCAGCACCAGCTTGCGGCTGGTGGGGTCCAGGGTGGCGAACAGCATATCCGCTTCGGCCACGCTGGGGCCGCACAAAGCGTTCATCAGGCTGGATTTGCCCACGTTGGTGTAACCCACCAGGCTGACCACCGGCATACCGGTCTTGGCCCGGGCCCGGCGGCTCTCCCCGCGGCGCTTTTCCATTTCGGCCAGACGGGCGGCCAGGGTATCGATGCGGGCGTGGATGTGGCGGCGGTCCAGCTCCAGCTTGGTCTCGCCGGCGCCTCGCCGTGCGCCTGCTCCGCCGCCCCCGCCGCCGCCCTGGCGGCTGAGGCTTTCGCCCATCCCCTGGAGCCGGGGCAGACGGTACTTCAAAAGGGCCAGCTCGGTCTGCAATTTGCCTTCCCCGGTCACGGCGCGGCTGCGGAAGATCTCCAGGATCAGCATGGTGCGGTCGATCACTTCCACCCCCACCGCCGTCGAGATATTGCGGATCTGGCTGCCGGTCAGCTCACCGTCAAAGACAGCGCACTGGGCCCCCAGCTGCTGGGCGGCGAGGCGCGCTTCCTCCAGCTTGCCGCTGCCCAGAACGGTGCCCGTCTCAGGGGTGGAGCGCTTTTGCACCACCTCGCCCACCGCCTCCATGTGGTTGGCCTCGCACAGGGCGGCCAGTTCTTTCAGACTGCGCTCGCAGTCAAAGGCCCCCTGGTCCAGCGCCAGCAGCAGGGTGGGGGTAGGGGGCGTTTCCACCAAAATATCGTATAATTCGCTCAAAGTGTGTCCTTTCTCGTCTGCCAGGCGTCCCGCGTCAAAAGATAGGTATGGCAGGGCACCGGCGTGCCGTCGAATTTGTGGTAGGTGTCGTCGTGGTGCCAGACAAAGCCCGCCTTCTGCATCACCCGGCCGCTGGCGGGGTTTTCCACCGCGTGACAGCAGGCCAGCCACCGGCTGTCCGTCCGGGTGAACCAGTAGTCCACCGCAGCCCGCAATGCCTCAGTCATGAAGCCTTTGCCCCACCAGGCGCGGCCGATGCAGTAGCCCGGTTCCCACACCCCCTGGGAGGTATCGAAGCCCAGACTGCGCCAGGTTTCGGCGGCCCCGGGCTCGCCCATCCGGTCGTCGCAAAAGCCCATCGTGCCGAACACCTCGCCGGTGACCTTGTCCACCAGGCACCAGTGGTAGTAATCGGGGTTTTGGTACAGCTCGTCCCAGGCCGTCAGCAGGGCGAAGGTCTCGGTTTCGTCCTTGTGGGGTTCCCACCGCATATAACGGGTGACGGCGGGGTCGCTGGCCCAGTTGCGGTACATGGCCGGGGCGTCCGCCGGGGCAATGCGGCGGAGAAGCAGCCGGGGCGTTTCGATCTCTTGTGTGCCGGCATGGCGCATGGTGCATTCCTCCCTTGGTTCATGTGGAGACAAATATAGCATATATGCGCCCTTTATGCAAGAGGCGCTTGACAATTTGGCCCGGACCGTTACACTGGTAGCATAAACCACCGAAAGTGAGACGGAACTATGAAAAATGCGCGTGAGATCCTGAAAGACCGCGTCCTGTTGTTTGACGGGGGAATGGGCACCTATTACAAGGCCCGGCCGGGGCTGGAGTGCGAACAGGCCAACCTGGAGGACCCGGCGGGCATCCTGGCGGTGCACCGGGAATACCTGGCGGCAGGGGCTCAGGCCCTCAAGACCAATACCTTCGGCCTGCCCCGGATGGCGGCAGCCCATGTCCCCGGCTGGCAGCAGCTGGCCCGGGCCGGCTGGGAGCTGGGAGCCCAGGCTCTGGCAGAGGCAGGGGGAGAGGGCGCCCTGTTCGCGGACATGGGGCCCGCCCCCGACACCGAAGCCGACCCCGCTGCCCAGAGCTACAAGGCGGTAGCGGAAGTGTTTTTGGAGCTGGGGGCGGAAAATTTCCTGTTTGAGACCCTCAGCAGCGACGCCGGCCTGGCCGAAGCTGCGGCCTATATCAAGAGCCGGCGGCCGGACGCCTTTGTGCTGGTATCCTTTGCGGCGCTGCCCGACGGCTACACCCGGGAGGGCCTGTCCTGCCGGGAGATGGCGGCCCGGATGGCGGCCTGCGGTCAGGTGGACGCCGTGGGCCTGAACTGCCTGCTGCCCCCCGGCGCCATGGCCCCGGTGCTGCAAGGGGTGGCGGGCTGCGGGCTGCCGGTATCCGCCATGCCCAACGGAGGCTACCCCCTGGTGACCCGCAGCCGTGTGGTCTACCGGGGCAGGCCCGATTACTTTGCCCGGGAGATGTGCCGCATCCGGGCCGGGGGCGCGGTCATCCTGGGAGGGTGCTGCGGCACGGCTCCCGCCCACATCGCGGCGCTGCGGCAGGCCCTGGAGGAAACGCCCATACCCATTTGCGGGACCGAAGCTCCGGCCCCGCAGCCCGAGGCCCAGATCCTGCCGGCGGTCTCCGACCCCTTCCTGCGCAAGCTGGCCCAGGGGGAGCGGGTGATCGCGGTGGAGCTGGACAGCCCCCGGGACGCCGACCTGACCGGTTATATGGCCAGCGCCCGGCGGCTGCAGCAGGCCGGGGTGGACGCGCTGACCATTGCCGACTGCCCCATTGCCCGGGCCCGTGTGGACGCCAGCCTGACCGCCTGCAAGCTGCGGCGGGAGCTGGGGCTGGTGGCCATGCCCCACATGACCTGCCGGGACCGCAACCTGAACGCCATCAAAGCCCTCCTGCTGGGCCTGTACGCTGAGGGGGTGCGGGAGGTGCTGGCCATCACCGGGGACCCCATCCCCACCGCCGAGCGGGACGAGGTAAAGAGCGTCTACCAGTTCAACTCCCGCAAGCTGGCGCGGTACATCCACGCGCTGGCGGGGCCGGGGGAGGCCCTGCCGGGGATGACGGTATTCGGGGCGCTGAACCTCAACGCCCGCAACTTCGACGTAGAACTGCGCCGCGCCCAAGAAAAACAGGACAGCGGGATGGCGGGCTTTTTGACCCAGCCGGTGCTGTCGGCCCGGGCGGTGGACAACCTGCGCGCCGCCCGCGCCGCCCTGCCGGGGGCCAAACTGCTGGCCGGCATCATGCCGGTGGTCAGCCACCGCAACGCCCTGTACATGGAAAATGAGATCAACGGCATCCACGTGGAGGACAGCATCATCCGCCGGTACGAAGGGGCCGACCGGGCCCGGGGCGAGGAGCTGGGCCTGGAGATCTCGCTGGAGATGGCGCGGGCCGCCGGGCCCTGGGCCGACGGCTTTTACCTGATGACTCCCTTGGGCCGGGTGGGGCTGATGGAGCAACTGGTGCAGGCCATCCGCCGGGAGGGACTGTGAACCGGCCTTGACAAGCGGGCCGCCGCACACTATAATGGAGCCAGAGGGCCGCTCGCAAAGCCGGGGCGGCCTTTGGCTGGACTTTCTGGTTTGCTATAACAAACCAAGAAACCTGGAAGATTGTGTGTCCGACTCACGGACAGAGCGAGGAAAGGAGAATAGAATGGAGGGAGAAGCGACTGGATAGAAACGAGGTAACGATTTATGCTGAGCAAGGTCATGTGGGGGATACTGATCCCCTTTTTGGGCACTTCTTTGGGGGCGGGATGCGTCTTTTTGATGCGGCGGCAGCTGCATGAGCTGGTGCGGCGGGGGCTGACCGGCTTTGCCGCCGGCGTGATGGTGGCGGCGTCGGTGTGGAGCCTGCTGATCCCCGCGCTGGAGGAAGCCGGAGCCGCCGGCATGGGGGTATGGTCCTTCGTGCCTGCCGCCGGCGGATTCTGGGCGGGCGTGCTGTTTTTGCTGGCGCTGGATCATCTGATCCCCCACCTGCACCAGAATGCCCGCCGGCCCGAGGGGCCGCCCGCCCGGCTGCCCCGCATCACCATGATGATGCTGGCGGTGACGCTCCACAACATCCCCGAGGGGATGGCGGTAGGGGTGGTGTACGCGGGATATCTCACCGGTGCGGCGGATATCTCGGCGGCAGGGGCCCTGGCTTTGTCGCTGGGCATTGCCATCCAGAACTTCCCCGAGGGCGCCATCGTATCCATGCCCCTGCGGGCTGAGGGCGCGTCCCGGCGGCGTGCCTTTGCGGATGGGGTGCTGTCCGGCATCGTGGAGCCGTTGGCCGCGGTGTTCACCATCCTGGCCGCCGAACTGGTCCTGCCCGCCCTGCCCTGGCTGCTGGCCTTTGCAGCGGGAGCCATGCTGTATGTGGTGGTGGAGGAACTGGTGCCCGAGATGGCCGGCGGACAGCATTCGGACATTGGCCCGGTGGCTTTTGCGGCGGGCTTCACCCTTATGATGGCCCTGGACGTGGCTCTGGGATGAGACAACAAGGAGGACGGAACGATGTACAAGACGACCGCGAAGATCGACGGGATGGCCTGCGGGATGTGCGAGGCCCATGTGAACGAGACGGTGCGCAAAGCTTTTGCAGTGGAGAAGGTCACCTCCTCCCACCGGCAGGGTACCTGCACCATCCTGTCCCGGCAGCCCATTGAGGAGCAGGCCCTGGCCGCCGCCCTGGAGCCCACCGGCTACCGTGTGGTATCGGCCCAGTGCCAGCCCTATGAGAAGAAGGGGCTGTTTGGCTTTGGACGCTGATACGCTGAAAAAGACCGCCGATCAGGCGGTCTTTTTTGCGGCGTATGTGTCCCGTCCATCCGCACATGTCGGCTGGACGGGACTTTTTTGCTCATTCAAATACGGCGTCGGTCAGATGGAGATAGCGGAAGCCGTTTTCTTCGTACAGCTCCACCGTGCCCACCACCCGCACCTGGCTGCCCTCGGCGGGGTAGTCCTGGGGATAGGCGGCGGACGGGTCCGCCAGCTCAAACTCCAGCCCCTGGGCGCAGCAGGCCAGGGCGTCCTCGATGACGCAGTAGAAGAAGTTCTGGCTCAGGTCCTCTTCTCCGTCCATGGTGTAGCCGTGCTCCACCGAGAACTCTCCCTCCATCCGCACTGTCTTGCCCAGATAGGGGATGGGGTCGTACATCAGATTGCTCACCTCGGCAAATACCATGGTGCTGCTGAGGGTGGTCAGATCCACGTCCACAGGAGCCGGCTGGCTGACGGCCTGGGGCTGGCTGGCCGGAGCAGAGGAGACCGAGGGCGAGGCCGGCTGGCTGGCCGGGGACTCCGGCGTGCCGGCCTGCCTGCCGCATCCGGTCAGGACAGCGGCGGCCAGCAGCAGGGCTGCACAGCGGGCAAAGGGGTGCATAAGGACCTCCTTTCAGGCGGCGCGGCCGGTGACGGCCCCCGCCAGCGCGAACAGCGCGAACACGCCCAGGTCCACCGCCACGATGGTGGAGCCCACCGGGGTGCCCGCCAGGATCGAGATGAGGATGCCGGCGGCGGCGCAGACCACCGATACCACGGCGGCGCACACCGTCACCGCGCGGAAGCTCTTGAACAGCCGCATGGCCGACAGGGCGGGGAAGATGATGAGGGCCGAGATGAGCAGCGAGCCCACCAGGTTCATGGCCAGCACGATGATCACCGCGATGACCACCGCGATCAGCAGGCTGTAACGGCCCGCAGGCAGGCCGGTGGCCGCCGCAAAGGCTTCGTCGAAGGTGACCGCGAAGATGCGGTCATAGAACACCACGAACAGGGCGATGACCACCACCGACAGCACCACACACAGCCACACCTCGGCCCGGGTGAGGGTGAGGATGGAGATGGAGCCGAACAGAGTGCTGCACACATCCCCCGACAGGTTGGTGCTGGTGGAAAAGAGGTTCATCAGCAGATAGCCCACCGCCAGGGTGCCCACCGACAGCACCGCGATGGCCGCATCCCCCTGGAGTTTGGCGCCCCGGCCCCCCCGCAGCAGCAGGATGGCCGCCGCTATCGTCACCGGCAGCACCAGCAGCATCTCGTCGGTCAGGTTGAACACTGCCGCCACCGCCAGGGCGCCGAAGGCCACATGGCTCAGCCCGTCCCCGATGAAGGAGAACCGCTTGAGCACCAGCGTCACCCCGAACAGGGAGGCGCACAGGGCGATCAGCACCCCCACCACCAGGGCATAGCGCACAAAGGGGAAGGTGAAATAGTATTGCAGCGTCTCAAATGCTGTCACTGGGGGTCACCGCCTTTCGGAAAGTCCTGGGAGCAGGGGGCGAACATCCGGCCCGCCCCGCTGGCCGCGTAGGCGGCCGCCGTGCCAAAGAACAGCCGCTGGCCCTCCCCGATGTGAAGGATATGGCTGGCATATCCCACCGCCGCAGAGATGTCGTGGGAGATCATGATGACGGTGATGCCGTCCTGCCGGTTCAGCCCGGCGATCAGCTCGTACAGCTCGGCGGTCACCTTGGGGTCCAGGCCGGCCACCGGCTCGTCCAGCAAAAGCAGCTTGCGGGTGGCGCACAGGGCCCGGGCCAGCAGGACGCGCTGCTGCTGGCCGCCCGACAGCTCCCGGTAGCACCGCCGCGCAATGGGGGTGATGCCCAGCCGCTCCATGTTGCGGGCGGCCAGGGCCTTTTCCTCCTTGCCGTAGAAGGGGCGCAGGCCGCACCGGTTCAGGCAGCCCGACAGCACCACCTCCTGTACGCTGGCCGGGAAGTCCCGCTGGATGGGGGTCTGCTGGGGCAGGTAGCCGATCTCGTTTTTGTGCAGGCCGTCCCCAAAGACGATCTGCCCCGACAGAGGGGACCGCAGGCCCAGCAGGGTCTTCATCAGGGTGCTCTTGCCCGAGCCGTTTTCCCCCACGATGCACAGGTAGTCCCCCTGCTCCACCGTGAAGGACAGGTCCTCCACCACCCGGGTGTTCTCATAGCCCAGGGCCAGATGTTTACAAGTGATCAGTGCCATAGCGTATCTCCTTTATGCGGCGCAGCCCAGTGCCTGCCGCAGAACGTCCAGATTCTGCTCCATCAAAGACAGGTAGCTGACCCCCGCTTCCACATCGCCGGCGTTCACCGCCTGCATCGAGTCGATGGTCAGGATGGCCGCGCTGCGGTCTGCGGTGTTCTGTACGATGGTCTGGGCCACCCGCTGGTCCGAGTTCTCAATGGTCAGCACGGCGGGCAGACCCAGCTGGTCCACCTTGCCGGCCAGAAAAGCGATGGTCTCAAAGCTGGCCTCGGTCTCGGCCGAGCAGCCGGGGAAGGCGGCGTAATAGTCCAGGCCATAATCTTCCACCAGATACCGGAAGGGAAACCGGTCCCCGAACAGCAAGGTATCCACCGTCCCGGCGTCCACCGCCGCCTGGTAATCGGCGTCCAGGGCCTCCAGCTGCCGGCAGTAGGCCGCCGCGTTGTCGGCATAGGCCTGGGCGTTGTCGGGGTCCAGCTGGCCCAGAGCATCGGCAATGGCGCCGGTCAGCAGCTGGGCGTTGCGGAGGGAGAGCCAGATGTGCTCGTCGTATTCGGCCTCCTCGTCATGGCTGTGGCCTTCGTGGTCCTCGGCCTGCATCCCCTCGGCCAGCTCCTCCAGCCGGGCCTGGCTGCCCAGCTGCTCCAGCATGGACACCGTCTGCATGGCGGGATTGACCGCCTCGGCCAAAGCGTCCTCCACCCAGCTGTCCGAGGTGCCTCCGATATACAGGAACAGATCGCAGGAGGACACCCGCAGCATATCCTGGGCGGTGGGCTGGTAGCTGTGCATATCCACGCCGGTGTCCTGCAGCCAGGTCAGTTCCACGCCGGGAACCTCCCCGATCACCTGCCTGGCCCAGTCATACAGGGGGAAGATGGTGGCCACCACCTGTATGGTGTCCTCCTGGGGGGCGGCATCCGGACGGCTGCCCGAAGGGCTCTGGCCGCAGCCCGCCAGCAGCCCGAGGGCCAAAACAGCAGCCGACAGGGCAGAAATAAGACGTTTGGGTTTGAACATAAAAGCGTTCCTCCGATAAAAGCAAGCCCGCGTTGGGGCGAATTTGCAACTTGACTGCAAATTATTATACACAGGGCCGGGGCGGTTGTCAATCGGGTTTTGGTGATTTTCCTACAAAACAGCCCGGTATTTTCTGTGCAGGATGGCAACAGCCCCGTCCGCTCGACAAAGAATGGGGAATGATGTATACTATTGTAAAAAAACAGGTACAGGGAGCGTGCAGCATGATGTCCCAGCAGGAAAACGCCCAGAAGGCGCAGTTCATCAAAATGACCCAGACCCCCATCCCCAGGCTGGTGATGGGGCTGGCGGTCCCCACCATCCTCAGTATGCTGATCACCAGCATCTACAATCTGGCGGACACCTTTTTTGTAGGACAGCTGTCCACCAGCGCTTCGGGAGCGGTGGGGGTGGTGTCCAGCCTGATGGCGGTGATCCAGGCCATCGGGTTCATGCTGGGGCATGGGGCGGGCAGCGTCATCAGCCGCAGCCTGGGCAGCGGGGATACCCACAAGGCGTCCCGGTTCGCCTCCACCAGTTTTTTCACCGCCATAGGGGCGGGAGCGGTGCTGGGTGTGTGCGGCATTGCAGGGCTGACAGGACTGGTGCGGCTGCTGGGCAGCACCGAGACCATCCTGCCCCACGCCCGGGCCTATGCCTTTTACATTTTGCTGGCGGCTCCTTTTATGATGTCCAGCCTGGTGATGAACAACATCCTGCGCTATGAGGGCAAGGCCAGCTTTGCCATGGTGGGCCTGGTGACAGGCGGCCTGCTGAATATCCTGCTGGACCCTCTGTTCATCTTTGGGTTGGGGATGGGCACCGGGGGCGCGGGGCTGGCCACCGGCCTGAGCCAGATGGTCAGTTTCGGCATCCTGCTGTCCATGTATCTGCGGGGCAAGACGGTCAGCAAGCTGGCCCTGAAAAATTATACCCGCGCCCCGGCGGACCTGGTCCTGATCCTGACCACCGGCCTGCCCAGCTTTGGACGGCAGGGCCTGGCCAGCTTTGCCAGCATGATGCTCAATGTGGCGGCCCGCCCCTATGGAGACGCGGCGGTGGCCGCCATGAGCATCGTCAGCCGGATCTTCCAGTTTTTGCAGTCGGTGGCCCTGGGGGTGGGGCAGGGATTCCAGCCGGTGGCGTCCTATAATTATGGCGCTCAGAAGTTCCACCGGGTGCGGGCGGCCTGCATCTTTACCATGGAAGCGGGGATGGTGCTGCTGACCGTCCTGGCAGGACTGAGCCTTGCCGGAGGGGATACTCTGGTGCGCCTGTTCCGGGATGACGACGCGGTCACCGCCATCGCGCTGCCCGCCTTCCAGTGGCAGTGCGCCGCCACCCTGCTGCAGCCGGTGCTGGTGTGCAGCAATATGCTGTTCCAGAGCGTGGGCAAGTCGGTGCGGGCCACCTTCCTGTCCTGCTGCCGACAGGGGATCTTCTTTATCCCGCTGATCCTGGTGCTGCCCCGGGTGTGGGGGCTGGCGGGGGTGCAGTACAGCCAGCCCATTGCCGATCTGCTCAGTTTCTTCGTGGCGGTGCCCTTTATGGCGCAGTTTTTGGCCGAACTGGACCGGATGGAAGCCCGGGTGCAGGCCGGCCAGGCCCCGGAATGATCCAAAACGCGCCGGCCTGTGTCTCTAAAAATTTTGAGGTAAGAGCCTGGGTTTTGTGCAAGTTGATGAAAGAACGCCCACATACTTGTGAAAAATTACGACGGGTGGTATAATTCCACCAAGAACTCGAATGCCCGGGCCCGGCAGGGCGGGGCCAACCTGATAATCTGCGTGGAGGGATAGACCATGAAAACCATCGAACAGACCTCGATCAAGGCCGGCAGCTACTACACCATCGCCGCCGCATCCGGCTGTGTCATCGAGTATGTGGGACAGGCGGCTGACGGCGCCCAGCTGCGTCTGGGCAAGTACCAGCACAAGCCTGAGCAGGAGTGGTCCTTCGTGCGGGTAGGGGACAACGCCTACCGCATCCACTGCCGTGCCAACAACAAGGTGGTGGACCTGGTGGCCGCCGGCACCGGCCGGGGCACCTGGCTGCACCTGTGGGACGATGTGATGGGCAGCTCGCAGGTGTGGGTGCTCACCCGCAACAACGACGGCACCGTGCAGATCAGCAGCCCCTGGGCCAGCGGCAAGTGCGTGGATACCGTGGGGATGGGCAGCCCTGAGGGGGCCATCCTGCAGATCTGGGACAAGACCCCCGGCGACGACCAGCATTGGCTGATCGCTCCGGTCCGGGAGCGCAAGGGCACGGCCAAGGCAGAGGAGGCCGAAAAGACCCAGACCGCCGCCGTGGAGGCCGCCCCCGCAGAGCAGGCACAAACTGCCGGGGCACAAACTGCCGGGGCACAACCTGCCGAGGCACAGCCTGCTGAGGCGCAGCCGGCTGAAGCGGAGTCTGCTCCCGCACAGGCTGTGGAGGAGAAGGCCGCCGAGCCGGCTGCTGCGGAAAAGCCCAAGCGCTGTGCCTGCCGCACCAAGAAAGCGGCGGAGGCTCCGGCTGCCGAGACCGAAAAGGCCGGGACTGCCGCTGAAAAAGCTCCGGCTCCCAAGAAGGCTGCTTCCCGCAAGAAGGCTGCCGGGACGGAGGCTGCGCCCAAAAAGCGCGCCGCCCGCACCAAAAAGACGGCCGACAAATAAGTAAGACGTGCAGAATGATGCCCCCGCTGTCCGAAACAGGATGGCGGGGGCTTTCTGCTGCGGCCGGCAGAACAACAAAAAAGACGAATGCCATCAAGCACTCGTCTTTGGTCGGAGCAGCGGGATTTGAACCCACGGCCTCCTAGTCCCGAACCAGGCGCGCTACCAGCTGCGCTATGCCCCGAAAATACCGCAGCCTTTTGTGCTGCGGTTAGGTTTGGTTGGGGATGAGAGAATCGAACTCCCACAAGTAGAGTCAGAGTCTACCGCACTACCACTATGCAAATCCCCATCATTCAGTTTGGGCCAGGTGCCGCGCCCTGCCGGGCCGCCGCCGCTGACAAGGGATATTATACCTGAACAGGCCGCCTTTGTCAACACCTTTTTTTACTTTTTTGCGGCGGCGCATTTTCTTATGAAATAAGGCCAAAAACCTTGACAGCGAGCCCCTTTCGGGCTAATCTTATACATAAGATATGGGCCTGTGCCCAAGACAAGGAAAAGAGGGTTTAGAATGAAGAAACGTGTTGGCATCCTGACCGCCGGCGGCGACTGCCCCGGCCTGAACGCGACCATCCGCGGCGTGGCGAAAGCGCTGTACGTCCGCATGGGGGACAACGTGGAGATCATCGGCATCCTGAACGGCTACCATGGGCTGATCAACGGGGACTACAAAAAGATGCAGCCCGACGATTTCCGCGGCCTGCTCACTTTGGGCGGCACTATCCTGGGCACCAAGCGCACCCCCTTCAAGATGATGCAGGTCATCGAGGAGGACAAGATCGACAAAGTGGCCGCCATGAAAAAGACCTATAAGGATCTGAAACTGGACTGCCTGCTGTGCCTGGGCGGCAACGGCACCCACAAGACCGCAAATCTGCTGTCGCAGGAGGGTCTGAACATCATCGGCCTGCCCAAGACCATTGACAACGACATCTATGGCACCGATGTGACCTTCGGTTTCCACACCGCGGTGGAGATCGACACCGAGGTGATCGACCGCATCCACACCACCGCCGGCAGCCACAGCCGCGTGATGTGCATCGAGATCATGGGCAACAAGGCGGGCTGGCTGACCCTGTATGCCGGCATTGCCGGCGGCGCGGACATCATCCTGATCCCCGAGCTGCCCTACGATATCGATCGTGTCTGCGCCGCGGTGGAGCGCCGGGCCAAGAACGGTTCCAACTTCTCCATCATTGCGGTGGCCGAGGGCGCCATGAACGCCGAGGAAGCCCGGATGAAGCGCAAGGAATGGGCCGCCAAGCGGGCCGAGGCAGGCTTTGGCGCTACCGCTACCAACCGCATCGCCGCTGCCATCCAGAAAAAGACCGGCCTTGAGACCCGTGTGTGCATCCCGGGACATATGCAGCGCGGCGGCACCCCCTGCGCCTATGACCGTGTGCTGTCCACCCAGTTCGGCAGCCATGCAGCCAAGCTGGTGGAGGCCGAGCGCTATGGCGTCACGGTGGCCATGGTGAACAACCGCGTGGTGGAGAACCGCCTGGAGGATATTGCAGGCAAGAGCCGCAATATCCCCGAGAGCTGCGATCTGCTCACCGTCGCCCGCCGCATGGGCATCAGCCTGGGCTGACATGCTTTGCCGCGTCCTGTGGCTGCGCAGCCGAGCCGCGTCCTGCGGACGGAACAGGCGAGGCGGAGCAGGGGCCGCGGTCTGAATTTTCAAGCGCATTGCATGCGCCGGAAATTCAGGGCACCGCAACCCGGACGAAACATCCCAAACCCAACAGCACATCAGCCTCCGCCGCCCTGTCAAAAGGACGGCGGGGGTTTTTGTATGAATAGCTTCTTGACTGCGCACCAATGCATAAAACTTGCAAAAACCGGACTCGTTTTGTATAAAACGCCAAAAATGTCCTGCGGCGGGATTTGCCCCCTTTACAACCGGGAGCGGGTGGGGTATAATCCAATACGTTATCACTGCATCGCTTTACCACAGTAGAATGATAGCGCGGAGGGGCCGCGCCCGGCGTGCAGCGCGTAGGGAGGAGATTACGATGAGAAAGTTGAAAAAGGCAGTTTCCCTGATGATGACGGCGGCCATGTGCCTGTCCTTTGCAGCCTGCGGCGGCTCCGCCAGCTCTGCTTCGTCCGCTTCGTCTGCGGCGGCTTCGTCCGGCGCGGCAAGCCAGGAGGCAGCTTCGGCCGCTTCGAGCGAAGCGGAGAGCGATCTGGCCTATGTGCAGGACAAGGGCACTCTGGTGGTGGGCATGACTGACTTTGCCCCCATGGATTACCGGGACGAGAACGGCGAGTGGATCGGCTTTGACGCCGACATGGCCAAGGCGTTTGCCGAGTACCTGGGCGTGGACGTGGAATTTCTGGAGATCAACTGGGACAACAAGCTGATGGAGCTGGACACCAAGGGCGTGGACGCCATCTGGAACGGCATGACCATCACCGACGAGGTGACCAACGGCGCGTCGGTGTCCCAGCCTTACTGCAACAACGGCCAGGTGGTGGTGGTGCCTGCTGAGAAGGCTGCCGACTACCAGACCACCGACAGTCTGTCCGACCTCGCCTTTGCGGTGGAGAACGGCTCGGCGGGCGCCGAGCAGCTGGACGCCCTGGGCATCCCCTATGTGGCCAAGACCACCCAGGCCGACGCCCTGATGGAGGTGGCTTCGGGCGCTTCGGACGCCTGCGTCATCGATCTGCTGATGGCGGGCGCCATGATCGGCGAGGGCACCAGCTACCCCGACCTGACCTACACCGTCCAGCTGAACAGCGAGGAGTACGGCGTGGGCTTCCGCAAGGGTTCGGATCTGGTGGACGCCTTCAACACCTTCTGGCAGGAGGCCTATGCGGACGGTACCGTCACCGAAGTGGCCACCACCTACGGCGTGCAGGAATCCCTGATCGCCTACTGAACCGAAGCATGACGATGGCAGCGGCCTGGCCCTTGGGGGGCGGGCCTGCTGCTGTGTAAAAGGAGAGGAAGTTTATGCTGCTGACCGTTACCCTGAGCTTGCTGGAGGGCCTGGGCACCACCATGGAACTGTTCGCCCTGACCCTGCTGCTGGCGCTGCCTTTGGGCCTTGTGATCGCCCTGGGGGCCATGAGCCGGCTGCGGCCTCTGCGGTGGCTGGTCAGCACGGTGGTGTGGGTGGTGCGCGGCACCCCCCTGATGATCCAGATCCTGATCATCTTCTACGGCCCGGGCCTGCTGTTCGACCTGCCCCTGCTGCCCCGGTTCGGGGCGGCGCTGCTGAGCTTTGTCATCAACTACGCCTGCTATTTTTCCGAGATCTACCGGGGCGGCATCCAGTCCATCCCCCGGGGCCAGTACGAGGCGGGCGAGGTGCTGGGCATGACCCGCAGCCAGATCTTCTTCAAGGTGACGCTGCTGCAGGTGGTCAAGCGGATCGTGCCGCCTATGGGCAACGAGTTCATCACCCTGGTCAAGGACACCGCCCTGGTGCGGGTCATCTCGGTGTACGAGATCATCTGGATGGGGGAATCCTACATCAAAAAAGGGATGATCTGGCCCCTGTTCTATACCGCCGTGTTCTATCTGGCGGTCAACGGCATTTTGACGCTGCTGTTCCGCTGGGCTGAGAAGAAGCTGGATTATTTCCGCTGAGGAGGGGGACGCCATGGCCATTCTGGAAGTCAAGAACATCGAAAAGCACTTTGGCGCCACCCGGGTGCTGGAGGACATCAGCTTTGAGCTGGAACAGGGCCAGGCCCTGGCCATCATCGGCTCGTCGGGGTCGGGCAAGACCACCCTGCTGCGCTGCCTGAACTTTTTGGAGGCCCCCGACCGGGGGCAGATCGTAGTGAACGGGGAGACCCTGTTCGACGCGGCCGATCCCGCCACCCAGCGGGAAGGGGAGGTGCGGCGCAAGCGGCTGCACTTCGGGCTGGTGTTCCAGTCCTTCAACCTGTTCCCCCAGTACACGGCCCTGCAGAACGTCATGCTGGCCAAGCAGCTGCTGGCCAAAGAGCAGCCCGGCTACAAAGAGAACAAGGCGCAGGTGAACGCCGCCATCGAGCAGGAAGCCCGCGAGCTGCTGAGCCGGATGGGCCTGGCCGACCGGGCCAACCACTACCCCCACCAGCTGTCGGGCGGCCAGCAGCAGCGCGTGGCCATTGCCCGGGCGCTGGCCCTCCACCCCGATATCCTCTGCTTTGACGAGCCCACCAGCGCCCTGGACCCCGAACTGACCGGGGAGGTGCTGAAGGTGATCCGCAGCCTGGCCGAACAAAAGACCACCATGATCATCGTCACCCACGAGATGGCCTTTGCCCGCGATGTGGCAGACCGGATCATCTTTATGGACGGCGGCGTGATCGTGGAGCAGGGCGACGCCCGCCAGGTGATCGAACGCCCCCGCCAGGAGCGCACCAAGCAGTTCCTGGCCCGCTATTCGGAAAACTGAATCCCGGCCCCCGCTGCCCGCATCCGGACGGCGGGGGCTTTTGCTGCCTGCTGCGCCCCAAAGAGGGCCCGGGCCTTGCCCCGGCGGGGCGGAAGGTGTATACTGAAACTATCTCGACCTGACTTCATAAGGAGGTATATCCATGCAGGCAACCATTCGCAACGACTTTCTTACCTTGACCGTGGATACCCATGGGGCGGAGGCGGTCAGCGTCCAAAACGCCCAGGGCCAGGAGATGCTTTGGCAGGGGGACAAATCGGTGTGGGGCCGCCATGCCCCCATCCTGTTCCCCTGGACCGGCAAGCTGGCCGGGGGCATCCTGACCCACGCAGGCAAGAGCTATAAGGGCGGCCAGCACGGCTTTGCCCGGGACCTGGAGCACACGCTGCTGTCCGATGGACCCGACGCCATCCGTCTGGAGCTGCGTTCGGACGAGCAGACCAAAACCAATCGCTTCCCCTATGACTTTGTGCTGGAGAGCACCTTCCGGCTGGACGGCAAGACGGTCTGCCACACCCTGACCGTCACCTGCCCCGAGACGGCGGCCGAACCCTTGCCCTTTGGCATCGGGTACCATCCGGCTTTTGCGGTGCCTTTTGACAGCCAGCACACCACCACCGACTACGAGTTCCGGTTCGACCGGCCCGAGAGCCCGGTGATCCTGGATGCCCGGCCCAACGGACTTTTGTCGGGGCGGTGCTATTACCAGTGGAAGAACGCACAGTCCATCCAGCTCACCGACGAGCTGTTTGCCAACGACAGTTTCTGCATGGCGGGGCTGCGCAGCGAAACGCTGGGCATCTATGAGAAGGACACCGGCCGCAGCGTCACCTGCCGGATCGCCGGCTTCCCCTATACCCTGATCTGGAGCGCCAAGACCGACAAGGTGCGCTTTGTGTGCATCGAGCCCTGGCACAGCCTGCCCGCCGCCGAGGCGGACGGCCCCTCCTGGTCCAAGCGGGCGGCGGCCGCCATCCTGGAGCCGGGCCAGCAGTGGCAGACCACCCTGTTCACCACCTTCGACCGGTGAGGGCACTGGGCTGCTGGGCACTGGCCCATCGCGGGGCTCTGGCGGCTCTGGCCGGCGCCCTGGGGGCTGTGGGCCTGTTCTTGGTATTCCGCTCGGACCGCGCCGCCATGGACTGGTGGGTGGCGCGGGTATCCATGCCGGTCAAGCGGTTTTTGGGCGCCGTGTGCGATCCGCTGCCCTTCAGCGTCTGCGAGGCGGGGGCCACGATGCTGATCCTGGCGGCCTTCCTGCTGCTGGCCCGGGCCCTGTGGCAGACGGCCCACGGCAGCCCCGGGGCCTTAGGGACCTGGACGCTGCACCTGGCAGTGGTGGTGCTGTGGGGCTATGCGGCGGTGTGCGGGCTGTGGGGCACCCAATATTATGCGGCTTCCTTTGCCCAGCAGGCGGGGATGGCCGCCAGCCCGGTCACGGCCGCCCAGCTGGAAGCGGTCACCCGGTACTTTGGACAGCAGGTGGCGGCCTGCGCCGGCACGGTCCCACGGGATGGGGAGGGCCGGTTTGCGGTGGCCCGCAGCGCCATCCTGGAGGACACGGAGGGCCTCTACGACGGCTTGACCGGGGACTGGCCCTTTCTGGAGGGGCCGGCCCGGAGGCCCAAGCCCGCCTTCTATTCCCGGCTGATGAGCGCCTGGGGCTTCACCGGATATCTGTGCCCCCTTACAGGGGAGAGCACCCTCAACGTGGACTGCCCGGCGGTGTTCCTGCCGGTGACGGTGGCCCATGAATTTGCCCATCAGCGCGGGGTAGCCGCCGAGCAGGAGGCAAACTTTGTGGGGATCCTGGCATCCATCACCAGCGGCAAGCCCGCCTATATTTATTCGGGGTGGCTGTATGGCTACCTGCATCTGTCCAACGCCCTTTACCGCACCGACCCCCAGGCCGCAGCGGCCCTGTCGGCCCGGCTGCCTGCGGGGGCTGCGGCCGACTTTGCAGACAACAACGCCTACTGGGCCGGCTGGGAGGGCCCGGTGCGCACCGTCGGGGAGTCGGTGTACGACAGCTTCCTGCGCAGCTATGGCCAGGATCTGGGGATGCAGAGCTACGGCGCCTGCGTGGACCTGCTGGTGGAACACTTCCTGCCCCTGTGCGGCCCGACCGAATAAAACGACCCCCGCTGTTCCTTTCGGGAACAGCGGGGGTCGTTTTTATCTTACAAAGAGAGCAGGGGCCTTAGTACGCTACGCCCCAGTAGACCATCGCCTTGGCGGGTTTGCCGCAGCAGGGGCATACGTCGCTCAGATGCTCCTGGACAAAGGGCATACAGCGGCTGGACAGTCCGGCTTCCTCTTTCATCTTCAGCTCGCAGGCCAGGTCGCCGCACCACATGGTCTTGATGTAGCCGGTGTTTGCGGCGGCCAGCTCCTTCACCTGGTCCATGGTGGTGGCGGCCCAGGTGCGCTTTTCGCGGTTTTCCAGGGCGCGCTGGTACAGATCGTGGGTCAGCTGCTCCAGCAGGGCAGGAATGGCGGTCTCCAGCTCATCCAGGCTGACAAAGATCTTTTCCCGGGTATCCCGGCGCACCAGGACGCACTGGTTCTTCTCCAGATCCTTGGGGCCCAGCTCCAGACGCAGGGGCACGCCCTTCATCTCCCACTGGCTGAACTTCCAGCCGGGGGCGTTGTCGCTGTCGTCCAGCTTCACCCGGGCGTAGCGGGCGATGCCGGCGGCCACTTCGGCGGCCTTTTCGGCCACGCCGGGCTTGTGGGGAGCGATGGGCACCACGACCACCTGCCAGGGTGCAATGGCGGGGGGCAGGATCAGGCCGTCGTCATCCCCGTGGGTCATGATGATGGCGCCCACCAGACGGGTGGAAACGCCCCAGCTGGTCTGGTAGGGATGGTGCAGCTGGTTGTCCCGGCCGGTGAAGGTGACGTCGTAGGCCCGGCTGAACTTGTCGCCAAAGTAGTGGCTGGTGCCGCTCTGCAGGGCCTTGCCGTCCTTCATCATGGCCTCGATGGTGTAGGTGGCCTCCGCCCCGGCAAACTTCTCCTTGTCCGTCTTGCGGCCCTTCACCACGGGGATGGCCAGGTCGTCCTCGCAGAAGCTGGCGTAGCAGTTCAGCTGGGCCATGGTCTCTGCTTCGGCCTCGGCGGCGGTCTCATGGATGGTGTGGCCTTCCTGCCACCAGAATTCCCGGCTGCGCAGGAAGGGGCGGGTGGTCTTTTCCCACCGGATGACGCTGCACCACTGGTTGTACTTCATGGGCAGCTCCCGGTAGCTGTGCAGCACGCGGGACCAGTGGTCGCAGAACATGGTCTCACTGGTGGGGCGCACGGCCATCCGCTCTTCCAGCTCCTCGCTGCCGCCCATGGTCACCCAGGCCGCCTCGGGGGCAAAGCCCTCCACCAGCTCCCCTTCCTTTTTCAGCAGGCTCTCGGGGATCAGCACCGGCATGGCCACGTTCTCGTGGCCGCTGGCCTTGAAGCGGGCGTCCAGATTCTTCTGGATGTTTTCCCAGATGGCCTGGCCGTAGGGCCGCAGGATGATGAAGCCCTTCATGCTGGAATATTCCACCAGCTCCGCCTTCAGGCAGATGTCGGTGTACCACTGCGCAAAGTTCTCTTCCTGGCTGGTGATGGCCTGAACCAGTTTTTTCGTCTCTTTTGCCATTGTTATCCTCCTCATGGCCGTGCGCCAAACGCTCTGCGTTCCGCACGAGCCGTCAGTAAAGGCCCCGCCGGGGCGGCTGGGGCCGTCAGAGCATCAGTTGTCCAGATGGCTGTCCACAAAGCGCACCACGTCGCCCACGGTATGCAGGGACTCGATGGCGTCATCGGGCACCTCGATGCCGAATTCGTCCTCCAGGGTCATCACCATGTCCACGATGTCCAGACTGTCTGCGTCAAAATCGTTCAGCAGGTCGCTGTCCATGGTGATGGTCTGGGGCTCGACGCCCAGCTGCTCGGCCAGAAAGCCGCGGATCTTCTCAAATGTACTGTCCATACTCTTGGTTACTCTCCTTTGGTTTTTGAAATCGGGCGGCCCGGGACCGTCCTTTTACGAAATGCCTTATTAAGATATATCGTAAGCCATGGCCGTTGTCAAGCCCTGATTTGCGAAAAGCGGTTGCCAGAACGGCCTTTGCCCATTATAATAAGAGGCAGGACACCGAAAGGGGATGAGGCCATGAGACTGAGTTTCACCAAAATGCAGGGCTGCGCCAACGATTATATCTACCTGGACTGCCGCACCGGGGGCCCCCCGGCGGACATTGCGTCGCTTGCCCGGCAGCTGTCGGCCCGGCATGTTTCGGTAGGTGCGGACGGCGTGATCTGCATCTGCGCCCCACAGACCACCGGCGCTGCGGCCACCATGCGGATCTACAATGCCGACGGCAGCGAGGGGATGATGTGCGGCAACGGCATCCGCTGCGTGGCCCAGTGGCTGCGCACCCACGATCCCGACCTGGCCGGGGCGGATACCCTGCTCATTGACACCCGCAGCGGGCCCAAGACCCTGCGCTGGCAGGGACAGGGGAGCGATGCCCGGGAGGGGCTGTGGCAGGTGGAGATGGGCCGGTACAGCCTGCTGGCCGACAGCCTGCCCGCTGTGAACATGGGGCCCGGCCCGCTGGTGGACTGTACGCTCCATGCCGCGGGGCGCGACTGGCGCGTCACCTGCGTCAGCGTGGGCAACCCCCACTGTGTGGTGGTGGTGCCCGACGTGGACAGCCTGGACCTTGCAGCCATCGGCCCCGCCTTTGAGAAGCATCCCAATTTCCCCCGGCAGGTCAACACCGAGTTTATCCAGCCCCTTGGACCGGACCGGCTCAAGATGCGGGTGTGGGAACGGGGCAGCGGAGAGACCTGGGCCTGCGGCACCGGCGCCTGCGCCAGTGTGGCGGCCGCCACCCAGCTGGGCTTGTGCGATCCCGGGCAGGATATCCGGGTGCAGCTGCGGGGCGGCGTGCTGACCATCCGGGTGCTGCCCGGCCAGGACCTGCGGATGACGGGCCCCGCCTTCACCGTGTGTGAGGGAGAGGCTTTGCTTTGAACGCGTCCGATCCATCGTTGAACCACCAAATGGCAGAAAGGACCCTTTGACTATGAAGATGAACCATCATTACAGCGAACTGAAGGAAAGCTATCTCTTTGTGGAGATCAACCGCCGGGTGACCGAGTACCAGAAGGCCCATCCCGGCTGCGACATCATCCGCATGGGCATCGGGGATGTCACCCGTCCCCTGGCCAAAAGCGTGGTGGAGGCCATGACCGCCGCCGTCCAGGAGATGGGCACCACCGAAGGCTTCCACGGCTACGGCCCCGAGCAGGGCTACGATTTCCTGCGCCAGGCCATCCAGAGCTATTATGCGGGCCGGGGCGTCCAGCTGGAGGCCAGCGAGATCTTTGTCAGCGACGGCGCCAAGAGCGACCTGGCCAACATCCTGGGCCTGTTCGATGCGGACAACACCGTCCTGGTGCCCGACCCCGTCTACCCCACCTATGTGGATGACAACATCACCGACGGCCGCAAGGTGATCTATGCCCCCACCAGCCGGGAGAATGACTTCCTGGCCATGCCCGACCCCGCAGTGCACGCCGATATCATCTACATTTGCAGCCCCAACAATCCCACCGGCGCCGCCTACGACCGCGCCCAGCTCAAGCAGTGGGTGGACTATGCCCTGGCCAACGACGCCGTCATCCTCTACGACGCAGCCTATGAGTGCTTTGTCTCGGAGGAGGGCCTGGCCCGCAGCATCTTTGAAGTGGAGGGGGCGCGCCGGTGCGCCATCGAGATCTGCTCCTTCTCCAAGATCGCGGGCTTCACCGGCACCCGCTGCGGCTACACCGTGGTGCCCCACCAGCTGCAGCGGGAAGGGCTGGAGCTGAACAAGCTCTGGCTCCGCCGCCAGACCACCAAGTTCAACGGGGTGCCCTACATCGTGCAGCGGGGCGCAGCCGCTATCTTTACCCCCGAGGGAATGGCCGAGATCCAGGCAAACCTCGACTATTACCGCCGGAACGCCAAAGTGCTGGCCCAGGCGCTGGACCAGGCCGGCATCTGGTACTGCGGCGGCCACAACAGCCCCTATATCTGGATGCGCTGCCCCGGCGGGATGGACAGCTGGACCTTCTTTGGCTGGCTGCTGGAGAAGGCCAATGTGGTGGGCACCCCCGGCGTGGGCTTTGGCCCCTGCGGGGAAGGCTATTTCCGCCTGACCGCCTTTGGCGACGCCGAAAAGACCAAAGAAGCCGCCCGCCGCATCCAGGAGGCCGTGCGCTCTCTGGAGGGCTAAGCGCAAGAGCTGCAGCGCTCATGCGCCTTGCATCTGGCGTTTTCTGGCGAATATCTCAGCATGTTTGACTTCTCAGATACACCCTGACGGACGGGGATTCGTCCTTGCAAAACAGGGCGAAATATGCTATACTGCACACAGGCTTCCGCCTGACCGGACGTACAAAACAGTCCGCCGCTCCCGCAGAGAAAGGAGCGTGCGGCTGTGGTTATGGCCGCCCCCACAACAGGCGGGCAGGCCCTTTTGGAGAATGACCCTATGATATTTGATACACTGAACAACCTCCCCAACTATCTGGGGCTGGCCTCCGGTCTGGATGCCGTTATCGAGTATATCATGGCCCGTGACATCGGCACCCTGCCCGATGGCCGCACCCCTGTGCCCGGCTCGGACGCCTGGGCAGAAGTGACCGCCCTGACCCCCCAGCCGGGGGAAAAGCTGAGCTTTTCCTGCCGGGAGGGGCATCTGGCCCTGGTCACCGATCTGACGGGCAGCGAGATGTTCGAAGTCTCCCTGGGGGACTTCGCCCTCCAAAAGCCCGCCGCAGGGGCGGCGCCCGCCCAGGGCAGCGCTCCCACCAGTGCCGCAGGGATGCTCAGCGAGGGACGGTTTGCCCTGTTTCTGGCAGGGGAGCCCTATAAGACCGGCATCAAGGCCCAGGGCTGCGGCAAAGTGCGGCAGGCGGTGTTCCTGATCCCGGTGGAGCAGCCCGCCCGGGACTGACCCCGTCCTGTACACAACGCTCATGAGGAGGGGATTTGCATGAGGATCGAGACGCTTGAGACACCCCGGCTGCTGCTGCGCGGTTTCCAGCCCGAGGATGCGGATTTTGCCATTGGTATGTGGAATGACGCCGAGATCGGGCGCTGGCTGTCGGACCCGCGGCTGGAGGATATCCCGGACCAGGCGGCCTACCGCAAGGACATCGAAAACCTGGGGGAGGCCATCGACTGCTGCCACATGGTGGCGGTGGACAAAGCCGATGGGCAGCGGATCGGCACCTGCAGCTTTGTGCCGGAGAACAACGGCCGCAGCTACGATATCGCCTATGCGGTCCATCCCAGCCAGCAGTGCAGGGGATACGGCACCGAGATGGTGCAGGCCCTGATCGACTATGCCCGGGCCCGGGGGGTGGGTGCGGTGACCATCCGCATTGCCCAGGAAAACGCCGCGTCCAACGCCCTGGCCCGCAAGGTGGGCGCACAGGTCATCGCCTCGGGCTCTTACACCAAGGGCGGCACCAATGAGGTCATCCCGGACTTCCTCTATGAGCTCAAGCTGTGAGCCCCGGCCCATCTGTTTCCGATCGCCTTTTGGCTCCCGCGCCTGTTTTGGCAGGCTGCGGGGGCCTTTTGTTTTACACTCCAGGGGGAACCCATTTCTGCGCGCAGTCGCGCGACAGAAATTCCTTCCCCCTGGTATCCCCCTGGGGACAAAATTTAGCGCTGAACCGCGCACTCGGCCTTATGGCCTCGCACACTCTCAGCGCTAAATTTCCCTGTATGTGTCCTGTCCATCCGCACATGTCGGCTGGACAGGACTTTTTGACAATCCGATTCCTGCGCCCGTTAAAGCACAGGGGGTTCTTTCGATCAGCGTGTCACTGCTGGGGTGCATCGGCGTCGGCGCCGGCAGGGTCGGTCAGCAGTTCTTTGATGGCGGGCACTACGGCCCCCAGATTCTGCAGCTCGGAGGGGATGATGATCTTGGTGGCCTTGCCGTTGGCTACCTTGGCCAGGGCTTCCAGGCTGCGCAGGGCGATCACCTTGTCGGCCGGGGCGGCCTCGTTCAGCAGGCGGATGGCGTCGGCGTTGGCCTTCTGCACCGCCAGGATGGCCTGTGCTTCGCCCTCGGCCTCCAGGATGCGCTGCTGCTTGATGGCGTCGGCCCGCAGGATGGCGGCTTCCTTCTCGCCCTCGGCGATGGTGATGGCGGCCTGCTTTTCACCCTCAGCCTTGAAGATGACGGCCCGTTTTTCACGCTCGGCCTTCATCTGCTTTTCCATGGCATCCCGGATGTCGGCGGGCGGGGTGATGTTCTTGACTTCCACCCGGTTGACCTTGATGCCCCACTTGTCGGTGGCTTCGTCCAGGATGGCGGTGATCTTGGAGTTGATGGTGTCGCGGCTGGAGAGGGTGTGGTCCAGCTCCATCTCACCGATGATGTTGCGCAGGGTGGTGGCGGACAGGCTCTCCAGAGCCGCGATGGGCTGGTTGACGCCGTATGTGTACAGCTTGGCGTCCATCACCTGGAAGAACACCACGGTATCGATCTGGATGGTGACGTTGTCCCGCGTGATGACAGGCTGGGGCGGGAAGTCGCCCACCTGCTCTTTCAGGCTGACCTTCTTGGCTACACGCTCAATGAAGGGGATCTTGACATGGAGGCCGGCCTCCCATGTGTCGGAATAGACGCCCAGCCGCTCGATGACGTACACGGTGGACTGGGGGACGATGACGATGTTGGTCACCACGATGAGGATGACCACAAGGACCAGCGCCAGGATCAGAAAAAACAGAATTGCGCTTTGCATAGCTCATACGCTCCTTTCTTGGCAATCAGTTGGGCTGGAGAGGCGTTTCGATGGGGGCGGGCTCGACGATCAGAGTGGTGCTGTGGATGGCGGTCACCCGGCACTTGTCGCCGGGCACAAAAGAGGCGCCGGGCACGGCCTGGGCGTTCCAGTCCACGCCGTCCAGACGGACGCGGCCGGGGGTGCCGTCCGAGACCGGGGTCAGGATGGTGGCGGTACGGCCGATGTTCAGATCCCCGTTGGTGGGGGTGGGAGGCCGGCGGAGCCGGGCTGCCAGCGGCCGCAGGGCCAGCAGGCAGAGGATGCTCACCGCCACAAAGATCGCCGACTGGACCTGCATACTGTCGGTAAAAAGACAGCTGATGAGGGCAGCGGCCCCGCCTACCGCGAACCATACCGACACCAGGTTGAAGGTGGTGGCCTCGATGAACACGAGGACGATGGTGGCGATCAGCCACCCAATGGCTTGCAGCATAGGTACTCCTTCCTTATGACGGGCGCGGCAGAAAGGACCGCGCCTTACCTCTACTATATTCATTTCCGGGGACCAGGTCAAGCTTTTTTGGCTGGAAGGGACACACTGCCCCGGAAGTTTGGCGGAAACCACAAAAAAGCCCGGCACATTTTGGCGTGCCGGGCAAAAATTGCATGCAATTTTTTGAAAGATGCCGAAAATGGGCGGAAAATCTCTGTCAAAATACAGCGCTTTTCCGGGCCGGAAGGTCAGCGGTAATCGTAGTAGCTGTGGTTGGGGTTGTGGCCCACTTCCTCCACCGTGATGGTGAAGCCCATGGGGTTGACCTCGGTGTATTTGCCGCTGGCCAGTTTCTCCACGATCAGGTGGTCGGTGCGGTTGGCGATGATCTCGGCGGTCTCCATGGCGCCCACCCGCTGGTAGTGCAGGATGCCGCCCTCTGCCCGCAGCACCCGCAGCTCTCCCTCCCGGAAAGCCTCGCAGCTCTGGCGCAGCTGGGCCAGCTGGGCGATCACCGGGCGCAGCCGGTCCTCATGGCTGTCCCACAGGTAGTATCCCCGGTTGAAGGGGTCCCGGTAGCCCTGCATCCCGATCTCGTCCCCATAGTACACGCAGGGAACCCCCGGCAGGGTGAAGATGATGGCATAGGCCATTTTGAGCAGGATCAGGCCCTCCTCATAGGCCTCGCCGGTGACGCTGCGTCCGCTCTGCCACTCCCGGCCGCGGTCGCCTGCGGGCTCGTCGGCAATGACGGTCAGGGCCCGCTCGGTGTCGTGGGTGGAGAGGAAATTCAGGGCGGTGTGCAGCGCCGGGGCAGGGTAGTGCTCGCAGATGGACAGGATCTGATCGGCGGCGTCGGCGGCATCCCCGCCGCAGACAAAGCCCAGCACCGCGTTTTTGAAGGGGTAGTTCATCACGCTGTCCAGTCCGTTGCCCAGCAGATAGGTGCGGCGGTGTCCATAGCCGAATTTGGTGGTGGCGTCCTCCCACACCTCGCCCAGCAGGAACTTGTCGGGGCTGACCCGTTTGACCGCCGTGCGGATCTGCTGGATGAAGCTGTCGGGCAGTTCGTCGGCCACGTCCAGCCGGAAGCCCGCCGCCCCCCGGCGCAGCCAGGTGTCGATGACGCCGCCTTCTCCGGTGATGAACCGGGCGTAAGAGGGGTCCTCCTCGTTTACTTCGGGCAGGGTCTCGAAGCCCCACCAGCTGCGGTAGCCGCCCTTGTAGTAGGGGGCGAAATCGTACCAGGAGCGGTAGGGGGAATGGGGGTCCCGCCAGGCCCCCTTGGAGCCATAGCGCCCTTCCTTGTTGAAGTAGATGCTGTCCGAGCCGGTGTGGCTGAACACCCCGTCCAGCACGATGCCGATGCCATAGCGGGCAGCGGCCTGGCACAGCTCCTCGAAATCCCGGTTGGAGCCCAGCAGCGGGTCCACGTTGAGATAGTCGGCGGTGTTGTACCGGTGGTTGGAGTGAGCCTCAAAGATGGGGTTGAGGTAGATGTAGTTCACCCCGAGGTGATGCAGGTAGGGGAGCTTGGACTGGATGCCCTTGAGGTCGCCGCCAAAGTAATCGTGATTGAGATGGCCGCCGTCCTCATTGGGCTGCCAGAAAGGCTCTGCGTGCTTGTCGGCCCGGTAGATCCGGTCCGAGAAGGGCATATGCTTGTTCTCCACCCCCTCGCAGAACCGGTCGGGGAAGATCTGGTAGAACACGCTCCCCTTGATGCACGCCGGCGTCTGGAAGCTGGGGTCATAGACAGTCAGCTGCCAGCGCTCCCCCTCCTGCCAGGACAGCACCCCGCGGCCCATCTTGCCCCGGTAGATCTTGCGGAAGTCGGTGTACAGATCGAAATAATAAAAGTACAGTCCCACGTCAAAGACCTGCACGTCCACCGAAAAGTGGTTGACACCGGGGGTCTGGCCGTCGAAGCGCATCCGGTAGTACACAGGCTGGTCCCCGGGCCCTTCCTTTTGCAGGACCAGGTGGGGGTCCACATAGCCCATCTGCTCGGGGATGCACAGGGCCATATGCACCGTCTGCCCGGCGGGCAGGGCGCCGAAGGGGCGCTTGTAATAGGTGTCACAGCTGTTGAACAGGCAATCCAAGTTCGATCGTTCCTTTCAAAAGAGAAAAGGGGAAGCAGACCCTCTGTGCGCAGGATGCGCGGGACCACTTCCCCCTTAAAAGATACAAAGAGAATTGCAGGGCTGCTTATTTGACGGTGGGTGCGTGCCAGATGTCGCGGGCGTAGTCCAGCACGGCGCGGTCGGCGCTGAAGATGCCGCTGTTGGCTATGTTCTTCAGGCTCATGCGGGCCCAGCCCTCGCGGTCGGCGTACAGACGCTGCAGGTCGGCCTGGGCGCGGCGGTAATCCTTGAAGTCGGCCATGACCATATAGGGATCGCTGGTGAACAGGTTGGAGGTGACCTCGTGGAAGTTCTCGCCGTTCCAGCCGCGCTCCAGGAAGTTCAGCACCTCGTTGGCCACGTCATCCCCGGTGATGAAGGAGCTGGGATGGTAGCCCACCCGCTTGAGGTTCTCCACCTCCTGGGTCAGCATACCGAAGATGATCTCGTTCTCCTTGCCGGCGGCGTTGGCGATCTCCACATTGGCGCCGTCCAGAGTGCCCAGGGTGATGGCGCCGTTGAGCATGAACTTCATGTTGCCGGTGCCCGAAGCCTCGGTGCCGGCCAGGGAGATCTGCTCCGACACCTCGGAGGCGGGCATCAGGTGCTCGCTGAGGGACACGCAGTACTCCTCCAGGTAGACGATGCGCAGCTTCTGGTTGACGGCGGGATCGTTGTTGATCAGGTCGCCCAGCTTGCAGATCATCCGGATCATCTGCTTGGCCATATAGTAGCCGGGGGCAGCCTTGGCGCCGAAGATATAGGTCTTGGGGATGAAGTTGGCGTTGGGGTTGGCCTTCAGGTACAGGTACTGGGCGGCGATGTTCAGAGCGTTCAGATGCTGGCGCTTGTACTCGTGCATCCGCTTGACCTGGCAGTCGAAGATGGAATCGGGGTCGATCAGCTGGCCGGTGGTCTTGGAGATATAGTTGGCAAACTCGGCCTTGTTCTCCAGCTTGATCTTGTTCAGCTCGTTCAGGACGGTCTTGTCGCCGGCGTAGGCGTTCAGCTTGGACAGCTGGGCGGCATCCTGCTTGTAGCCGGTGCCGATGGTCTGATCCAGCAGCTTGCACAGACGGGGGTTGCCGCCCAGCAGCCAGCGGCGGTAGGCGATGCCGTTGGTGACATTCTTGAAGGCGGCGGGCTTATACAGGTAGTAGTCGTGGAAGACGCTCTGCTTGATGATCTCGCTGTGCAGCTTGGACACGCCGTTGATGCTGTTGGCGGTGTAGGCGCAGATATTGGCCATCCGCACCTGGTTGTCGCCGATCAGGGCCATATAGTCGATCTTGCCCTTGTCACCGGGGAAAGCCTGGTTCAGCTGGATGCGGGCCCGGCGGTCCATCTCGGCCACGATCTGGTAGATGCGGGGCAGGGTCATCTTGAAGATGTCCACGTTCCACTTTTCGAGGGCCTCGGCCATGACGGTGTGGTTGGTGTAGGAGAACACCTTCTGGCAGATCTCGAAGCTCTTGTCCCAGTCAAAGCCGCACTCGTCCAGCAGAATGCGCATCATCTCGGGGATGGCCAGGGTGGGGTGGGTGTCGTTCAGCTGGATGGCCACCATGTCGGGCAGGTTCTCCAGGGTGCCGTAGGTGGACAGGTGGTTCTGGACGATGTCGCCCACCGAAGCGGCGGACAGGAAATACTGCTGGCGCAGCCGTAGGATCTTGCCCTCCACGTGGTTGTCGTTGGGGTACAGCACCTTGGAGATCAGCTCGGCCGAAGCGCTCTTGCTCATGGCGGTGCTGTAATTGCCCAGAGAGAAGCTGGACATATCGAAGTCGGGGGCCTTGGCCTGCCACAGGCGCAGCTTGGCCACGCCGGCTCCGTCGTAGCCCTGGACGTACATATCCGAGGGCACGGCCATGACGCTGTTGTAGTTCAGATGCTGCACATAGTGGAAACCGTGGTCCCAATTCTCGCGGATCTCGCCGTCAAAGCGCACCTCGATGGCCTGCTCGGGGTGGCTCTTGAGCCAGACCTGGCCGCCGGGCAGCCAGTTGTCGGCCCGCTCCTGCTGCCAGCCGTCCACGATCTTCTGCTTGAAGATGCCGTACTCATACAGGATGGAATAGCCGGTGCCGCCGATGCAGGTGGTGGCCATGCCGTCCAGGTAGCAGGCAGCCAGACGGCCCAGGCCGCCGTTGCCCAGACCAGCGTCAGGCTCTTCCTCATAGATGGTGTCCACGTTGATGTCGGCGGCAGCCAGGGCATCCTTGCACACCTGGTCCAGGCCCAGGTTCATCAGGCTGACCTTCAGGCTGCGGCCCATCAGAAACTCCATGCACAGGTAATATACCTGCTTGGAACCGGTGCCGATCACCTTCGACTGGAACTTCTTGTAGTTGTCGCTCATCATCTGGCGGCAGATCAGGGCCAGGGCCCGGTAGATCTGCTGGTTGGACGCCACCGAAAGATCGACGCCGTACTCGCTGGTGAGCTTGTTCTGCAGAAGGGTAGAGAATTCCTTGGTTGTCATACGTTCAATCTCCTGTCCAATATGGGTTGCGCAGCATAGTTTGCAAAATGTGGGGCGGCAGCGCGGGGCATCGGCCCCCGCCGCCGGCTGCTTGCCCGGATAAAAAACGGCGGAAACGTCGCGGTAACTCCTCATACGGTATCCGCGTTCATAACACAACAAAGTTATTATAATCGGTTCCACGCGGGATTGCAAGGAAGTGAGCCCATTTTTTCCGTATCCTCTATATTTTGATGGAAAAGTTTGTGCTGAAAGTGCACTAATTTCAAATTTGCTCTTTCTCTTAAGGCCTGATTATATTATAATAGGGTCAAATGGAACGCCGTCCGCACCGCCGCCCGGCCCCTGTTTTTGGGGGAAACTCGGGGAGAAATGCGGGGGGAAATGTCTGCGCCTGCATCCTGTATGAACAGGAGCGGGGAGTTTGCCCCCTCTGCACCGCCGTTTTCGGGGGCGGACAGGCGGAAAGACGACAGGAAAGCGAGGCTGGCAGCTATGGTCAACAAAGTGCGGGTCAACATTGCGGGGGCGCAGTACGCCTTCGCCACCACCGATTCAGAAAAATACATCACCTCCCTGGCCGACAAGCTGGACCGGGACATCGGCAAGCTGATGGAGGCAAACCCCAGCCTGCCGGTGACCAAGGCCGCGGTGTTCTGCGCCATGGACTACCTGGACGAATACCAGAAGAGCACCGGCAGTGCCGAAAATATGCGCAGCCAGATCCAGGATTACATCGCGGACGCAGCCCGGGCCCGCACGGCAGAGGACAAGCTGCGGGCTGAGAACGAGGCCCTGCGCCGGGAAGCCGCCGCCCTGCGGGAACAGCTGGACAAGCTGCGCCGTCATAAGGAAAAGGAAGAGAAGGAGAAAGAGCAGGAGCAGGCCGAAGGCTGACAGGCCCCTGCGGTTGGAAGGAGAGCTATGGCACAGATCGAGATCCTTGCCCCGGTGGGCAGCGAAGAAATGCTCCGTGCGGCTGTATACAGCGGCGCGGACGCGGTGTATTTGGGGTTCGCGGGGTTCAATGCCCGCAGCGGCGCCGGCAATTTTGACGCCGCCAGCCTGTGTGAGGCGGTGCGCTTCTGCCATGGGCGGGGGGTGAGGGTCCATGTGGCCATGAACACCACCGTGTATGCCGGCGAGCTGGAGGCTTTGGCCGGCGCGGTGCGGGCCGTGGCGGCCAGCGGTGCGGATGCGGTGATCTGCCAGGACCTGGCGGTGGCCCGGCTGTGCAGGGAGATCGCGCCTCAGCTGCCCCGGCACGCTTCCACCCAGATGAGCGTCCATACCCTGGAAGGGGCGCTGGAGATGGCCCGGTTGGGTTTTACCCGCGTCATCCTGGCTCGGGAACTGAGCCTGGAGGAGATCCGGCAGATCACGGCCCGCTGCGGCATCGAGACCGAGTGCTTTGTCCATGGGGCCCTGTGCATGAGCATGAGCGGCCAATGCTATATGTCCGCTTTCCTGGGCGGGCGCAGCGGCAACCGCGGCTCCTGTGCGGGGCCCTGCCGGCTGCCCTTTGACGCCAGCCCCCTGCCCGAAGGCCGGCCCGGCACCGCCTGCCACCTGTCCCTCAAGGACAACTCGGTGATCGACCGGCTGGACCAGCTGCAGGCGGCGGGGGTGGCGTCGGCCAAGATCGAGGGCCGGCTGCGCACCCCCGAATATGTGGCGGCAGCGGTCAACGCCTGCCTGGCCGGGCGGGAGGGCCGGGCCTATGACCGGGCCCTGCTGCAGGACGTGTTCAGCCGGTCGGGGTTCACCTCGGGATATCTGGACGGAAAGATCGACGGCACCATGTTCGGGACCCGCAGCGAGGCGGACGCCCGGCAGACCCGCCGCGCCCTGCCCGCCCTGCGGGAACTGTACCGGAGGGAGCGGTCCCGTGTACCGGTGGATTTCAGGCTGGAAGTGGAGGCCGGGGGTGAAAAGCTCACGGCCGCCGACCGGGAGGGCAACCGCGCCATCGTCTACGGGGATACCCAGCCCCAGCCCGCCCGCACCGACCCCGCCGAGGGTCTGCGCCGCAGCCTGGCCAAGACCGGCGGCACGCCCTTTGCGGCCGGGTCCATCGAGATCCGGATGGAGGATGGTCCCTGGTATCTGCCGGGCAGCGCCGTCAATGAGCTGCGACGCGAGGCCCTGGATGCCCTGCTGGAAAAGCGGTCGGCGGTGCGGCCCTGGCCGGTGCAGCCGGTCCAGATGCCGGCCCTGGTCCGGCGCAGCGCCCCGGCCCGGCCCCAGCTGTGGGCCCGGTTTGAGGAATGGGCCCAGGTGCCCCCCGAAGCGCTGGCCCAGGACGGACCCGTCCGGCTCATCCTGCCCATCGCCCAGGCGGATCAGGTGCCCGGGGAGTGGCGGTCCAGGACCATCCTGGAGCTGCCCCGGGCCATGTTCGGCGCCCTGGAACAGGATACCCTGCGCCGGGTGCAGCAGGCGGCAGGGCAGGGTTTTGCGGGGTTTGAGGCCAACAACATCGCCCACCTGGGCATCTGCCGGGGACTGCCTCTCACCGGAGGGATCGGCCTCAACCTGACCAACCCTCTGGCGGCCCAGGCTTATGCCGATTTGGGGCTGGAGGCCATGCTGGTGCTGCCCGAAGTCAGGGACAGCGAGATTGCCTGCATCGCCCCCCTTCGGCAGGGCGTGCCGGTGCCCACCGGGGCCCTGATCTATGGCCATATGCCCCTGATGCTCACCCGGGCCTGCCCCTTGCAGAACGTCCGGGACTGCACCCACTGCGACAGACAGGGGGTGCTCACCGACCGCAAGGCCAGGAAATTCCCGGTGCGGTGCACAGGCGGGGTGCGCATCATCTATAACCCCGTGCCCCTCTACATGGCGGACAAGCCCGGGGCCCTGGCGGTGGACTACGGGGTGGCTTACTTCACCCTGGAAAGCCGGGAGGAGGCCGCCCGGGTGCTGGCCCGGATCGTCCGGGGAGAGCCCTTTGACGGGGAGTTCACCAGAGGGCTGTATTATAAAGGTACGGCGTGAGCCATTCCGGGCCCGCGGTGCACCTGCCGGCGGCCCTTTCGAATAAGATGAAAGAGACAAGAGAAAAGGATTGTACTGATATGCAGCAGATCACGGTAAAATATAAGGTACTGGACCCGCGGGCCCATGTGCCGGCCTACGCCACCGAGGGTGCGGCAGCCGCCGACCTGTGCGCGGTGCTGGACGCGCCCCTCACTCTGGCCCCCATGCAGCGGGCACTGGTGCCCACCGGCCTTGCCATCGAACTGCCGGGGCCCGGGACGGTGGCCCTGGTCTATGCCCGCAGCGGCCTATCCATCAAGCATGGGCTGTGCATGGCCAACGGGGTCGGAGTGATCGACAGCGACTACCGGGGGGAACTGCGGGTGCCCATGATCAATCTGGGGACCGAAAGCTACACCATCCAGCCGGGGGAGCGGGTGGCGCAGCTGTGCATCGCCCCGGTGTACACGGCGGCCTTTGTGCCCGCCCAGACCCTGGGGGATACCGCCCGGGGCCAGGGCGGCTTTGGCTCGACCGGTAAGTGAGGGGGCTGCGCTGTGAAACTGATCTTGGCTTCCGGCAGCCCCCGCCGCAGGGAACTGCTCGGACTGTATACTGCGGAATTTGAAGTCTGTCCTAGCGCGTTTGACGAGCGGGCGGTGCACGCCGACACCCCGGCGGCCCTGGCAGGGGCCCTGGCCCGGGGCAAGTGCCTGGCGGTGGCCGCCCAGCATCCCGGGCGCCTGGTGCTGGGCAGCGATACGGTGGTGGAGCTGGAAGGCCGGATATTCGGCAAGCCGGCCGACGCCGCCGACGCGGCCCGGATGCTGCGGGCCCTGTCCGGGCGCACCCATCTGGTGCACACCGGGGTGTGGGTGTCGGACGGCGAGCGGGACGAAGGCTTTGTGGACAGCTGCAAGGTGACCTTTTTCCCCATCCCGGAGGAGGAGATCCAGCGCAGCATCGCCAGCGGCGAACCCTTCGACAAGGCGGGAGCCTATGGCATCCAGGGCAGCGCCGCCCTCTGGCTGGACCGGCTGGAAGGGGATTATTACACCATCATGGGGCTGCCGGTCAGCCGCACCGTGCGGCTGCTGCACCGGTTTGGAGGCTAAAAGGGGCGCCCCAAAGATGAAAAAAGGGGGAAAAATTGCCAAAGGACTTGTGAAAACGGGGCTTTGTGACTATAATAATGAAAGGACTGGCTGTGCCCGGCACACGGGTGGCCGTCTGCAAGATGCATTTTCTGCCCGGGCTGGCCGGTGGGGCCGGGCCGGGTACCGAGATAGGGGTGGGCAGGATCGCGGGTCCGCCCTGTATGCGCGTGGCTGATTGGAGTTTAGGAGTTTAAAGGAGCTGGCTTAGCTATGAATTTTCTGTCGAAGGACATCGGGATCGACCTGGGCACCGCCAACACCCTGGTCTACATGAAGGGCAAGGGCATCATCATGCGGGAACCGTCGGTGGTGGCGGTGGACACCCGCAACGACGAAGTGCGCTGTGTGGGCGCCGAGGCCAAGGCGGTCATCGGCCGCACCCCCGGCAGCATCGTGGCGGTGCGCCCTCTGAAGGATGGCGTGATCGCTGATTTTGATATCACCGCCAATATGCTGGAGAATTTCCTCAAGAAGGCCTGCGGCAACAGCCTGTTTGCCCGGCCCCGGGTGGTCATCTGCATCCCCTCGGGCGTCACCGAAGTGGAGCGCCGCGCCGTCCGTGAGGCTACCCTCAAGGCGGGGGCACGCCAGGTGTCGGTGATCGAGGAGCCCATGGCCGCCGCCATCGGCGCAGGTCTGCCCATCAGCGAGCCCACCGGCAGCATGATCGTGGACATCGGCGGCGGCACCGCTGAGATCGCGGTCATTTCCCTGGGCGGCATCGTGGCATCCCGCAGCGTGCGGATGGCCGGCGATATGTTCGACCAGGCCATCATCGCGTTCATCAAGCGCAAATACAACCTGCTGATCGGCGAGCGCACCGCCGAGCAGATCAAGATCGATATCGGCTCCGCCTACAAGCTGGAGGAGGAGCTGACCATGGAGATCAAGGGCCGCAACCTGGTGGACGGCCTGCCCAAGAATGTGGTGGTCCACTCGGAGGACGTCCGCGAGGCGCTGCTGGAGTGCCTGGTCAAGATCACCGACGCCATCAAGGAGACGCTGGAGCGCACGCCCCCGGAACTGAGCGCCGACATCATCGACCGGGGCATCACCCTGACCGGCGGCGGCGCTTTGCTGCGCGGCCTGGATAAACTGATCCAGAGCGAGACCGGCATCGACGTCCATGTGGCGGAGAATCCCCTGGACTGCGTGGCCACCGGCGCCGGCGCCGTGCTGGACCATGTGGATGTGCTGCACGACGTGCTGGACACCGACGGGGACCATATGTGACGGACCCGGCCCGCAGCCGGCGTGGCCGTAAGAAGCGAACAAGCGCGGATGGCACCGGCTGTCCGCGTTTTTTCGACCCGATGGGGGGCTTGACGCAGTGAAGGACTTTTTCGACACCTGGAAATTCAGGATCTTGATCGCGGTGGCGGTGTTTCTGGCGGGGCTGATGCTGTATGCAGCGGCCAATGGCCGCCTGACTGCCGCTCCCCAGGAACTGCTGAGCGTGGCGGTGGCGCCGTTCCAAAAGGTGGCCGCCGTGATCAGCGGGGGAGTGGCCTCGGTATGGGACAAGTATACCAGCATCGACGAGACGATGGCGGAAAACGAGGCCCTGCGGGAGGAAAATGCGCAGCTGCGCAGGCAGCTGGCAGACTACGACCAGCTGAAAGCCGAGAACGAAGCCTATAAGAATCTGGCCGGCATCCAGGAGGATAATCCGGAGATGAGCTTTGTGTCGGCCTTTGTGATCGGGCGGGACGCCCTGGACGCCTTCGGCGGCTTTACCCTGGACAAGGGCACAGTCAACGGGGTGGAGCGAGGCGATACCGTCATCGACGACCAGGGCCGGCTGCTGGGCACCGTCATCGAGGCGGACCTGACCAGCTGCCGTGTGCTGACCATCCTGCACCCCAGCTTCAACGCGGCCGGGGTGGTATCCCGCACGCGGGACAACGGCATCTTGACCGGGGACGCCGCCTACGCGGCCGAGGGGCAGTGCGTCTTTACCGACCTGTCCCGGGAGTCGATGGCGTCGGTGGGGGATGAGGTGATCACCACCGGTCTGGGAGGCGTCTACCCGCCGGATATCCTGGTGGGGCGGATCGTCAGCATCGAGCCGGAGGCCAGCGGCACTTCGGTGGTGGCGGTGATCCAGCCGGACGCCGACGTACTGGGGGCCAAACAGGCCTTCATCATCACCGACTACTGAGCAAGGAAGGGCGGGGCTTATGGAATCACGGCGCAAACGCAGGCGTTCCCAGCTGTACAAGTGGGGGCTGTACGTCCTTTTGCTGCTGGGATGCACGGTGCTGCAGACCGTCCCGGGGTTTCTTCTGCTGGGGCAGGCCAAGCCTGTGCTGCTGCTCCCCCTGGCGCTGGCGGTGGCCGTCTGCGAGGATGAGTTTTCGGGGGCGCTGTTCGGGGCGGTGTGCGGCCTGATGTGGGACTACACCGCCGGCCGGACGGTGGGGCTGCTGGCCCTCACCCTGATGGGACTCAGCTTTGCGGTATCGGTGGCCAGCCAGCTGTATCTCAAACTGAACACCCTCAACTTTGCGCTGGTCAGCGCGGGGGCGGTGTGGCTGGTGGTATCGGGGGACTTTTTGTTCTATTACGCCATGCCCGGCTACAGCAATATGCTGGGCCGCTATCTGGGCTATGTGCCCCTCACGGTGGTGATGAGCGGGCTGCTGGCGGCGCCCCTCTACCGCGCCGCCGTCTGGATCAGCGAGACGTTCAAAATCGACAACGGTGTGATCTGATACACCCGGAAGGAGGGGCACGCGCCTATGGATGAGCACAAGACAGTGGTGCGCCGCCTGGCCATGCTGATCGCCGCCGCAGTGGCCGTACTGGCACTGTATACCCTGCGGCTGATCTTTCTGCAGCTGGTGCATGGGGAGGAGTTCGCCGCCCAGGCCACCAGCACCACCGAATACCGCTTCAACGTCACGGCGGCCCGGGGGGACATCGTGGACAGCGCCGGCCGCCGCATTGCCACCAGCACCACCAGCTACAATGTGGTGCTCAGCCGGCTGTTGATCGGGGACAACGACCTCAACGAGACCATCCGCAGCGCGGTGGAGATCCTGCAGGCCAACGGCGAAAGCTGGAACGACGGGCTGCTGATCGGCCAGGCGGACGGGGCGGGGCACTATGCCTTCACCGATGACCCCGCCAGCGAGAGCCAGCAGGAGGATGTGGCCAGCCTCAAGGAGGCCCTGGGCCTCCAGCAGTACGCCACCGCCGACGATGTGATGGACCGCCTGATCCAGCGGTATGAGCTGGAAGGATATGACCCCGCCTGGCAGCGGGTTCTGGGGGGCATCCGCTACCAGATGGAGCAGGAAGCCTTTTCCAATGTGAACAACTTTACCCTGGCGGAGAACGTCTCGGACAAGACGGTGGCCACCGTGATGGAGCACAGCCTGACGCTGCCCGGGGTTGAGATCGCAGAGACCAGTGTGCGCAGCTACACCGACGGCACCATCCTGCCCCATGTGCTGGGCCGGGTGGGCAAGATCACCGCCGAGATGTGGCGCGTTACCGACGAAAACGGCCAGGTGACCTATCCGCTGCGGGAAAAGGGCTACGCCATGAACGACGTCATCGGCATCTCGGGGCTGGAGTCCGCCTATGAGGACCAGCTGCGGGGCCAGGACGGCGTGGAGACCATCACCCGGGACAGCGACGGGGTGATCATCGACACCAGCATCACCACCGAGCCCCAGCCGGGCAAAACGGTGATGCTGACGGTGAACAGCGAGTTCCAGAAGGCTGTGGACGAAGCCCTGGCCCGCAACATCCAGCAGATCGCCGCCACCTACAACACCGATGCCAGCGCCGGCGCGGCGGTGGTCATCGACGTCAAGGACGGCAGCATCCTGGCCTGCTCCAACTATCCCACCTACGACCAAAATCTTTACAGCACCCAGTACAGTGCGTACAGCGCCGACCCCGGCCTGCCCCTGTACAACCGCGCCTTGCAGGGCCTGTACACCCCCGGCTCCACCTACAAGCCGTCGGTGGCCATCGCGGCCCTCCTCAGCGGGGTGATCGACCGCAACAGCACCGTCTACTGCAACGGCGTCTACAACTATTTCAGTGATTACCACCCCCGCTGTACCCGCCACGGCCACAGCGGCGACATCGACGTGGTCACCGCCATCAAGTGGAGCTGCAACATCTTCTTCTACGACGTGGGCCGCCGCACCACCAGCGAGATCTACGACCAGTTCGCCTATCAGCTGGGCCTGGGCACCCCCACCGGGGTGGAAGTGAGCGAGTCCACCGGCCGCCTGACCACCCGGGAGGACTCCAACTACACCGCCTCGCTGGAGATCCAGGCCGCCATCGGCCAGGGCAACACGGTGGTGTCCCCGGTGCAGCTGGCCACCTATGCCGCCACCATCGCCAACAAGGGCGTGCGCTACCGCACCCACTTTGTCAAGGCCCTGGTGGACACCAACACCGGCGAGGTACTGGAGGAGACCGCCCCCGAAGTGATGGACGTCATCGAGGACCAGGTGGGCGCCTTTGACATCGTGGAGGAGGGGATGGTGGGGGCGGCCCAGACCGTCAGCGGCCTGGCCAACTACCCCTATACCATCGCCTGCAAGACCGGTACCCCCCAGCGCAGCGAATACACCATGGTGGGCAACCGGCGGCAGTATTACACCAACTCCACCATCATCGCCTATGGTCCGGTGGAGGACCCCCAGATCGCCGTGGGCATCGTCATCGAATATGGCGGCGGCGGCGCCCGTGCCGGCGAGCTGGTGGCGGATATCTTCAACGCCTATTTCTTCGAGCGCTCCAACAGCATGATCCCCGTACAGGAGGGCGAGCTGCTGGAGTGAGCCGGCCTCCCCAAACAGGCCCGGCGCCCCGCAAAAGCGGGCCAGTTCTTTGCATCTGTATGGAAAAAAGATGCGGATTCTAAAAATATTGAAACTAATGTATAAAAACAGTTGCTATTCTGAGAAAATTGTGGTAATATCATAATTGAATAGTAGCACTGTTTATTTGGATTGAATCGGGTTTAGACAAAGGAGATGGATACGGATGACGATTGCGCTGATCGCACATGACTCCAAAAAGGAATTGATGGTGCAGTTTTGTACGGCGTACTGCCGTATCCTCAGCCAAAACCAGCTGGTCGCCACAGGCACCACCGGCAAGCTGATCGCTGAGGCCACCGGCCTCCAGGTCAAACGGTTCTTGTCGGGCAAGCAGGGAGGAGACCAGCAGATCGCCGCCCGCATCGCCTGCAATGAGATCGACCTGCTCATCTTCTTCCGTGACCCGATCAATGCCAAACCCAGTGAGCCCAACGAAATGACCCTGCTGCGGCTGTGTGATGTACATAACATCCCCATGGCCACCAATATCGCCACCGCCGAAGTGCTGATCCACGGCCTGGAGCGGGGCGATCTGGACTGGCGCAGCATCGTCAATCCGCCTCAGGCGTAACGGCTGCCCTGATCGTACTGCAAAAGCCCCGCTGTGCCCCGGTATGTCCGGCGTGCAGCGGGCTTTTTCGCGTCCGGACGCAAAAAAGCTCCCGGATAAGGCTTCCGGGAGCTTTGGCCGTGCAGGCAGAAGTCAGCGTGCGGACGTGATGAAGCCGCTGCCGGCCACCGTGTCGTTCCGGTAGAAGGCCGCAGTCTGGCCGGGGGCGGGGGCGCGTACCGGCTGCTCAAAGACCAGGGTGTCCACGCCGTCAAAGGCGGCGCTTTGAGCCTGGGCGGCGCTGCGCACCTTGACCTGGTATGTCCCGGCGGGCAGGGGCTGGCCGTCCGGGGTGACGATGCCGTCTACCGTCACGGTGGTGAAAAATTCCTCCCCGGCCCGGGCCAGACGGATATCGCCGTTGGGGCAGATCTCGCGGATGAACACCGGCTCGCCCAGGGCAATGCCCAGGCCCTTGCGCTGGCCCACCGTGTAGTGCAGCACCCCTTTGTGGGGGCCAATGTCCTTTCCATCGGGGGAGATGAACCGTCCGGCCTTGCCCTCCATGCCGCGGTCCCGGATGAAGGCGGCATAGTCCCCGCCGGGGATGAAGCAGATCTCCATGCTGTCGGGGGCGTCGGCGCAGTCCAGGCCGAAGTCCCGGGCCATCTGGCGCACGTCGTCCTTTTCAAATTCGCCCAGGGGCAGCACCAGACGGCTGAGGACCTCCTGGTCCAGCCGGCTGAGCATATAGGTCTGGTCCCGGGCGGCGCTTTGGGGCAGGTGGATGCGGCTCACCCCGTCGGCGTCCACCTCCACCCGGGCATAGTGGCCGGTGGCGATGTACTGGATGCCCAGCCGGTCGGCCGCCGCCAGCAGTGCGGTGAACTTGACGGCGGGGTTGCACCGCACACAGGGATTGGGGGTGCGGCCGGCGCAGTAGTCGGCGCAGAAGGGAGCCACCACTTCCTGCTCAAACAGAGCCTGGGCGTCCAGCACGATGCATTCGATGCCCAGCTGCTGGGCGGCCTGCCGGGCGGCCTGGACCGCTCCGTCGTGGGCGTCCGAGAAACGGATCACTGCGCCGGTCACTGCAAAGCCCTGCTGCTGCAGGATGCGCACCGCCACGCTGGAGTCCACCCCTCCGCTCATCCCCACCAGGACCTTGTCCTGCTCCTCATAGGTGTCAAACCCGCTGCCGGGCAAAATGGTATCGTTCATGTTCAGCTCTGCCTCCCGCCATGTGCTTTGCTCTGCGCCACGGCCAGACGGTCGCAGCGCTCGTTCTCCGGGTGGCCCGCATGGCCCTTGACCCAGACGTAGGTGATGGTGTGTTTTTCGGCCAGTTCCAGCGCCCTGGCCCACAGATCGGGGTTCTGGGCAGGGGATTTGTCCGCCTTTTTCCAGCCCCGGGCCCGCCAGGACCTGGCCCAGCCTTTTTCCAGCCCGTTGATGACATACTGGCTGTCGCTGCAAAACCGGATCTCGCAGGGTTCCTTCAGCAGGCCCACCGCCTCGATGAAGGCGGTCAGCTCCATCCGGTTGTTGGTGGTGGAGCTGTCGCCGCCGCTCAGCTCCTTCTCATAGACTTTATCGCCGCTGCGGTACCGCAGCAGCGCCCCCCAGCCCCCCGGGCCGGGGTTGCCGCTGCAGGCGCCGTCGGTGTAGATCTCGACTTTTTTCATATCGTTCTCCTTGCAGGGTTCAGGGGCACGCAGCGCCCGCTGTCCCTCTTATATTAGAGGCAGGCAGGGGGCGCTGTCAAGGGCAAAACGTATATTTTCCCGCCGCCCTGCCCAAGCTCGAATTGACAAAACCCGGCTTACCTACTATAATGATTGCAAGTAGAAAGCGCCAGGATGTGCGTACAGCGCGCATCCAGGGCGTATCCAGGGCCCTTCCTGCTCTGTGCAGAGCATCCGATCCCGCGTCGTGCGCAGGGTCTTTCAGGACAGGGCGGCCCGGGTATGCCCCGGCCTCCGGGGGGCCGGCCGCGGTCGCATTGAGCAGATGGACCGTGCAGGCCACCAGCGCCCGCCCCGGGGCCACAGCATCCGATCAGCAAGCCGGAGAGCGGCTTTTTTGAGATACGATCCTTTACCGGAGACCGGGCGGAAGGCCGCGGCCTCCCCTTTGGTAAGGGCCGGACGGCCCTTGCCCTGTTTGCGTTATGGAGGTACACATGGCAACAAAAGAGAACACTGGCACATCTTCCGGCAGCGCCCGCCGCCCCAGCCCTGCGGCTGACAACCGCGTCCAGCGCACCCGCCGCCCCATGCGCCGGCCCCGCCGGCCCCAGCCCCCCAAAGGCGGCGCGGCAGTGCCCATCCACATCTACCCTCTGGGCGGCCTTGGGGAAGTGGGCAAGAATATGACCGTCTATGAGTGCTGCGGCGATATGATCATTGTGGACTGCGGCTTGGTGTTCCCCGACAGCGAGATGTATGGGGTGGATATGGTCATCCCCGACTTCACCTTTGTGCTGCAGAACAAGGACAAGATCAAGGGGCTGCTGATCACCCACGGCCACGAGGACCACATCGGCAGCATCCCCTATCTGCTGCAAAAGATGGACCTGCCGGTCTATGGCACCCGGCTGACCCTGGGGCTGATCCGCAACAAGCTGGAGGAGTTCAACCTGGCAGGCAAGACCCGCTTTGTGGAGATCGTCCCCCGGCAGAAACTGCAGCTGGGATGCTTCACGGTGGAGCCCATCCACGTCAACCACTCCATCCCCGATGCGGTGGCCTTTGCCATCGAAAGCCCCGCCGGCGTGGTCATCCAGACCGGCGACTTCAAGATCGATTACACCCCCCTGGCCTGCGGTCCCACCGACCTGACCACCCTGGCCGAGTACGGCCGCAAAGGGGTGCTGGCCCTGCTGAGCGATTCCACCAATGCCGAGCGCCCCGGGTTCACCGCCACCGAGCAGAAGGTGGCCGCCGGCGTCCACAACCTGTTCACCCAGGCGCGGAACAAGCGGATCATCATTGCCACCTTTGCTTCCAACATCTACCGCATCCAGCAGATCATCGACCTGGCGGTGCAGGAAGGCCGCAAGGTGGCGTTCAGCGGGCGGAGCATGGTCAACAACACCGCCATGGCCCAGGAGCTGGGCTATATGCATATCCCGGACGGCACCCTGATCAGCGTGGACGAGCTGAACCGCTATGCCCCCGAGGAAGTGGTGCTGATCACCACCGGCAGCCAGGGCGAGCCTTTGAGCGCTTTGTCCCGGATGGCTTCCTGCAGCCACCGGCAGGTGCGGGTGGGCCCGGGGGATTTCATCATCATCTCGGCCAACCCCATCCCCGGCAACGAAAAGAGCGTCACCAAGATCGTCAACGGCCTGCTTTTGCTGGGGGCCGAGGTGATCTATGAGAGTATGTACGATGTGCACGTCTCGGGCCATGCCTGCCAGGAGGAGCAGAAGCTGATGCTCACGCTGACCCGGCCCAAGTTCTTCCTGCCGGTGCACGGCGAGTACAAGCAGCTGAAAAAACACGCCCTCACGGCGGCCAGCCTGGGCATCCCCCACAACAATATCCTCATCGCGGAGAACGGCTCCAACGTCATCCTGACCCAGGATGAGATCAAGCTGGGAGAGCCGGTCACCGCCGGCGCCGTCATGGTGGACGGCCTGGGCGTGGGCGACGTGGGCAATGTGGTGCTGCGGGACCGCAAGCACCTGTCGGAGGACGGCCTGGTGATCATCGTGGCCACCGTGGACGGCAAGACCGGCCGTGTGCTGGCCGGGCCGGATCTGGTCAGCCGGGGCTTTGTGTACGTCCGTGAGAATGAGAGCCTGATGGAGGGCGCCCAGAGCACGGTGGAAATGGCCCTGAACCGCTGCGTAGAGGAGCGGGTCCGGGACTGGAACAGCGTCAAGACCCGTATGCGGGAGGCGCTGAGCAGCTATATCTACCGGCGCACCAAGCGCAGCCCCATGATCCTGCCCGTGCTGATGGAGGTATGACCTCCATCCCCGCCGGGGCCGTGCCGTGCAGGATGGACCTGCGCGGCTGAACCGCCGGGCCGCCCGCCCCGGGGGCATCCCGGGGACACAGCGGCAGAGGGGATGCAGGCAGCTCCCCGGCCCGGCCAGTGAAGTGTGTCCTCCCGAAGGGGAGGGGAAAAGAGGCATCCGCCATGAAGCAAAAACCCAGATGGACGCTGGAAATGTTTACAATGGGCTTTGCGCTGCTGGCGGCGGCGCTGTCCCTGCTGCTGCTGGTGGTACAGCCCGCCCTGGGCCCTGTGGTGCTGGTGGTGGCGGTGGTGTGCATCATCCTGGTGGTGGTGTCGCGCTACCGCATCCGCCGGTGGGCGGCCCGCTGGGTCACCGGCACCAGCTTTGAAAATTCCCGCACCCAGTACAGCCTTGCGTCCCTGTCCCAGCCGGCGGCCCTGCTCAGCGGGGACACGGTGGTGTGGTATAACCTGCCTTTCCGGGACAGGGTCCTGGCCGGCGGGGACCAGCTGGCCGGACGTGTGAACAAGATGCTGCCCGGACTGGATATGGCCCAGTGCGCCGGCCCGGACGGCCAGGTGCTGGCCTGCGTCAGCGGTACCTGGCGCATCCATGCCTCCACCGTCAAGGGGGAGGGGGAGAAGGTCAGCATCCTGATCCTCAACGATGAGACCGCCCTGCGCAGGGTCGAGCTGGAATACAAGGCCAGCCGCCCCGGTTATATGATCTTCTCGGTGGACGGCTACGACGATGTGTTCAGCGACATGCTGGACAGTGAGAGCGCCCGTTTGCTGGAGCGGATCAACCGCACCATCGAGGCCATGATCGCCCGGGGCACCGGTTTTCTGCGCCGGGTGGCCAACGGGCGCTACATCGCCGTGGTGGAGGAGCGCCAGCTGGAGCAGTTCGCCCAGCAGGGCTACGATGTGCTGGACAAGATCCGGGCCCTGGAGCCCAGCATCAACCTGTCCATCTCCATCGGCATCGGCCGGCGGGCCCCCACCCTCCACGAAGCCCAGGAGATGGCGGTGCAGGCTCTGGATATGGCCCAGGGCCGCGGCGGCGACCAGGCCGCCGAGATGACCCCCGACGGCTTCACCTTCTACGGCGGCGTCAGCCATGGTGTGGAAAAGCGCAGCAAGGTGCGCAGCCGCATCGTGGCCGAGGCCCTGGTGGGGCTGATCAAGACCGCCGACCATGTGGTCATCATGGGCCACCGGATGAGCGATCTGGATGCCATCGGCTCGGCGGAAGGGATGCTGCGGATCTGCAAGATCTGCGATGTGCCCGCCGTCATCGCCGTCAAGCGGGAAGCCACCCTGGCCTCCAGCCTGATCAACGCCATTGAGGACGCCGGTCAGGAGGGGGATTTCATCGACCCCCGCAGCGCCCTGAGCATCATTTCCAAGGAGACTTTGTGCATCGTGGTCGATACATACCAGGTCGGCCAGGTGGAGTGCAAGGAGATCCTGGAAAAGTGCGGCAAGATCGCCGTCATCGACCACCACCGCAAGGGGGTAGGCTATATCGAAAACGCCGTGCTGGTCTGCCACGAGCCCTATGCGTCCTCGGCCAGCGAGCTGGTCACCGAGCTGCTGCAGTATGTGGGCACCCGGGATGACAAGCCCACCCGCATTGAGGCCGAGGGCCTGCTGGCGGGCATCATGCTGGATACCCGCAACTTCAGCCTGCATACCGGCGTGCGCACCTTTGAGGCGGCGGCGGCCCTGCGCCGCTACGGCGCCGAGACCGAGCGGGCCTGGGCTTTGTTCGACGTCAGCCTGCCCGAATACAACGCCAAGGCGAGCCTGGTGGCCAAGGCCCAGATGTACAAGGGCTGCGCCGTGGTGCTGAGCGGGGAATTGCCCGCCGAAGCCCAGGTGGCGGTGCCCCAGGCGGCCAACGACCTGTTGAGCATCGAAGGGGTGCAGGCCAGCTTTGTGGCGGTGCAGGCCGGCAGTATGGTCAAGATCTCGGCCCGCAGCATGGGCCAGGTGAATGTGCAGGTGATCATGGAGAGCATGGGCGGCGGCGGACACCAGACCATGGCGGCCACCGTCCTCAAGCACACCACCATGGAGCAGGCCCACGCCCACCTGTGCGCGGCCATCGACGCCTACCGGGCTGCCCAGAAAAAGGGCAGCGTGAAAGCCTGACAAGCTGAAAGGAGAAGGGAAATGAAGCCCTATGATTATCTGATCGTGGGGGCGGGGCTGTTTGGCGCCGTCTTTGCCCATGAGGCCCGCAGCAAGGGCAAGCGCTGCCTGGTCATTGACCGGCGGGACCACATTGCAGGCAATGTGTACACCCAGCAGGTGGAGGGGATCAACGTCCACCGCTATGGCGCTCATATCTTCCACACCAACTCCAAAGAGGTGTGGAACTATGTGGGCCGGTTTGCCGAGTTCAACCGCTACACCAACAGCCCGGTGGCCAACTACCACGGCCAGATCTACAACCTGCCCTTCAACATGAATACCTTCAATAAGATGTGGGGCGTGGTGACTCCCGCCGAGGCCAAGGCTGAGATCCAGCGCCAGCGGGATGCCGCCGGCATCACCCAGCCCAAAAACCTGGAGGAGCAGGCCATCAGCCTGGTGGGCACCGACATCTATGAGAAACTGATCAAGGGCTACACCGCCAAGCAGTGGGGCCGTCCCTGCGACCAGCTGCCCGCCTTCATCATCCGGCGGCTGCCGGTGCGGTTCACCTACGACGACAACTATTTCAATGCCCTCTATCAGGGCATCCCCAACGGCGGCTACACCGCCATGGTGGAGCGTATGCTGGAGGGGGTGGAGGTCCGCCTGGGGGTGGACTACCTGAAAGAAAAAATGCAGCTGGACGCTTTGGCGGACCGTGTGATCTACACCGGCGCCATCGACGCTTATTTCGGCTATCAGCTGGGGGCGCTGGAATACCGCAGCGTCCGGTTTGAGACGGAGGTGCTGGACACCGACAACTACCAGGGCAACGCGGTGGTCAACTACACCGACGCCGAGACCCCCTACACCCGCATCATCGAGCACAAGCACTTTGAGTTCGGCACCCAGCCCAAAACGGTGATCAGCCGGGAGTACAGCGCCGAGTGGAAGGTGGGGGACGAGCCCTACTATCCCGTCAACGACGATAAGAACAGCGCCCTCTACGCCCGTTACCAGGCCCTGGCCGGGGAGGAAAAGAAGGTCCGCTTCGGCGGGCGCCTGGGCGAGTACCGTTACTACGACATGGATAAGGTGATCGAGAGCGCCCTGGCCGCTGCCCGGGAGGAGCTTGCATGAAGATGGATCGGAACATGATCGCCTATTGCGGCGCCTACTGCGGTGTGTGCGAGTGGAAGGACAAGATCGGCTGCAAAGGCTGTAAGGCCAATGCGGGAACGATGTTCTGGGGCGAATGCGATAAGGCGTGCTGCTGCATCGAAAAGGGCTTTGCCCACTGCGGCGAGTGCCCGGATCTGCCCTGCCAGAAGCTGCAGGAGCTGTTTGATGACCCGGAACACGGCGACCGGGGCGTGAGGCTCCGCAACCTGATGCACTGGAAAGCCGGAGACAGCGTGTATGAAGAACTGGGCAACGCAGCCCAGGAGAAAGCAAAGGGCCTGCAATAAAAAGGACGCGGGCAAAGGGCTTGCCGCCCTTGCCGAAACGGCCCGGATGCGCTATACTGTAAGATAGAGACAGGCCTGCGCGGCGCGAGCTGCCAGGCCGGAAATGAGGGATTGCCATGAAGGTTATTTTGAAGCAGGATGTCAAGGGGATCGGCAGGAAGGACGAGATCCATGAGGTGTCGGACGGCTACGCCCGCAATTACCTGTTCCCCCGCAAGCTGGCCGCTGTGGCCGACGCCACCGCGCTGAACATCGCCCGCAGCAAGGAGGCCGCCGCCGATTTCCATGAGGCGGAGAATGTGGCCGCTGCCCAGGCGCTGGCGGCCAAGATCAACAGCCGCATCGTCACCGTCAAGGCCAAGGGCGGCGCTTCGGGCCGCCTGTTCGGCAAGGTGACCGGCAAGGAGATCGCCGCCGCCCTGTCCGAGGCCACCGGCGAGACGGTGGACAAGAAGAAGATCGAGCTGGAGGTCAAGGATATCCGGGACGCCGGCGTCTTCAACGGCAAGGTGCGCCTGTATCCGGGCGTCGTGGCCAGCTTTAAAGTGAATGTGGAGGTCGAGCAGGCCTGAGTGACCTGCCCGGCGGCCGCTGCGCTCCCTGCAAAAGAGGGGGCGCTTTTTTGAGTTTCTGCCCCGGATGGGCAAAACGAGTGGAAGGGGGAGGCAGATATGCCGGAACAACGCCGGAAGGGCGGCTATTCCAATCAACTGAACCTTGAGAGCATGGGCATCCAGCCGCCTTACAGTATGCAGGCGGAACAGAGCGTGCTGGGCGCGGTGCTGCTCAAGCCCGATGTGCTGACCGACCTGGTGGAGATCCTGCGCCCCGAGATGTTCTATGCCGCCCAGAACGGGCGGATCTATGCCGAGATGGTGCGCCTGTTCACCGGGGATCAGACCATCGACTTTGTCACGCTGCTGGACGCGGTGGTGTCGGACAACATCTTTGCAAGCCCGGACGAGGCCAAAGTCTACCTGACCGGCCTGGCCGAAACGGTGCCCAGCATCTCGAATGTGCGGGCCTATGCCGAGATCGTCCAGGAAAAATACCTCATCCGCCAGCTGATGGGGGTGGCGGCGGATATTTTGCAGGACGCCGGGGACGAGCCCGACGCCAGTATGCTGCTGGAAAACGCCGAACAGCGCCTGTATGAGATCCGTTCGGGGCGGGATTCCAGCGCCCTGACCCCCCTGTCCTCCAGTATGGTGGAGACCCTGACCAATCTGCAAAAGATCAGCGGCCCCGACGCCGACAAATACAAGGGTATCCCCACCGGCTTCCGGCTGCTGGACACCGTTCTGACCGGTCTGGGCCGGGGCGACCTGATCATCCTGGCAGCCCGTCCCGGCATGGGCAAATCCAGCTTTGCACTCAACATCGCCACCCGTGTGGCCATGAAACAGCACATCCCGGTGGCCATCTTCAGTCTTGAGATGACCAAGGAGCAGCTGACCAACCGCATCCTGTCCGCCGAGGCGGGGATCGACAGTCAGGCGTTCCGCACCGGCGCCCTCACCGCCTCGGACTGGGAATACCTGGCCCTGGCCACCGAGAAGCTGCACGATGCGCCCATCTACATGGACGACACTTCCTCCATCACCATCACCGAGATGAAGGCCAAGATCCGCCGGATCAACCAGGACCCGGCCCGGCCCAACATCGGCCTGATCGTCATTGACTACCTGCAGCTGATGACCTCGGGCCAGCGCACCGAGAACCGTGTGCAGGAGATCAGTTCGATCACCCGCAATCTCAAGATCATGGCCAAGGAGATGAATGTGCCCATCATCGCCCTCAGCCAGCTGTCCCGTGCGGTGGAAAAGCAGGGCAGCAATTCCGGCCACCGGCCCCAGCTGTCGGACCTGCGCGACTCGGGTTCGATCGAACAGGACGCCGACTGCGTGCTGTTCCTCTACCGGGATTCCTACTACGCCAGCCAGCAGCCCGACGGCGCCGACGTTGACGCCGATACCGCCGAGTGCATCGTGGCGAAGAACCGCCACGGCGAGACCAGCACCGTCCCGCTGGGCTGGGACGGCGCGCATACACGCTTTATGGATGTGGATTTCAGGCATTGATATGACCGAAGAAGAAAAGACCTTGCATGGGACCCGGGACCGGGTGCTGGCGTTTTGCAGGCAGGCCGGGCTGCTGGCTCCGGGCCAGCAGGTGGCGGCAGCCGTGTCGGGCGGGGCGGACAGTATGGCCCTGCTGCGGCTGCTGCTGGATCTGGCCGGCCCTCTGGGGATCCGGGTGTCGGCCTGCCATGTGAACCACAGGCTGCGGGGCGCCGCGGCCGACGCCGACGAGGCCTTTGTGCGGGCCCAGTGCGCCGGGCTGGGGGTGCCCCTGCGAGTGTTCCGTGCCGGAGAGGAGGGCCTGCCCTCTGCGGCCGGCGGGGAAGCCGAAGCCCGGGCGCTGCGCTATGCCTGCTTTGCCCGACTCCACCGAGAGGGGATAGACCGGGTGGCCACGGCCCATACTGTTAGCGACCAAGCGGAAACGCTCTTGTTCCGGCTGGCCCGCGGCACCGGGCTGCACGGGGCGGGGGGCATCCGCCCGGCCCGGGATTTCTACGTCCGGCCGCTGCTCTGCCTGACCCGCCTTCAGGTGGAGTCCTATTGCAGGGCCTGCCGTCAGACATGGGTCACCGACGAGACCAACCTGGAGGACGGCTATGCCCGCAACCGGCTGCGCCACAATGCGCTGCCCGCTTTGCGCCAGGCCAACGCCGCCGCCGAGGAAAATCTGGCCCGCTTCTGCGAAAAGGCTGCCCGGGCCGACGCCTACTTTGCCCGGGCTGCCCGGGAGCTGCTGGACCGGGCCGCAGCCGCCTGGCCGGGAGCCTGGGACCTGGGACCTCTGCGTCAGGCCGACCCCCTGATCCTGGAGGCGGCGGCCCACGCCCTGGTGGCCCCGCACCGGGACCCCGAGGCGCTTTATATCCGGCTGGTCTGCGAGGCGGTGGCCCGGGGCGCCGGAGCGGTACAGCTGCGGTCGGATGTGCGGCTGCGGGCCGGCCAGGGCTGCCTCTGGCTGGAGGAGGGGCCTCCTGCCGGACCGCTGCAGCCGGCGGCTTTCTGCCCCGAAAAACAGTCCCGCTATCCCCTGGGCGGGGGCAAAACCCTGTCGGCACAGCTGGTAAGAGAGACTTTTCAAGAAAAAACACAGGTCGTTCACAAAAAAGACTTAAAAAATGTAGCAGATTATGCTAGAATAACCATGTTGCATCCTGCCCTCACCCTGCGCAGCCGTCAGCCGGGGGACACCTACCGGCCTGCGGGCCGCGGGGTGACCAAATCCCTGCGCAAGTGGATGAACGAGCAGGCCATCCCGCCCTGGATGCGGGACAGCCTGCCGTTGCTGGCGGATGGCAGCCAGGTCGTTTGGGTCTGCGGCGCAGGCTTTGCGGAGGGCCTGGCCCCCGATGGGGCCGCCGGCCTTGCCCTGCGCCTGGAGATACAACCCGAAAGGGAGAACAGAGAGGATGTTGAGTCATGACGATGCACGATGATATTCAGACCATTCTGGTCACCGAGGAACAGCTGCAGGCCAAGGTGGCCCAGCTGGGGGCCCGGATCAGCCAGGATTACGCAGGCAAGGACCTGCTGCTGGTGTCCATCCTGAAAGGGGCGGTGGTCTTTATGGCCGACCTGATGCGGGCGGTGAGCATCCCCTGCAGCATCGACTTTATGGTGGTGTCCAGCTACGGCGGCACCAACACCGAGACCACCGGCCTTGTCAAGATCGTCAAGGATCTGGACGCCGATCTGACCGGCAAGGACGTGCTGATCGTGGAGGATGTGCTGGATACTGGGGTCACCCTGTCCAACCTGGTGCCCATGCTGAAAATGCGCAACCCCAGCTCGGTGAAGATCTGCGCCATCCTTGACAAGCCCGCCCGCCGCAAGACCGACATCGCCGCCGACTACCGCGGCTTTGAGGTGCCCGACGCCTTTGTGGTGGGCTATGGCCTGGATTACAACGAAAAATACCGCAACCTGCCCTATGTGGGCGTGCTGAAGCCGGAGATCTATCAGTGAGCCCGGCGCCAAAACCATTCAGAACTGGAGTTGATCGTTTTTGCAGCAGAAAAGACCACATCTGAACCCGCTGATCCTGGCGCTGGCGCTGGCCGCCGTGCTGATGATCTGGTCGGTGTTCACCACTTCCAACACATCGTCCGGCGCCACCATGAGCTATTCTACGGTGGTGCACTACTTTGAACATTTGCAGGTGACCGCCTTCACCCTGGACCGGAACACCGGCGTCATCACCATGAACATCAAGGAAGGGGACCTGCCCCTGCCCGGCACCACCAGCGACACCCAGACTTCCGGTACGGGCGGGCTGATGTCCGGCCTGCTGGGGTCGGGCAGCTCCTCGGGCGACTCGGTGCAGCAGAATGACGACGGCACGGTGACCGTCCGCTACCAGCTGCCCTATGCCGCCATGTTCGTCAATGAGGTGCAGGGCTATATCGAGGCCTATGACGCCGCCAATCCCGACGCCCCCATGGAGTACGACTACACCGCCCTGCGGGAGTCGGTGCCCTGGATGGAGATCTTCTTCTATCTGGCCATGCTGGGCTGCACCGGCTTCATCCTGTTCTCGATGCTGCGGGGCGGCGCCGGGGGCGGCAACGTGATGAACGTGGGCCGCGCCAAGGTCAAGGACGAGTCCACCAACCAGAAGACCGCCACCTTTGCCGACGTGGCCGGCGAGGACGAGGAAAAAGAAGAGCTCAAAGAGGTGGTGGAGTTCCTCAAGAGCCCTGAAAAATTCAACTCCCTGGGCGCGCGCATCCCCCACGGCGTGCTGCTGGTAGGCCCTCCGGGCACCGGTAAGACCCTGCTGGCCCGGGCCTGCGCCGGCGAGGCGGGGGTGCCCTTCTACTCCATCTCCGGTTCCGACTTTGTGGAGATGTATGTAGGCGTGGGCGCATCCCGTGTGCGCGACCTGTTCGACAAGGCCAAAAAGAGTATGCCCTGCATCATCTTCATCGACGAGATTGACGCCGTGGGCCGCCAGCGCGGCGCCGGCCTGGGCGGCGGCCACGACGAGCGCGAGCAGACCCTGAACCAGCTGCTGGTGGAGATGGACGGCTTTGAGGCCAACGACGGCATCATCGTCATGGCGGCCACCAACCGCGCCGACATCCTGGACAAGGCCCTGCTGCGTCCCGGCCGCTTTGACCGCCAGGTCTATGTGGGCCTGCCCGACGTCAAGGGCCGCGAGGAGATCCTCAAGGTGCACACCCGCAAAAAGCCTCTGGCACCCGACGTGTCCCTCAAGGTCATCGCCCAGCGCACCGCCGGCTTTGCCGGTGCGGACCTGGAGAACCTGGTCAATGAGGCGGCCCTGCTGGCGGCCCGCCGCAACCGCAAGGCCATCACCATGGAGGACATCGAAGAAGCCTCCATGAAGGTGATGGCGGGCCCCGAGAAGAAGAGCCGGGTGGTCACCCCCGAGGAAAAGAAGCTGACCGCCTATCACGAGGCGGGCCACGCAGTGGCAGGCTTCTACTGCAAGCACCATCCCCGCGTGCATGAGATCACCATTATCCCCCGCGGCCAGGCCGGCGGCTACACCATGTATCTGCCCGAAAAGGACCGCTCCTACGTCACCAAGGGGGAGATGTTCGAGGACATCGTTTCCAGCCTGGGCGGCCGCGTGGCCGAGCAGCTGATCCTGGACGACGTCTCGACCGGCGCTTCCAACGACCTGCAGCAGGCCACCAACATCGCCCGCCAGATGATTACCCGCTACGGTTTCTCGGAGCGGCTGGGCCCCGTGGTCTACGGCACCTCCCAGGAGGAGACCTTCCTGGGCCGTGACTTTGGCCAGGGCAAGGGGTACAGTGAGACCACCGCCGCCGAGATCGACAGCGAGATCCGGGACATCATCGACGAGGCTTACGAGACCTGCCGCCGCACCCTGACCGAGCACATCGACCAGCTGCACGCCCTGGCACAGGCTTTGATCCAGCGCGAGAAGCTGAACGAGGCCGAGTTCAATGCCATCATGCGGGGCGAGACGCTGCCCCCCCGCAAGGATGAGGCCCAGCCCGCCCCTGCGCAGCAGCCTGCTCCGGATGAGCCCAAAGCAGCTGAGGCCGAGCCTGCACAGCAGCCTCTGCCCGAGAACGAGCCCCCCGCCGGCCCGGTGGATATCCCCGGGGAGAGTGCTCCCGGTCAGGACGACCCCAAACCGGACGGGCAGTGAGCCCGCCCCGCCATAGAGAGGGAAGGAGTTGAGTGTTGTGGAGGAGAGCTTTGATCCCATTGCCCAAACCAGAGCCAACTACTATACGCCGGGCAGTCCGGTGCAGTTTGTCCGGGTGGAGCTGCTCAAGGGCAGCATCAGCGGGGACCGCGCAGTCTGCCTGACGTTCAAGAACATTTCCCGGGTGAATCTGACCGCCCTGGACGTCCGTTTCAAGTGCAAGACCACCGGGGGAGAGATCCTCTGTGAGGATGAGTTCGCTTACCAGGGCCTGGATATCAAGCCCGGGGAGCTGTTCGGCATGGACGATGCGGTGTTCATCACCCAAAAACCCATCACCAGCGTGGACGTGGTGCTCAAGAACGTCTACAACGGCAAGCGTGTGGTCCGCCTGGACAACATCAAGCGGGTGCGGCTGCCTGCCCCCCGCCGCCTGCCGGAAGACCTGGCCGCCGCCCTGGAAGAACGGATGGGCCGCAAGGGGATGGTGTACGCCCCCCAGGTGCTGGACTGTGGCTGGTACTGCGCCTGCGGCGCCTTCCATCCCAAGGAGGAGGACACGGTCTACTGCAGCGAGTGCGGCTCGGACCGGATCCTGCTGCAAAACGCCCTGAACACCCTGATGCAGCCGGAGCAGCCCCCCGAGGAGGATCTGCCTGCCCCCGAGGCCGAGGCAGAGCCCACCCGCATTGCCGGAACTGCTGAGATGGGCGGTACCCGCGCCTTTGAGCCGGTGCAGCCTGCCCGCCGTCAGGAGACGCGGGCCAGCCAGGAGACACGGCTCTTCACCCAGCCCAGCGCGCCCCCGGCCCAGCCGGAGGAGCCTGAGCCGGAACAGCAGCCGGAGGATGCCACACGGGCCGTCCCGGCGGCGGACCGCTGGGCAGAGGAAAAGCCTGCCCGCCGTCCCCGTCCCGCCCCCGTCCAGGAGGACGAGGAGGATGAGGAGGACGACCGCGACCCCATGGCGGAAAATATCATCCGCTGGGTGCCGCCGGTCACTGCCCTGATCTGCGCGGGCATCGCCCTGTATGGCTTTATTTACTATCAGTTCTTTATCTGAACCAGCCCGCCCAGGGGGAGCGTGTTTTGACCGCTCCCCCTGTTTTGGGTCGGAGCGTCCTTTCCCGGCAGTTTTTTTCAGAGCCGGGATCGGAACAGAAGGGAGGGGAGAGTATGCCTGAAGCCTATTTGCAGGCGGCCTTTGAGATCAAGGCGTCCTGCGATGAGATCAGCCGCCGCATCCTGCGCTGGCACTGGGACGCCAAACCCGGGCCCCACAGCTTTGACTCCCTGCTGGAGCACATCGCACGCCGCCAGGAGGAGAGCCCCACCTACTACGGCCATATGCCCGACGTCAGCCGCAAGACCAGCTGGCAGCAGCTGGATACCACCCTGTGTATGCGGGTGCTGCTGGACCCCGAAAGCGACGCCGCGCAGCCTCTGGATCTGCTGGGCAGCACGGCCCACCCGGGCGCGGCCCGCAGGGCCTGCAACGCGGTGCGCACCGCCCGCAACGAAGCGGCCCACGCCTCGGACCGGGCGGCAGGGGGCCAGGCGGCCATCCTGTTCGATGAGGCGGTGGAATGCATTGAGGACGCCTATGCGGGCACCGCTTTCAGCGAAAAGGAGCTGGCCAAGTATTACCAGCTCTCACGGGATTACCTGCGCCGGTGCGGCGTAGGGGGCAGGGAACCGGCTCCGCCCCCCAATCAGCCGCCTGCGCCGGAAGATCCGGCCCCCGAAGTGTGGGTCTATCCCACCGGGGAGGCCCGTCAGAAGGCCGCCGCAGCCCGCCAGAAGGGCAGCCGCAGCGCCGCAGGCACGCCGCCCCGGGAGAGCGCCGCCCCCGCCCGCTCCCGCGCCGCACGCAAGGCGGCCCCGGCCAGGGAGCCGGCCCGCCGTTCCCGCACCTCCAGAGAGGAGGAGCCGGGCAGCCGGGCGGCTGTGGTGCTGGCTCTGGCGGCGCTGGTGATCGGTTTGGCAGTGCGGGCAGCCCGGATGGGCGTGCTGCCCTTTTTGTAAGAACATTGTGAGGGATCGGATATGGACAAACGACTGATTTTTTTGGACATCGACGGCACCTTCATCCAGCCGGGGCGGATGGAAGCCCCGGCCAGCGCGGTGGAGGCGGTGCGCCAGGCGCAGGCCAATGGCCACAAGGTGTTTTTGTGCACCGGCCGCAACTACAAAATGACCTCCCCGGTGCTGCGCTATGGCTTTGACGGCTATGTGTGCAGCGCGGGGGGCTATGTGGTGTGCGGGGACACCGTCCTGTTTGACTGCCCCATGGACAAGGCCCAGAGCGACGGAGTGCGTGCGGTGCTGGAGGCAAGCGGGGTGGAGTGCACCCTGGAGGCCAGGGACGCCACCTACGGGGGCGGCCAGATGATGGAGCGGCTGGCCGCCTACCAGGCCCAGCGCCCCGACGCCGTGAACAGCGAACTGGAGCGCTGGCGTCAGGCTTTTGCGGACGGAATGCTGATCCGCCCGCTGGAGGAATACAAGGGGGAGCCGATCTACAAGATCTGCTACATAGCCCCGGGCCGGGATTGCCTGGCCCAGGCCAGGGCCGCCTATGAGGATCAGTTCCTCTTTTGCGAGGCCGGGGGCCCTGCGCAGCGCCAGGGCTTTGTCAGCGGCGAGCTGATCAACCGCAAGTTCAACAAGGGGGAAGGCATTCGCCGGATCTGCGATTTCTGCGGTCTGCCCACCTCTGCGGCGGTGGCCTTTGGGGACAGCGAGAACGACCTGGAAATGGCCGATGTGGCCGGGGTCAGCTGCTGCATGGAGAACGGCGCCGAGGCCCTCAAGGCCCGCTGCACCTTCACCTGCCCCTCGGTGGACGAGGACGGCATCGCCGTGGCGTTCCGCCGGCTGGGCCTGATCTGACCCGCCGCCCAAAAAGAAAAGCCGGCGTCTGCCGGCCTCAGCGTGTCGCAAAAGCGACACGCTTTAGGGGGAACCCATTTCTGCCTGCTGTGCAGGTCAGAAATCCTTTCCCCCTAATATCCCCCTTTTGGACAAAATTCAGCGCTGAACCGCGCACTCGCCGCAAAGCGGCTCGCACACTCTCAGTGCTGAATTTCCCTGTATGTGTCCCGTCCATCTGCACATGTCAGCTGGACGGGACTTTTTGAAAGTTTGAGGTTGGCGTCTGCCGGCTTGTAAGGGATCGCGTTTATGCGCCGCCTTCGGGCGGCGCTTTTTTGTGGGCGGCGGCCTGCCAGCCCATGGTGTATTCTTCCTGGCCGGTGGCGGGATCGATGCCCTGGCCCAGGATCTCAAACCCTTCCCGGCGGTAAAAATCCAGGGCGCGGGGGTTCTTTTGATAGGCGTGGAGCCGCAGGGCAGGCTTGTGTTCTTTGGCGCAGTCCAGCAGCAGCCGGCCTACTCCCTGGCTGCGGGCGTCCTGGCTCACAAAGATCCCCTCGATCCACTGGCCCACAAGGCCGATGAAGCCGTCGATTTGGCCGGCCTGGTTCTGGTGCACGTAGACCTCTGCCCGGGGCAGAGCGGCCCGCACGGCTTCCCGCTGCTCTTCCCAGTACGAGCGGGGGATAAAGCTGTGGGCCTGGCTGTTGGCGTCCAGCCAAAGGCGTACGACGGCGTCCAGATCTTCCGGCTGAAATGGGCGGATCATACAAAAACTCTCCTTTCAGGGGTCTGCGCTTTCGGGGCGCAGGTTGGTGTAGTATAAGATCTCCTTTCGGTGATCTCCATCATTTGACGAGTGAAGCGCAGGCTGCCGCACACCGTGAGGATCTTCATGACAGAGCCTCCCGGATGGCCGCAAGGACAGGGTCCAGGGTGCTTTCGTCCACGAAATCCACCTGTTTGCCGTAGGTTTCCAGCATGGCCCGGGTCTCGGCGTTCTGCTTTTCGGGGGGCAGCTTTTTGGCATGGCTGCACAAAAGGGACATCATGGTCTTGTGCATCAGGTTCAGCTTACTGTAATCGATGCCGCCCCGCAGATGGAAGATCTGACTGCGCGCCAGCACCGCCGGAGGCACCTGCAGGGAGATGGAGCGGCGGATGTTGGCGACGTTGGCCGGGTCGGCGGGGTCGGCCAGACCCACCGTGACGATCATCAGCCGGGCGTCCTGGGGCAGGGCCTGCAAGGTCTGCTTGAGCCCTTTGACCCCGCCGGCATACAGTCCCCCCAGGTGGACTGCCAGCCTGCATCCCGCAAGGTCTGGCTTGTGCTGCGCATTGTGGACGGGCAGGCCGGACATCCGGCCCAGGGCTTCGGCGTAGCGCCGGGTGGTTCCGTACTGGCTGCCATAGAGGATGACGGATTCCATAAAGACTCCTTTCGTTGCGATCATTGGCTGCGGTAGGCCCGCAGCATCCACCCGCCCAGATTGCCCAGCAAAAGGGCCAGCGTCACCGGCATGAACCAAGCCGGCAGCGGCCGGGCCAGGATGGAGCAGAGGGCCAGAAAGCCGAACACAAGGGCCATCAGCAGCTTGGTGCTGCTGAGCAGGTGGAGCAGGGCGGCATAGACCCGGGTCTGGTTTGCTTCAGTGATCTGCAGGCCCCCGGTATTCCACAGGGCGGGGAAACGGCCGATCACCGACAGCAGCCCATAGAGGACCCAGGCCACACCCAGCAGCGCTGCCAGACTGGTCTTGCTGCCCCACCGGTCGATCTCGCCAAAGGCGTTGTAGTGCATGGGCACCCGGCTGGGCAGGGCCTGCCAGCGGGCAGCCAAAAACACACTGATCCCCGCCAGCACCAGCAGCGCCAGCGCATTCAGCAGGCGGTCCAAAAAAGCAGGCTTCATAAAGGTACTCCTTTGCGGCTTCCAGGGCGGGATTCAGTTGTTTTTGTTGTCCTTGCCGCCGGTGTGGCGGTCGACGAAGGACTGCCAGGCCTTGCCCCGCAGCAGCATGACGCCGCAGACGACCAGTGCGGCGGCAATGAGGATGACGATCTCCATAGGAAAACCTCCTTTTGCAGAAAAACTCACCCCCTCGCCCGGAGCTGCCAGAAGGCCACGGCGCTGGCGGCCGCTACGTTCAGACTGTCCACCCCGTGGGACATGGGGATCCTGGCGGTGTAGTCGCAGTGGGCGATGGTGTCGGCGGTCAGGCCGTCCCCTTCGGTGCCCAGCACCAGGGCCAGCCGGGGTTCGGCCATCAGGGCGGGGTCGTCGATGGACACCGAACGGTCGGTCAGGGCCAGGGCGGCGGTCTTGAAACCAAGAGCCTTCAGCTGGGTCAGGCCGGCAATGGGCCAGTCGGCGGGCTCGGCGCCGATCTGGGTCCAGGGCACCTGAAAGACGGTGCCCATGCTCACCCGCACCGCCCGGCGGCACAGGGGGTCGCAGCAGGAGGGAGTCACCAGCACCGCGTCGATGTGCAGCGCCGCCGCCGAACGGAAGATGGCCCCGATGTTGGTGGAATCCACGATGTTTTCCAGCACCGCCACCCGGCGGGCGTCCCGGCACAGAACTTCCACGCCGGGCAGGGCGGGACGGTGGAAGGCCGCCAGTATGCCGCGGGTCAGCTGGTAGCCGGTGAGGGCCGTCAGGATATCCCGGTCCGCCGTGTAGACGGGGGTATCAGCCGGGCAGCGGGCCAGGATCTCCTGGGCCGGACCCTCGATCTTCCGCCGTTCCATCAGCAGGGAAAGGGGAAGCAGCCCCGCGTCCAGGGCCCGCGCAATGACCTTGGGGCTCTCGGCAATAAAGACCCCTTTTTCCGGCTCCAGGCGGCTGCGCAGCTGGGCCTGGGTCAGGCGTGCAAATACGTCCAGGGCGGGATCGGACAGGTCGTTGATCTCGATGATATGCGGCATAGGCTCTCCTTTATGAGGGGTTGGAGGTGAAGTCGCTGTGCCCCGACAGGCCGTCCAGGCTCAGCATCCCTTCCAGGGCGGCGATGTCCGCCGACACGTCCAGTGCGTCCGACTGGAACAGCTTGTCCAGCTGGTTTTCAAAGGCGGTGACCAGCAGGTCGAGCGAGCGCTCGATGCTCTGCTTGGTTTTGGCGATGTTCTCACCGTCCACCCCCTGGCTGTCCAGCTGGGCATAAGTGTGCAGCAGCTTGAGGGAGGTGGGCAGGTAGTAGCTGGTAAACTTGCGCAGCTGCTCCTCCTTGTCCGGGTCGGCCTCGGCCAGGGCGAAGATGCGTGCGCTGACCTGCTCCAGCCGGTCGGCCTTGCCCTTCATGTCGGGGTCGGTGATGGCCTGTCCGGCCTGATGCAGCTGGCGCAACAGTTTCTGGTACTGGGTCTCCCCGCCGGTATCGGGTTGGGGCTCGGGAGCGGGCTGGGCAGGGATGGGGGCCGGGCCCCGCACCACCAGAAAGCCGGTGCGGTTGTCGATGTAAGCATCCGTGCCGAAATAGCCGTGGTCGATGGCGTTTTCCAGCACCTTGCGGCCCTCTTTTTCGGTCAGGCCCGCCGCCGCGAACAGCTCGTCCAGGGGGATGTTGTCCCGGCCGCCCACCACCTTGTCCAGCTGGCGCTCCAGGCGGCGGCTCCGGCGGATCACCAGGCCCAGGGCCAGCGCGCCCCCGCCGCCCACGATCATGGTCAGATTGGAGAACACATCGTTCCACAGGCTATAATAGATGCTCTCCGGCAGGCTGAGCACCCCGGCCAGCAGCACAAGGCCTCCCAGGACGGTGCACCACTTGATCAGGGTCTGCTGGCGTCGGCGGGACTTGCGCTGTTCGTCGGCCGTCATGCCGTCGGGGGTATAGTGGACACTGTAATCGTAGGCTGCCTTTGGGGCGCCGGCCTCTTGGGGGCGGAAAGCGGCGCCTGCGGACCGGCCCTCCTGAAAGGCATTCCGCTCTTTCTTTTCCGCATCCCGGTCGATGGTCCGCAGGATAAACAAAACCACCGCCAGCCAGGGGACGGTGCCCAGCAGGACCAACAGGAAAATGGTGGGGATGCGGGCAAAATAGTGTTTGTGCTCCAGCTGCATCGTGACGAAACCTCCTGACAAAACGGCAAAAAAAGCCGTGTTCCCCTTTATTATAATGGAACACGGCTCGTTTGTTAAGGCTTTCTTATAAGAGAGGAAAAATTTTGATCCTGTCCGGGATGGACGGTGTGCGCGGCCCTCCTGTTATTTCATGAGGGCGCAGACGGCGTCGGCGTAGGCGACAGGGTCGTCCACCGGCAGGCCCTCGATCAGCTGGGCCTGGGCGTAGAGGATCTGACTGTACTGGTTCACCTTGTCGGTGTCGCCGGCCTCCTGGGCGGCTTTGAGGGCTGCAAAGACCGGGTGGCTGGCGTTGACCTCCAGCACCTTGTCGCTCTTGACATCCTCGCTGCCGGGCTGGCGGGACAGGACCTTCTCCATCTCAATGGACAGGGGGCCCTCCGACGACAGGCAGACCGGGTGGTCCTTCAGCCGGGTGGAGACCTTGACCTCCTTGACCTTGCCCTCCAGGGCGGCCTTCATGGCGTCGAACAGGGACTTGTTCTCGGCGGTGGCGTCCTCGGCGGCTTTCTTCTCCTCGTCGGTCTCAAGACCCAGGTCGCTGCCGTTGATGTTCTTGAACTCCACGGTGCCGTCCTTGCCCTCGGCATCCTTGCGGGGGAAGCTGTGCATGATCTGGAAGCAGAACTCGTCCACGTCCTCGGTCAGCAGCAGCAGATCATAGCCCTTGTCCAGCACCAGGGCGGCGGCGGGCAGCTTGGCCAGCCGGTCGGCCGAGTCGCCGGCGGCGAAGTAGATGTACTTCTGCTCGGCGGGCATCTTGTCCACATACTCCTGCAGGGTGACCATCTTCTGCTCCTTGGCGGAGTAGAACAGCAGCAGGCCCCGGAGCAGCTCGGTGTGCATCCCATAGTCGGAGTAGACGCCGAACTTGATCTGGCGGCCGAACTCTTTCCAGAAGGCTTCGTACTTCTCCCGGTCGTTGACCAGCATGGCGTTCAGTTCGTTCTTGATCTTCTTCTCCAGGGCGTTGTGGATCAGCTTGAGCTGGCTGTCCTTCTGGAGGGTCTCACGGCTGATGTTGAGGCTCAGGTCCTGGCTGTCCACCACGCCCTTGATAAAGCTGAAGTAATCGGGCAGCAGGTCGGCGCACTTGTCCATGATCAGAACGCCCGAGGCATACAGGGCCAAGCCCTTTTCGTACTCTTTGGTGTAGAAATCGTAGGGCCGGTGGCCGGGCACGAACAGCAGGGCGTTGTAGTTGGCGGTGCCCTCGGTGCGGCTGACGATCACCCGGGCCGGGTCGGCATAATCCCCGAAGCGGTTCTTATAGAACTCGTTGTACTCGGCGTCGGTGACCTCGCTCTTCTGCTTCTTCCAGATGGGGACCATGCTGTTCAGGGTCTCCAGTTCGGTGTACTCTTCCCACTCGGGCTTGTAGTCCTCGGGCTTGGGATCGGGTTCGGGCTTCTGGCGGCTCTTGGTGCGCTCCATCTGGATGGGGTAGCGGATGTAGTCGCTGTACTTCTTGACGATGGCGGCCACGCCGTACTCGGACACATAGTTGTCGTAGTTGTCGGTGTCGGTGTTGGGCTTGATGTGCAGGATGATATCGGTGCCGGCGGTCTCTTTTTCGGCGGGGGTGATCTCATAGCCTTCCACCCCGCTGGACTCCCACTGCCAGGCCTGGTCGCTGCCGTAGGCCTTCGAGATGACGGTGACCCGGTCGGCTACCATAAAGGCGGAGTAGAAGCCCACGCCGAACTGGCCGATGATGTCGATGTTCTCATCCACGTTTTCGGCCTTGAAGTCCTGGCTGCCCGAGTGGGCGATGGTGCCCAGGTTCTGCTCCAGCTCCTCCCGGGTCATGCCGATGCCGTTGTCCGATACGGTCAGCATGCGGGCGTCCTTGTCCAGCGTCAGCAGGATGCGGAAATCCTCCCGGTCCATCCCCACCGAGGTGTCGGTCAGGCTCTTGAAATAGAGCTTGTCGATGGCGTCGGAGGCATTGGAGATCAGCTCCCGCAGGAAGATCTCCTTGTTGGTATAGATCGAATTGATCATCAGGTCCATCAGCTTTTTGCTTTCGGCCTGGAACGGCTGCATTGCCATAGCAAAAACCTCTTTTCTGGTATGGATAGTTAGGGTGTATCTGAAAACTCCCTAACGCTGTTCTATTCTACCAAAAAGCCCCATCTGCCGCGTTGCATTCGCTTGCATTCCACAAAGGAGTGCAGCGCTCATGCGCCTTGCATCTGGCGTTTTTTGGCGAATATCTCAGCATTTTTGACTTCTCAGATACACCCTAGCACTCATAGTTTACGAGTGCTAATATACACCGTTTTGACCTGAAAATCAAGAGGGAAGGGGCTTCCTTCATAAAAAGTTTAAAAATCCCCCTTTCCAGCCGGGGCGCTGTGAGGTACAATAGGGGGCAGGCAGACCATCCAGGTCGTATAGATGGGAGGATAAAAAGATGAAGATCGAGACGTTGAACCCCTGCGGCAGCCGGCTGACGGTCTATCTGCGGGATGCAGAGCAGGCCATGCCCCTGTTCCAGACCCGGCCTTTGGTGCTGGTGATCCCGGGCGGCGGCTATGAGCACGTCAGCCCCCGGGAAGGGGACCCGGTGGCTCTCCGCTTTTTGGCAGCGGGCTACCATGCGGCGGTGCTGCATTACAGCGTGGGCGAACAGGCCCGGGATTACCGCCCCCTGGCCCAGGTGAACGGGGCGCTGGCTGCCCTGCGGGCCCATGCGGCCGAGTGGGGCATCTGTCCGGACAAGATCGCGGTGTGCGGTTTTTCGGCAGGGGGGCACCTGGCGCTGTCCTCGGCTGTGCTGGACCTGCCCGACCCTGCGCTGCCGGCCGGCCAGCAGCGCCCCGACGCCCTGATTTTGGGTTATCCGGTGGTGAGCGCCGGTCCCTGCGCCCATCGGGGCAGCTTCGTGCAGCTCAGCGGCAGCCGGGATGAGGCCAGCCACCTGGCCTTTGGCCTGGAGGACAAGATCACCTCCCGCACGCCCCCGGTCTTTGTGTGGCATACCATGGACGACAGCACCGTGCCGGTGGAGAACACCCTGCTGCTGGTGTCCGCCCTGCGCAAGGCCCAGGTGCCCTGTGAAGCGCATCTGTTCCCTCACGGCGTCCACGGCCTGAGCGTCTGCACCGCCGAGGTCAACACCCCGCTGCCCCATGCGGCCCACTGGTTTGCACTGGCCTGCGAGTGGCTGGGGGAGACCCTGGACTTCCACCCGTAAGGGAAAGGCGACTTTTTCGTAAATACGATGAAAAGATTGTGGAAACCGATTGACACGGGCCACCTGTTTTTGTATACTATGGAGCGGAGGGCATCCGCTCTGTACGGCAAAGGAGAGCGAGAGATATGCCGTTCCGTGACGACCAGCCCAGGATATCGGTGAAGGGCCTGCTGCTGCAGGCTTTCCTGACCGGATGGGAGAAGTCGGGCAAGGCCATCCCCCAGGACGAATATCTGGACAGCTCGATCCGGGTGATCGAGAAACTGCAGGTGGAGCCTGAGACCCTCTATGCAGAGGAGGGACTGGGCCTTTTGGACGGGGACCATGTGGACCACCTGGAGGATCTGCTGCGCGCCGACGGCGCATGGCTGTACTATGGGGTGGAAGCCGAAAACTTCTTCCTGCTGCAATGGTATCCGGACCAGGCCTCGGCCCAGGCCAAGCTGGCCGACCTGGAGGCGCTGGGGGATGGGGTCCAGTATGTGGTGGATCTGACCCTGCGCCGCGAAAACCCTTCACAAGCGGAATATTTTGGGGATTCATCCCCGGTGCAGCTGCGTTCCTGACGGCGGCCCGGGGCCTATCTTAGGGAGGAAACCTATGATCCTGTCTGAAACAGAACACAGCTGCCTGCGGGGCATCCTGCAAGCCTACGAAAAGGACCCCCGTGTGCTGGAGATGGACAACTACATCCAGCACGGCAGTGTGACCACCTACCAGCATTGCTGGAACGTGGCCCGGGTGAGCTTCTGGATCAACCGGCGGTTCCATCTCGGCGCAGATGAGACGGCGCTGGCGGTGGGGGCGCTGCTGCACGATTTTTATCTCTACGACTGGCACTGTGCAGGCCGGTTCCAGCTGTGCAGCGGGCTGCGCAGCATCTTCAAGATGCACGGCTTCATCCACCCGCTGCTGGCCAGAGAGAACGCCGAGCGGTGCTTTTCCCTCAGCCCCAAGGTGCGCAACATCATCCGCAGCCATATGTGGCCCCTGACTTTGCTCCACGCGCCCCGGTGCCGGGAGGCAGTCATCGTCTGCATCGCCGACAAATACTGCGCGGTGCTGGAGGCCCTCTACCGCGACCGTCAGAAGGCCATCTGCGTGTGAGCCCCCTTTTACATCCATACAAAACAAAAGCCTGTGCCCTTTAAAAGGCACAGGCTTTTTTGTCTTTAAAGCTTGATGTATCCCGGGGGCTCGTCGGCGGCACAGCGCCGCTCCATCAGCCAGGTGTCCAGCCAGCGGCCGTGACAGTCCCGGGCGATCCGCTCCCGGCGGCCCACCACCCGGAACCCGCATTTGGCGTGCAGGCGCCGGCTGGCCTCGTTGTCCTGGAGGACGGTGGACTGCAGGGTCCAGTAGCCGGCGGCCTCGGTCTCGCGGCACAGGGCGGTCAGCAGGTGGTATCCGTAGCCGTGGCCGCGGTAGCGCTCCCCCACATAGATGCTCACCTCGGCCACCCCCCGGTAGCACCAGCGCATATTCACCCGGGACAGCACCGCCCACCCCGCGATGGCCCCGTCGGGGGCCAGGATCACCAGCCGGCACTCCCGGATGTGGGAGGCGTCCCACGCCCGGTAAGGGGGACAGGCAGTCTGGAAGGTGGCGTGTTCGGTGGCGATGCCCTGGGTATAGATCTCGGCCACCTGGGGCCAGTCCTCTGGCCGCATGGGCCGGATCGTCATTTCCTGTTCCATGAAAATTCGTCCGTTCTTTCGTATCAGAAATCGATGGGAGCGCCCTGCAGCTCGGCCTCGGTGACATAGCCGGAGGCGATCACTTTGGCCCGCATGGCTGCGTAGAGCTCGGCATTGGTGGTTGAGGTATAGGGCTGCACAAACAGGACGCCGATGCCCAGCAGCAGGCTGCCCAGCAGGTTCCATCCCAGGAAGGACAGATCCAGCACAAAGATGTTCCACTTTTCGCCGTCGGTCATCATGGTGCTGATCTCAAAGGCGCGGCTGGCGTCCATGCCGGGATTTTCAGCCAGCAGCCAGCCGACGAAACGGTACTGGTAGGACTTGACGATGCCGGGAACGATCAGCAGCAGGCTCCACAAAACGATCTTCAGGTTGAGCAGGAACATGACCCACACCGTGTTCCAATAGCCATAGGTAAAGCTGGAAAACAGCATACCCAGCCGGGCGGGAGCGGTGCGGTTGAACAGCAGGTAGCGGTTTAGTCCCACCTGGATGGCCGGGCTGACCAGGATGGTCCAGCACAGCGCCGCAAAGAGGAACAGAAGGATGGCCAGGGTGCCCAGCGTGAAAAGATAGGGCAGCAGCAGGGAATAGGGAAAACCCTGATTGCTGGCCAGCTGGGCGGCTTCCTGGGGCAGGCTGGATGCGCTGTTTGAGCCGACGTTGTACCGCAGCTCGATGGTGCCGCACAGCAGGGAAGCGATGAGGCAGGCGAGAAAGACCTGCCAGTAGCTGCGGCTCAGCACATGTTTGGCGTTGGTCTTTAAAAGTTTGCGTGTCCACATAAAAAGGACCTCCTCCTTTGCAACCAAAATCAAAGGGCACAGCAACAGTATAGCAGATTTCGCCCCAAAGCACAATGCGACGGTTTTGTAAATGTTTTGACAAGGAGCCCTTTGGAGGGTACAATAGAAGAAACTGCGCCGCCGGCTGGCGGAGAGATGACAGGAAAGAAAGGTACTTCTTATGACGATCACAGGCAAGATCCAAAAGAGGCTTTGTGCCGGCGCGGCCCTGGCGATGCTGGCGGCAGCGCTGCTGATGCCTGCACAGGCAGCCGGCGCCCCCCATGTGACCCCTGACACCACGGTGGCCGAGATGCGGGCCAATGAGGGGATCATGGGTTCGGGGGTCAATACATGGGACAGGGGAGACTTGCTGCCCGAACAGCCCTGGATGTACGGCCACTGGACGCTGCGCCGGTTCATCGGACCCACGGTGGAGGACGGCGTGGCCGGGCTGAACCTCATCATCGACAACTATAATCAGGGGGTGCAGGTCACCTACCCGATCTATACCCCCGAGGAGATCGCGGCAGACCCCTCCCTGGCCGAGGTGGAGCTGTATTATTTCCCTGCCACCCAGCCCGGCGCCAAATATGCCCTGGTGCTGGCGGGCAATATGTTCGAGCGCACGTCGGTGGTCAAGGAAGCCTGCGGGGCGGTCAGCCAGCTGCACGAGATGGGCTATGGGGCCTTTATCCTGCGCTACCGCATCGGGCGCGACCTGAAAGACAACGCCAACTACAAGGACCTGGTGCGGGCAGTGCAGTTCATCACCGAGAACGCCGAAAGGTTCGATGTCCAGGCCGAGGACTATGCTCTGGTGGGCCACTCGGCAGGGGGGCAGCTGTGCGCCATCTTTGGCACCGACCGGATGGGGTACAGCAATTACGGCCTGCCCAAGCCCGGGGCGCTGCTGCTGGCCTACCCCATCATCAATTATATGTACAGCAAACCCGCCTTCTTTTACCTCTACGACGGGGCGGAGCCGGGGGACCACCTGGCGCCGGGGGACTACTATTACAACATTGAGGTGGCGGCGGAAGTGAGTTCCGATTTCCCGCCCACCTTCCAATGGTACGGCCGGAATGACAATACCCTGAAGGGGATCTTCTTCCCCCTGCAGAGCCCCGCGCTGGATCGGGCCCTGGAGGCCCATGGCGTCATGCACCAGATGCTGGTGTTTGACAATGCGCCCCACGGCAGCGCCACCGGCACCGGCACCGACGCGGAGGGCTGGCTGTACCAGGCAGCCGCCTTCTGGGAACAGGCGGTGGCTGCACGGCACGCAGGCGGGTAAGACAGAGCAGTGACCTATCCCAAAAGAGAGGTGATTTTATGCCCCGAGATCTCAATGAAACCTTCCGCAGCCTGAATGAGGGCCTGCCCGGCGATATCGCCAGACTCAAGGCCGCAGGGTATTTTGCCGAGGCCATCGCCCGGATCGACGAACGGCTGGCCGAGGACTGGTCCGCCACCCAGAACGGCCCGGGTCTGGCCGCCAACCCCACCCCCCGCGGGCCGGACGGCCAGCGGGAAGCGATGACAGCGCAGCGGGAGATCATGCGCCGTCTGCCCCTGGAGTACCCTTACGACCAACAGCAGGCCGTGGCTAAAATGCAGGCCAAGGTGCCGGATTTCACTCTGGAGGAGCTGCAGGCCCTGGAGCGGGCCGGCCGGGTGGACTGGCGCTTTGTGGAAGGGGAAAAGCACTACCTGGACCGGTTCGATGAGACGCTGCTGGACACCGACCCCAGCTTTGCGGCCCGGCAGGCATCGCCCCCGCCCCGGGACGGCCAGGCTCTGGCCCGCCGCAAGGCGGTGCACCAAAAGATGAAGCAGCGGGGGTCTGCCCGTGCGCGCATCACCCTGGCCACAGGGGTGGGGATGTCGGACCAGGCCTTTGCCCGAGCGCTGGCCAGGGCCAAAGCCGAGGGCCGGGACAGCGTCCATGTGCGGGCCTGGCTGCCCCTGCCGGCGGCCTGCCGGGCCCAGAGCGACATCCGGCTGGAGGAATGGTCGGTGCAGCCCACCTTCATTGCCCTGGCCGACGTGCCCCAGCGCACCGCCTATTGGGAGGCCGACCTGACCGAGAACCGCTTCTTTACGGCGCGGTACAGCTACATCAGCACCGCCCGCTACATCGAGCCGATGGACGCGGTGCCTGACAGCACCCAGCCCAGCTTTGACACCGCCGAGGAGCCGCCCCACATCGTGTTCACTCCCTTCCTGCGGGCGCTGGCGGCCCAGCTGACCCAGGGGGTCACCAGCCCGGTGGAAAAGGCCCGGCGTTTCTATGACTACATCACCCTGAACGTCCGCTACCACTACCAGCCCGCCTATTTTGTGCTGGAGGACATCCCCACCTGCTGCGCTGCCGACCGCCGGGGGGACTGCGGCGTGATGGCCCTGACCTTCATCACCCTCTGCCGCATCGCGGGCATCCCCGCCAAATGGCAGAGCGGCCTGGCGGTGGGACCGGGCAAGTGCGGCTGCCATGACTGGGCCAAGTTCTACATCGAGCCCTGGGGCTGGATGTACGCCGACTGCTCGTATGGGGCCTCGATGGCCCGGGCAGGGGAGGAGGAGCTGCGCCGCCACTACTTTGGCAGCCTGGACCCCGGCCGGATGGTGGCCAACCGGGCCTTTGGCGCGCCTTTCGATCCGCCCATGTACGGTTTCCGGGCGGACCCCTACGACAACCAGACCGGCGAGGTGGAGGCCGACGGCGTGGGCCTGTACGGGGACCAGGTGGTCAGCACCAAAGAGACCCTGTGCTACGAAGAATTGGATTGACCAGGAAAGGTATATGATGGAAATGAGCATTGTACTCTGCCTGCTGCTCGTGGTGGGCGATATCCTGCTGGTGGTGCTGCTGCTGCGCAGCCGCCGCCCCGATGACAACGCCCGGGAGGAGATGGAACACTGGCTGTCCGAACAGCTGGCCGCCCAGGCTGCCGACTTTGACCGGAGACTGCGGGCCAGCCAGGCCGCCCTGGCCGACCAGAACTATGCGGCCATCCGGGGGGTCAAGGACGCGGTGGAGGGTATGGCCCGCCAGATGACCGACAGCCAGGGGGTCCAGCAGAAAAACCTGGAGGGCCGGGTCCAGAGCATGGAGCGCACCCTGGAGAGCCGCCTGCGCACCCTGGAACTGTCCAACAGCCAGAAGCTGGAGGATATGCGCCGCACCATGACCGAGGGGATGGACGCCGTCCGGGCGGAGAGCGCCAGGAAGCTGGAGGAGATCCGCCATACGGTGGACGAGCAGCTCCAGGATTCCCTGCAAAAACGGGTCAGCGAGAGCTTCCGGACGGTCAGCGATCAGCTGGAGCAGGTGTACAAGGGCCTGGGTGAGATGCAGACCCTGGCCGCCGATGTGGGCGGCCTCAAACAGGTGCTGTCGGGGGTCAAGACCCGGGGCATCCTGGGTGAGATCCAGCTGGGCGCCATCCTGGAGGAGATCCTGGCCCCCGAACAGTATGCCACCAATGTGGCCACCATCCCCGAATCGGCCAACCGGGTGGAATTTGCGGTGCGGCTGCCCGGAGCCGACGGCCAGAACATCTGGCTGCCCATCGACTCCAAGTTCCCGGGGGACACCTACGCCCACCTGCAGGACGCCTATGCCTCGGGGGACGCCCAGGCCGTGGAAGCGGCCCGCCGCGCCCTGGAGCAGGTGGTCCGCGCCGAGGCCAAAGACATCCGCACCAAATATGTGGAGCCCCCCTATACCACCAACTTCGGCATCCTGTTTCTGCCCTTTGAGGGGCTGTATGCCGAAGTGGTCAACTTGGGCATGGTGGAAAAGCTCCAGCGCGACTACCAGGTCAATGTGGCGGGCCCCAGCACCATGGCCGCCCTGCTGAACAGCCTGCAGATGGGCTTCAAGACGCTGGCCATCCAAAAGCGCTCCAACGAGGTGTGGCAGGTGCTGGGCGCGGTCAAGACCGAGTTTGAGAAGTTCGACAAGGGACTGTCCCGCCTGCAAGACCGGCTGCGCCAGTCCGACCGGGAGCTGGATGACCTGATCGGCACCCGCACCCGGGCCATCAACCGCAAACTGCGTTCGGTGCAGTCTCTGGACGACGCCAGCGCCGCCGCCCTGCTGGAGCTGGACGCGGCTCCCGGCCAGCCGCCCCGGGCCAGCCTGACCGGCGGGGAAGAATGAGCGGATTTTTTATCCCGTGAGCGGTTTTGGCATTGCTTTTTCCATATGAATATGGTATGATAACAGCCGCGAAGGAACCAGGGCGCCGCCGCAGGCCCGGTCACGGCCACCCCGGCCCGGCGCCCTTTGCAGTAAAATGGAAATGATAGGAAAAAATGGAAGGAAAGGACGACCCGCCATGAACGTATACAAGACCCATGTCACCGATTCTGTGTTGGGCATCAGCATCAACGACACCACCCTGGATCTGTTTGAGAGCCAGTACCCGGTGCCCACCGGCGTCAGCTACAACTCCTACCTGATTCGCGACAGCAAGACCGCCGTACTGGATACGGTGGACGCCCGCGCCACCGACGCCTGGCTGGAGGCACTGGAGGCGGAACTGGACGGCGCCGCCCCCGATTATCTGATCGTCTCCCATGTGGAGCCGGATCACTCGGCCAATGTGGCCCGCCTGGCCGCCAAGTATCCCGCCATGCAGGTGGTGGGCAACGCCAAGACCTTTGCCTATCTGGAGAACTTTTTCCCCGGCGCCATCGCTGCCGGCCGCAAGGTGATGGTGAAGGACGGCGATACCCTGGAGCTGGGCAGCCACACCCTGCACTTTGTGTTTGCGCCCATGGTCCACTGGCCCGAAGTGATGGTCAGCTATGAGTCCAGCGAGAAGATCCTCTTCTCGGCCGACGGCTTTGGCCGGTTCGGCGTGGTGGCCGACGGCGACAGCTTTGACAACTGGGTGGAGGATTCCCGCCGCTACTTCCTGAACATCGTGGGCAAGTACGGCCCCCAGGTGCAGGCCCTGCTGAAGAAGGCCGCCGCCCTGGACATCGCGCAGATCTGCCCCCTGCACGGCCCCGTGCTGAAGGGCGACCTGACCGGCTATCTGCACCTGTACGATACATGGTCCAGCTACAAGCCCGAGGCGCCCGCCGAGATCCTGGTGGCGTCGGCTTCCATCCACGGCCATACCCTGGCCGCCGCCCGTACCATGGCTGAAAAGCTGCGTGCCGCCGGGGCCAAGGTCATCGAGATCGACCTGTGCCGCACCGATGTGTCCTATGCGGTGGCTGAGGCGTTCCGCTGCGGCAAGATGGTGCTGGCCTGCGCTACCTACGACGGATTCCTGTTCCCCCCGATGGAGACCTTCCTGACCCACCTCAAGACCAAGAACTTCCAGAACCGCATCGCGGGCCTGATGGAGAACGGCATGTGGGCTCCCATGGCCGCCAAGCTGATGACCGCATCCCTCACCGGCATGAAGGGGATCACCCTGTGCGAGCACATCGTCAGCATCCACGGCGCGGTCAAGGCTTCCACCGAAGCCCAGATGGACGCCCTGGCCAGCGAGATCATGGCCCGCTGCGCCGCAGCCGACTGAATATAAAAAACGCCCCGGCAGCGATGCCGGGGTATTTTTGTTTTCAGTTCAGGTCGTCCAGGATGTCGGGCCAGAGGGCCTGTTCCTGCCGCAGGGCATCGAACCAGCAGTCCAGATAGATCTTGTGGGCGGCCGGGATGATGGTGCGGCGCAGCAGGTACTGCTCCTCGGTCAGGTCGCTGTCTGTGGGGCGCGGGGCGGCATCCAGGCCGAACACCTGGCCAATGGCAGACTCCAACTCGGCGCAGAAGGTGTTGTAGGCCCTCTCCGCCGTACTGATCTCCTGCTGGATGGCAAAAAGCATCTGGATGTTCTCCATCGACAGCACGTTTTTGACCGCCACGATGTACATGAGGTAAGCGATCTGGTCCCGCATATACTTCTTGCGCACCGGGTGGGTGATAAGGCCCTTTTTGACGTAGTTGCTGACCATCGAGCCGGTCAGCTCCATCCCCGCAAAGGTGCGGAAATGGCTGTTCACATATTGGACGGTCTGGTCCAGATACAGCCCCATGGTCGGCAGCTGGTCATACCGGGGCAGGGCAAAACCCGCGGCAGAAGCCGCAACACGGCGTTTCGTTTCAGCATTCATGATTTCAGTATACAGCAAAACGTTGAAATGTCAACAGAAAACGAAAATAAAAACTTGTGTTAAGATTTTTTGATTGTGTTGACAAGTTATTGAAAACCTGATATGATGAAATCAAATCAAGCTACGGTTGGCTCTGCCGGCTGCAGAATGGAGAGATGTATGTATGAAACGGAAGATCGTGGTGGATTCCTCATCGAATCTGAGCCGGATGCAGGGGATCGACTTTGCCTGTGTGCCCCTGAAGATTATTACCGATGAGCAGGAGTATGTGGATGCTCCTGAGACGGATGCTTTTGCCATGGCCCATGCCTTGCGCAGCTACAAGGGCAAAAGTTCGACCTCCTGCCCCAATGTGGGGGACTTTCTGGCCGCCTATGAGGGGGCGGACGAGATCTTTGTGGTGACCATCACCGGCACCCTGTCGGGCTGCAACAACGCAGCCCGCATGGCCGCCGAAGAATATCAGGACAATCACCCCGGGGCCCGCGTCTTTGTGCTGGACAGCCTGTCCACCGGGCCCGAGATGTGCCTGCTGGCCCGGCGGATGGCGGTCCTGGCGGCCACGGATGCCGCCTTTGATGAGATCTGCCAGGACGCGGAGGCATACAGCCAGCATACCCACCTGCTGTTCAGCCTGGAGTCCCTCAACAATCTCGCCCGCAACGGCCGGGTCAAGCTGACCGCCGCCGTGGTGGCCCGGGCGCTGGGGATCCGGGTGCTGGGCCAGGCCAGCCCCCAGGGCGAACTGGACCTGATCTGCAAGACCCGCGGCGAGCACGGCGTGCTGGAGCGGATCATTCTGGAGATGAAGGCCAAAGGCTATGCCGGCGGCCCGGTGCAGATCGCCCATTGCGACAACGAGAATGCCGCCCGCCGCCTCAAGCTGATGATCGAGGCGGTGTGGCAGAACGCCAGAGCAGAGATCGTCCCCTGCGGGGCGCTGTGCAGCTTCTATGCGGAGCTGGGCGGCCTGCTGGTGGGCTATGAGGACGCGAAAGCGCCTGCGCTGCCCGTAAAAGAATAAGAGACCCCGGCCGGCACGCCTGTGTGTACAGACGGGCCGGTGAGCGTGTCGAAAAACGACACGCTTTAGGGGGAACCCATTTCTGCCTGCTGCGCAGGTCAGAAATTCTTTCCCCCTAATATCCCCCTGGGGACAAAATTTAGCGCTGAACCGCGCACTCGGCCTTTCGGCCTCGCACACTCTCAGCGCTAAATTTCCCTGTATGTGTCCTGTCCATCCGCACATGTCGGCTGGACAGGACTTTTTTGACAGTCTGGCCGGCCCGCCTGTGTGTACAGACGGGCCGGTTTTGTCTCTTTTTGGGGAGGGCGGCTTGCAAAAAGCGCACAGGGGCGGTATACTGTCGGAAAAGGAAAGCGTCCCGGGGCCGGCCGGCAGGCCCCGCAAGGGAAGGAGAAGCTATGTTCAGACTGCCCATTGTCAAATTTTTCAGCCGTTTTGTCAATAAGATCACCATTACCTTTCTGCTCATCCTCATCGAACTGGTGTGGCTGGCCTCCCTCTATCTGCGCCTGACCGAGTACGCGGCCTGGCTGAATGGCGTCATGACTTCGCTCAGCGTGCTGATCATCCTGTTCCTGGTGCGCAAAGATGAAAATCCCGCCTACACCATCGCCTGGATGGCCCTGATCGGCATTACGCCGGTGTTTGGCGGTCTGATGTACCTGTTCTGGGGCAACAAGCGCCCCTCCCGCCGGATGCGCCGCCGGATGGCCGCTGTGGACCGCCGCCACCGCGGGCTGGTGGCCCAGCACCCGGACCAGGTGGCGGACCTGCCCTCCCGCACCCGCCAGCTGAGCAGCTATATTGCAAAGTACGGCCCCTGGCCTGCCTGGCAGAACACCTCGGTGCAGTATTATTCCAGCGGCGAGGAGATGTTCCCCCACCTGCTGGAGGATCTGCGCAAGGCCCAGCGGTTCATTTTCCTGGAGACCTTCATCATCCGCCCCGGCAGGATGTGGAACGCGGTGGAGGATATCCTGCGGGAAAAGGCCGCTGCCGGTGTGGATGTGCGGGTGATCTATGACGATATGGGCTGTCTGACCACCGTACCCTCGGGCTTTGTGGTCCGGCTGGAACGGGCCCACATCCGCTGCATCCCCTTTAACCCGGTGGTGCCTCTGGTGTCGCTGGTGATGAACCACCGGGACCACCGCAAGATCGTTTCCATCGACGGCAACGTGGCCTACAACGGGGGCACCAACTTTGCGGATGAGTATATCAACGCAGAGGAACGGTTCGGCTACTGGAAGGACGCCGCTGTCCGGCTGGAAGGCCATGCGGTGTGGAATTTCACCGTCATGTTCCTGAATTTCTGGAACGCTTTCCGCCCCATGGAGGAGGATTACAGCCCCTTCCGCCCCACCTGCACCGCGCCCACCGACGGGGTGGTGCAGCCCTATGCCGACAGCCCTCTGGACGAGGAGCGTCTGGCCGAGAGCGTCTACCGGGATATCATCGACCAGGCCCAGCGGTATGTCTATATCTTTACGCCCTATCTGGCCATCGGCGAGGATCTGCTCAACTCCCTCAAGCTGGCGGCCAAGCGGGGGGTGGATGTCCGGCTGGTGCTGCCCGGTATCCCGGATAAGCCCATCGTGTTCCGGCTGAGCCGCTCCTACTACCTGCCCCTGCTGCGGGCGGGGGTGAAGATCTACGAGTTCACCCCGGGGTTCATCCACTCCAAGTGCTATGTCAGCGATGACCACATCGCCACTGTGGGCAGCATCAATATGGATTACCGCAGCCTTTACCTCCACTTTGAATGCGGCACCCTACTGATGGGGGGCAGCCAGGTGGCGGCGGTGCGCGCCGACGCCGAAAAGGCCTTTGCCCAGAGCCATCGCATCTCCATCGACGACTGCCGCACCAGCCTGCTGGGCACCCTGCTGGACGACGTGCTGCGCCTGGTCAGCCCCCTGCTGTGATACGAATTTTCAACACGGCTTTGAGAAGCGCTTTGCGGCGCTTGAGCGTGTCGAAAAACGACACGCTCCAGGGGGAACCCATTTCTGCGCGCAGCCGCGCGTCAGAAATTCCTTCCCCCTGGTGGTTGCGGTTCCCTGCTTTTGCTGCGCCCGTCGCAGCGGGCTTGCAAAAGGCAGACCGCTGCCCCTGCTCCGCTTTGGCTGTTTCGTCCGCGGGACGCGCCTCAGCTTCGCAGTCCCTGGGGACAAAATTTAGCGCTGAACCGCGCACTCGCCGCAAGGCGGCTCGCACACTCTCAGCGCCAAATTTCCCTGTATGTGTCCCGTCCATCCGCACATGTCGGCTGGACGGGACTTTTTGATTATCTGCGCTTTTCTGTGCGCATAAAACCGGTCCGGGGCGGGTATACTGGCCCAAAAGCCCCCGCGGGGGCATACAAAGGAGCGAGAAGATGAGAGCAAGACAGTATCTGGCGGCCCTGGCCGCGGCGGTGATGCTGGCCGGATGCGGCCAGACCGGGACGAGCAGTTCGAGCGGAGCCTCATCGGGACAGCAGGCCCTGCGCACCGGCCTGGCCGTCCAGAGCAAGGCCGAGGATGGGGAGATGCACACGGTGGCCGCCGCCGTATGGCTGGACCAGGAGGGCCGCATCCAGCGGGCGGTGGTGGACGAGTTCGAAGGGCAGCTGGCCTCGGGAGAGGACGGCAAAAACACCTGGCCGGAGGACCTGCGCACCAAGCGCCAGAAAGGCGCGGACTATCCGCTGGACAAGGTCTCCTCCATCGGCAGGAGCTGGGCCCAGCAGGCGGACGCTTTTGCCGAACACCTGGAGGGGATGACCGCCAGCCAGGTGCGGGCGGTGCAGACCGATGAGGACGGCTATGCCCGGGACCCCGACCTTTTGGCGGGCTGTACCATCAAGATCGACGATTACCGGGAGGCTGTGGCAGCCGCCTGCGCGGACGCCATGGCCTGATGGTGTGCCCCTCGTGAAAATAGATAGATTTACAGCGGGGAACGCCGCGCGGATTGTCCAAAAATACGCTTGCAAATCAGGGCGATCTGCACTATAATGTCTCCGTTCAAAAACAGCGTCCTGCCCTGATTGGGGCAGGGCGCTTTTGACGGCAAAAAAACGGGTGCACCCGCCTGTGGCGCGGGGCAAGGAGGATGCGTATGACCAAGGATATGACCCAGGGCCGGCCGCTGCAGCTGATTTTGCTGTTTGCGGTGCCTATGATGCTGGGCAGTTTGTTCCAGCAGTTTTACAATATGGCCGACACCATCATCGTGGGCCGCTTTGTGGGCGTGGAAGCCCTGGCGGCGGTGGGCAGCGTGGGCGGCCTGAGCTATCTGGTGCTGGGCTTTGTCAACGGCATTGCCTGCGGCTTTGCCATCCCTCTGGCCCGGTGCTTCGGCGCCAAGGACGGGGATGGAATGCGACGCTACACCGCCAATTCGGTGTGGCTCTCCATCCTGTTTGCGGCGGTGCTGACGGTGGTGACGGTGGCCCTCACCCGGCCCATCCTGGTGCTGACCAACACCCCCGCCGATATCATCGATATGGCCGACGCCTACATCCGCACCATTTTTGCCGGTATCCCCTTCACTCTGCTCTATAATGTCACCAGCGCCTTTATGCGGGCGCTGGGGGACAGCCGCCGGCCCCTCTATTTCCTGATCGTGGCCAGCGTGCTGAACATCTTTTTGGATATCTTCTTCATCCTGGCCTTCGACGCCGGGGTGTTTGGGGCGGCGCTGGCCACCGTCATCAGCCAGGCCATTGCGGGTGTGTGGAGCCTGGCTTATATGGTCCGCAACTTCCGTATGCTGGGCTGGTCCAAGGAGGAGGGCCGCCTCAGCCGGTCCCACTGCGCCGAGCTGTGCCGGATGGGCCTGCCCATGGGCCTGCAGTGCAGCGTCACGGCGGTGGGCAGCATCGTGCTGCAGGCTGCGGTCAACGGACTGGGCAGCGCTGCGGTGGCTGCCATGACCGCAGGCTCCAAGGCGGGCCAGATCCTGTCGGTGCCCCTGGAGAGCATCGGCACCGCTATGACCACCTACACCGGTCAGAACCTGGGCGCAGGCAGCCTGCCCCGGGTGCGCCAGGGCGTGCGGACGGCGCTGGGCATCGGGTGCGTGTACAGCGTGGCCTCCTTTGTGATCCTCCACTTTGTGGATACCCTGCTCATCGGGATGTTCCTGGATACAAGCCAGGACGCGGGTGGCGTCATCATGGCCAACGCCCGGGAGTTCCTGTTCTGGAACAGCGTATTCTACATCCCTCTGGCGGTGCTGATCGTCTACCGCTACTCCATCCAGGGCCTGGGTTATTCGGGCCTGGCCATGTTTGCCGGCGTGGCGGAGATGTTCGCCCGGGCCATGGTGGGCTTTGCCATGGTGCCGGTCTTTGGCTATTGGGCCGGGTGCATCGCCAGCCCGGTGGCCTGGCTGTTCGCCTGTGCTTTCCTGCTGCCCGCCTACCATTTTGTGATGGCCCGGCTGGAGCATCCCGCTGCCGCCGGCACGGTGCGGCTGCGCAAAGCTTGACCCTGTGATCCAGACGGCCCCCTTCCGGCCTGCGGCGCCATGCCGCCTGCCCGGGAGGGGGCTTTTTTTGCGCCGGTGCAGGCCATTTACAAAACCAGTCCGAAAGGGTATACTTAAAATATATTTGCAAACGTCCCGGCCCCTGCCCAAGTGCCGTTTTCGGCCTGCGGCAGAGGCGGCCGAAGGGGCGTATCCGGGGTCGCCCGGATCTTGCGAGAAGGGAGGGCCCGCCTGTGGAGCAGCAGGAGCTGGAGCAGCTGGAAGGCACCGTAGAGGACATTATTTTTGAAAACAGTGACAGCGGCTATACCGTGTTCGAGCTGTCGGGGGGCGGTACCTTGACGGTGGTCTGCGGTACGGTGGGGGAGCTGCACCCGGGCCAGGCCGTGGTCTGCCGGGGCCGCTATGAGAACCACGCCACCTATGGCCGCCAGTTCCATGCAGTGGAATGCATGACCGATATGCCCAAGGATCTGGATGCCGTGTATGCCTTCCTGGCCAGCCGGTCTCTGCCCTATGTGGGCCCCGCCACCGCCCAGAAGATCATCGAAAAATTCGGGGCTGCGTCCCTGGATGTCATCGCCAACCAGCCCGCCCGCCTGACCGAGATCAAGGGAATCTCAGCGGACAAGGCCGACCGCATCCAGCAGGAGTTCAAACGGATGTTCGGGATGCGGGAACTGATCGCCTACCTGGCCCAGTTCGAGATCGGGCCCCGGCGGGCCATGGAGGTGTTCCGCACCTTTGGGCCGGGCGCAGCCCAGGCCATCGCGGCCAATCCCTACCTGCTGTGCGGCGAGCCTTTGCAGCTGGATTTCCGCCATGCGGACAGCATCGCCCAGTATTACCAGATGGAAGGAGACTGCCCCCAGCGGCTGGAGGCGGCTTTGCTGCGCACCCTGCGCCACAATGCCGGCAACGGCCATACCTGCCTGCCCCGGGAGCGTCTGGTGGCCACCGCATCGGCCTTCATCCATCAGCCCGCCGATAAGCTGACCGATGCGTTGGAGCGATGCCTGGCCGGCGGTGAACTGGATTCCCGCAGCCTGGGCGGCGCGGAGTACATCTATCTGCCCGATCTGCTGGCTGCCGAGGAAGCCATCGCCGCCCGGCTGGCGGCCCTGGCGGGGCGGGAGCGGCAGGCCGCGCTCCACCTGGACCGGGATATCCAGACCCTGGAGCTGAGCCAGGGGTTCGCCTATGCCCCCGAGCAGCGGGAGGCCATCCGCCAGGCGGTGACCGAGAACTGCCTGGTGCTCACCGGCGGCCCCGGCACCGGCAAGACCACCACCGTCAAGGCCATCCTGAACCTGCTGGAGAGCCGGGCCGAACGGGTGGCTCTGTGCGCCCCCACCGGCCGGGCTGCCAAACGGCTGTCCGAGCTGACCGGGCGGAAGGCTTCCACCATCCACCGGCTGCTGGAAGTGGATTACAGCGGCGGCGTAGTCACCTTCATCCACAACGAAAAGAACCTGCTCAAGTGCGACGTGGTGATCCTGGATGAGATGAGTATGGTGGATGTGCAGCTGTTCCAGAGCCTGCTGGCTGCCCTGCGGCCCGCCTGCCGGATCATCATGGTGGGGGATGCCGATCAGCTGCCCAGCGTAGGCCCCGGCAACATCCTCAGTGAAGTGATCCGCTCGGGGGCGGTGCCCACCGTCCGGCTGGAGCACATCTTCCGCCAGGCCAGGCGCAGCCTGATCGTGGAGAACGCCCATAACATCGTCAGCGGCCGCCCTCTGCAGAAGGGGGGCAGGGAGGACGATTTCTTTTTCCTGGAGGCGGACGGGGAAGCCTGCCAGAAGCTGGTGTGCGACCTGGTGGCGGTCCGGCTGCCCCGCAGCTACGGGCTGGACCCGGTGCGGGATATCCAGGTGCTGTGCCCCACCAAGATGGGGCCCTGCGGCACCCAGGCGCTGAACCCTCTGCTGCAGGACCTGCTCAACCCGCCGGCCAGGGGCAAAGCCCAGCTGCAAAGCGCCTCCCGGGTGTTCCGGGTGGGGGACAAGGTGATGCAGGTGCGCAACAATTATGAGATCATCTGGCGCCGGGACGGCGGCGAACAGGGAGTAGGGGCTTACAACGGCGACATTGGCATTGTAGAGTCCATCGACACCCGCAGCCGCTCGATGGTGGTGCATATGGACGACCGGCGGCTGGTCTATCCCGCCGAGAACCTGAACGAGCTGGAACCCGCCTACGCCATCACGGTGCACAAGAGCCAGGGCAGCGAGTTTGCGGCGGTGGTGCTGCCTGCGGCAGGGGTGCCGCCCCGGCTGTGCTACCGCAACCTGTTTTACACCGGGGTCACCCGGGCCCGCCGGCTGTGCGTGGTGGCGGGCCGCCGGGACACGGTGGCCGCCATGATGGCCAATGTCCGCCAAAACCTGCGGTACAGCGGTCTGGCGGCCCTGCTGCAGCAGCGTCTGGCCCCAAAAGGCCCGTGAAGGCCGGCGGCTTTTCCGCTGTACTTTTCGGGCGGGATATGGTATACTGAAAACTGGATTTTTACGGCCCCGCAGGGCCTTTATATCATAGAGGACAGCCGGGGCCTGCCGCCTGCGGCGAGAAAGGATGCAGCATTATGGCACAGAACGATATCGGGATTGATCTGGGCACGACCACCATCATCATCGCGCAGGAGGGCAAGGGCGTGGTGCTCAACCAGCCCAGCGTGGTGGCGGTGGATACCCGCAAAAAGACGGTGCTGGAGGTAGGGGACAAGGCCCTGGCCATGGTGGGCCGCACGCCCAACTACATTTCGGCCACCTTCCCGCTGAAGGACGGGGTCATCAGCGACCACACCATGACCCGGGAGCTGATCTGCCGCTTTGTCAATGAGGTGTACAGCTCCCACATGGTCAAGCCCCGCGTGGCGGTGTGCGTGCCGGCGGCCATTACCGGCATCGAGAGCGACGCGGTGGTGGAAGCCGTGGTGGCGGCGGGCGCCCGTCAGGTCTACCTGATCGACGAGCCCATCGCGGCAGCCCTGGGTTCGGGGCTGGATATCACCGTCCCCGACGGCCGGATGATCATTGACATCGGCGGCGGCACCACCGATATCGCGGTCCTCAGTCTGGGCGGCAAGGTCAAGGCCACAAGCGTGCGGGTGGCGGGCAACCACTACGACGACGAGATCCTCAAGCACGTGCGGGCCAAGTTCAACATCGCCATCGGCCAGCGCACCGCCGAGGAACTGAAAAAGCGGGTGGCCTGCTGCCCCCAGAAGACCGACTTTGACGAGACGATGGAGATCAAGGGCCGCAGCCTGCTGACCGGGCTGCCGGTGCGGGTCAATGTGTCCACCAGCGACCTGTATGAGCCGGTCATGATGCTCAGTGAGCAGATCGGCACCGCGGCCCACCAGGTGCTGGAAAAGACGCCCCCCGAGCTGGCCGGCGACATCTATAAGAACGGCGTCATGCTGACGGGCGGCGGCGCGCAGCTGCACGGCCTGCCCGAGTACCTCAGCCAGGAGCTGAAGGTGGATGTGTACGTTTCCCCCGATCCGGTCAACTGCGTGGCCCTGGGCACCGCCATGAGCCTTTCGATGGGCGACAAGCTGGAGGTCGGCTTCACCGACGCGACCCCGCGGATCGGCCGCCGGTGAGAAAAGGCTGTTGAAATCCGCCAAAAAACCGGGTATAATGGGAAATAAATAAGATGACCGGCCCAATTTGGGCTGCAACAGGAGGATGAACATGGATACCAATACGATCATGATCTTGGTGATTCTGGCAGCGCTGCTCATTGCCTTTGTGGTGCTGCGCGGCCGCGGCAGCTCCAAAGCCCGCTCCGATTTTTCCGCCCCCACCGCCCCGCTGCCTGAGTCGATGCCCGCAGCCCCGGCTGCGCCGGCTGCTCCCGCCGCGGCGTCCGCGCCCCAGGTGGAGGCCGGCATCCCTCCTGAAGTGGTGGCAGCCATCACAGCGGCCATCTATGCCATGGGCAGCGGCCGGTATGTGCTGAAAGCTGTCCGCCGCGCCGACCGCTCGGTGTGGGCCCAGGCGGGTGCCGCCGACGTCACCGCACCTTTCTGAGAGTGCCTGTGAGGAAGGAACTGTCATGAAAACAAAAAAGAAACTTGCGTCTGTTATGCTGGCGGCAGCCATTGCGGCGGCTGCTTCCGTGCCGGCCTGGGCTACCGAGAGCTTCGATCTTTCGGTGTTCCAGGGGATCGAAGGCATCACGGCGGAGCAGCAGAGCGTAAAGGTGGATGACACCATGGTGTCAGGCGCCATCGTGTGGCCGACTTCCTATTTACAGACGGCCAACGACGAGCAGCCGGTGGGAACGGTCAGGGTGTATCCCATGGTGGAATCGCTGCAGGACGGGGACTATATGGCGTTTATCTTCTGCTGCTATCCGGAAGAAGGGACCAGTCCGCTCTTTTATGAGGCGGAGCTGGACATCGCCGGTGTGACCCATACGCTGGAGACGGCCCCCAGTATGATGGACCTGGCGCTCAGTGAGGGAGCGCGCAGCTCCGTTACCTCCCCTCTGACCCGGGACAGCCTGACCATGCTCCAAAGCCTGGCAGAGCATCGGGATGAGGAGATCCACGGCCGGCTGAGAGGCATGCCGGATATCCGGCAGATGTATACCACCGGCAGCAAAGAGGATGTCGTGATGGAATTTGTCCTGACCCAGGAGGATAAGGACACCCTCATCGATTTCTACAACCGCTTCGGGATGGCCGGCGGCTTGCGGGAGGACAATCTGCGGGCGATTTTTGGCGAAGAATAAACCGTAACAGTTGGACCGCTATGGCCCGACCTCCGGTACAGGAGGCCGGGCTTTTTTGCGGGGCCAGTTGCCCGCCTTTACTTTAAATAGTGGCCGGTTTGTGGTATACTGTAAAAAGATTTTGTAGGACAGGAGAAGCACATGGCAAAGGATATACAGACCGAATTTTGTACTTTGCGGGATACATTCATAGAAAAGCAGTTCGGCCGGCTGAATGAGATGCAGCGGCAGGCCGTTTTTACCACCAGCGGCCCCCTGCTGATCCTGGCAGGGGCGGGCAGCGGCAAGACCACCGTGCTGGTCAACCGGATCGCCAGCTTGATCCGGTTCGGCAGCGCCCACGGTTCGAACTGGACCCCCCGTCCCGCCACCGACGAGGACGTGCGGGCCCTGCGCACCGCCATCATGACCGGCACCGATGTGCCCCTGTGGCTGGACGAGATGCTGCGCAAGGATCCGCCCCGCAGCTGGAACATCATGGCCATCACCTTTACCAACAAGGCCGCCGGCGAGCTGAAAGCCCGCCTGCGCGCCATGCTGGGGGATGAAGAAGGGGATGAGGTGTTCGCCTCCACCTTCCACTCGGCCTGTGTGCGCATCCTGCGCCGCTATGCCGAGGAACTGGGCTGGCCCCGCAGCTTTACCATCTACGATACCGACGACGCGCAGCGGGTGATGAAGGCCCTGTATAAAGAGCAGGGCGTGGACGATAAGCTCCTGCCGGTCAAATCGGCCCTGGGGCAGATCGGCCGCTGGAAGGATCAGCTGATCGCCCCCGCCGATGCCGTCCGGGACAGCGCCGGCAAGACCAAGGCGGAGATCGCCGCCAGGCTGTACGGCCTGTACGAAAAGCGGCTGCGGGAGGCCGGCGCCTTTGACTTTGATGGGTTGATCTACTACACTGTCCGGCTGCTGCAGGAGCATCAGGAGGCCCGGGAGTACTACCAGAATCGCTACCGCTACCTTTTGGTGGACGAGTATCAGGACACCAGTGTGGCGCAGTTCCGCCTGGTCAGCCTGCTGACCGGCCCCGACCGCAACATCTGCGTGGTGGGCGACGACGACCAGAGCATCTACCGCTTTCGCGGCGCCACCATCGAGAACATCCTCAACTTTGAGCGGTATTACCCCGGGGCCAAGGTGATCCGGCTGGAACAAAACTACCGCTCCACCTCCAACATCCTGGACGCGGCCAACTGCGTCATCCGCCACAACACCGAACGCAAGGGCAAGACCCTTTGGACCAAGAACGCCGAGGGCGCCCCGGTGCACGTTTACCAGGCCGAGGACGAGCAGGACGAGGCCGCCCATATCGCCGAGGTGATCGGCCAGCATCTGCGCCAGGGCGGGCATCTGTCGGATCACGCCATCCTCTACCGGATGAACGCGCAGTCGGCCCCCATCGAAAACTACTTCACCCGTGCGGGTATCCCCCACAAGATCGTGGGAGGCCAGCGGTTCAACGACCGCAAGGAGGTCAAGGACATCCATTCGTATATGTCCATCGTGGCCAATCCCCGGGACGATGTGCGCCTGCGCCGGATCATCAACGAGCCGGCCCGGAAGATCGGCGCGTCCACCGTGGACACCATCGCGGAACTGGCCGCCCAGGAGGGCGTGGGGATGATGGATATCATCAGCCGGGCCGATGAATACGCCCGGCTCAGCCGTGCGGTGGCGCCCCTGCTCAAATTCTGGCAGATGTACCGCCAGCTGCAGGACGCCCTGGACACCTGTCCGCTGGACCTCTTTGCCCAGAAGCTGATCGACCTGACCGGCTACCGGACCATGCTGGAACAGCAGGCCGCCCAGGGCCATGAGGACGCCCAGGACCGGCTGCAAAACCTGGGCCAGCTGGTGAACAACGTCAAAAACTACTGCGACACCCGGGGGGTGGATGCCAGCCTGGAGGGCTATCTGGAGGAGATCGCCCTGATCAGCGACATCGACAGCTACAACGCCGACGCCGACCAGGTGGTGCTGATGACCATCCACTCGGCCAAGGGCCTGGAGTTCCCCTATGTGTTCCTGGTGGGCATGGAGGAGGGGATCTTCCCCAGTGAGATGAGCCGTTATTCCGAGGAGGATCTGGAGGAGGAGCGCCGCCTGGCTTACGTGGGCATCACCCGGGCCAAGCAGGAACTGTATATTTCCCACAGCGCCACCCGGATGCTGTACGGCCGTACCTGCCGCAATGAGCCCAGCCGCTTTTTGAATGAGATCGAGCCGGAATACCTGGAGACCACTCGCAGCCCCGCCCTGGACCGTCCGATGCGCGCCGGCTGGGGGGGCGGTATGGGCGCTTCGGTGCCCGGCGGGGCCTCGGGCTATTCCGGGCCGTCGGGCTATGGCCGGGCCGCCTCGTCCGGCCGCACAGCTTATCTGGACCGGGAATACAACGCCGCCGGCCAGCGGACTGCCTTTCCGGGAGGCGCGGGCATCAGCCGCCCGGCCCCCGCGCCCCGTCCGGCCGCTCCGGCCAAGAGCTACCAGCCGGGGGATGTGGTGATGCACAAGGTGTTTGGCCGGGGCGTGGTCACCCGGGTCACCCCGGCGGCGGGGGACTTTATCGTGGAGATCCGTTTCGACAAGGTGGGCGTCAAAAAGACCATGGCCAACTACGCCCCCCTGACCAAAGTTTCGGAGGGATGAGGAATGATGACAGTTCGACTGATCGCATATACGCCCGACCCGGAGCGTGTGGTGGCCGCTGCGGCCAAACTCTGCTACTCCGACAGCCACATCCCCGACCTGCTGGAAGGGCTGGATGAAGAAAAGACCGCCCGCTTTCTGGATATGCTCAGCGACCTGGGCCACGCCAGCCCCATCGAGCACGCCAGCTTTACATTTGGCATCGAGGGGGTCAGCCGGTCGCTGCTGGCCCAGATCACACGGCACCGGATCGCTTCCTTCAGCGTCCAGAGCCAGCGGTATGTCCGGCTGGACGATTTCCGCTATGTGGTGCCCCCCGCCATCGAGGCGGTGCCCGAGGCCAAAGCGGCCTTCCTGGCCAGCATGGAGGAGGATGCACGCCGCTATCTGGACCTGGCCCGCAAACTGGAGGAGGGCCACACCGCCCGCCTGATGGCCGAGGGCGTGCCCGAAAAGGAAGCCCGCCGCAAGGCCGAAAAGATGGCCAACGAGGACGCCCGCTTTGTGCTGCCCAATGCCTGTGAGACCAAGATGGTGGTGACCATGAACGCCCGCAGCCTGCACAACTTTTTCCGCCTGCGCTGCTGTGAGCGCGCCCAGTGGGAGATACGGACCCTGGCCGACGAGATGCTGCGGCTGGTGTATCCCCTGGCGCCCCACCTGTTCCGGACGGCGGGGCCCGGCTGCCTGAGCGGCCCCTGCCCCGAAGGAAAGATGTGCTGTGGCCGGCCGGAAGAGGTGCGGGAGAAATACCGGGCTCTGTGCAAAGGCGGTGAGGATGCATGAGGAATTCTTCCCAGGAAGGGCGGGGACGCCTGCTGGTGATCGAGGGGCTGGACGGCAGCGGCAAAGCCACCCAGGCCAGGATGCTGGCCGAAACCCTGACCAGGGAAGGGCTGCCGGTGCGGCAGATCAGCTTCCCCAACTACGAAAGCGAGTCCTCGGCCCTGGTGCGGATGTATCTGGGCGGGCAGTTCGGCGATAAGCCCGACGATGTCAACGCCTATGCGGCGTCCAGCTTTTTTGCGGTGGACCGCTATGCCAGCTACAAGACCGACTGGGGCGCGTTTTATCACAGCGGCGGCATCCTGATCGCCGACCGCTATACCACGTCCAACGGGGCCCATCAGTGTTCCAAGCTGCCCCGGGACCAGTGGGACGGCTATCTCGGATGGCTGTTCGACTACGAATACCGGCTGCTGGGGCTGCCCGCCCCCGACCTGGTGATCTACCTGCGGGTGGACCCCATGGTCAGCCAGCGGCTGATGACCGGCCGCTACCACGGAGACGAGAGCAAGAAGGATATCCAGGAGCGGGATCTGGAGTACATGGAGCGCAGCCGCCAGGCTGCCGAATACTGCGCCCAAAAGCTGGGCTGGGAGATCCTGGAGTGCACTACGGCGGCAGGCCGGATGCGCCCGGCGGACCACATCAGCTGGGAAGTGCGGGCCCTGGCCGGCCAGATCCTGGGGCAGGAAAAATAATACAGATGCAAGCAAGAACGAAAAAGGGGGTATCTTAAAGATGTTTCGCCTGATGGGACCGTCCGACCTGGCGGCCATGGAACAGCTGTGGACCGCCCAGTGGGACGAACCGGCCCAGGCCGCCCGGCGTGCGGTGCTGCAGTTTGCCGGGCAGGAGAACGCCTATGTGGCGGCGGAAGGGGACGCGGTGCAGGCCATGGTCCTGGCGGTGCCGGTCACCCTGCAGGGCCGCCGCGGCTGTTACCTGTGCGGCCTGTGCGCCCGGGACACGGCCCTGGCTGCGGGTCTCGTGGACTATGCCTGCGATCAGCAGAGCCGTCAGGGGGCGGTCTTTTTTGCGGCGGCCCCCGGCGCGGGCCAGGCCGCCTTTTACATCGCCCGCGGGTTCCAGCGGGCCTTCGGGCTGCGCTGCCTCACCCGGGAGGTGCGCCGCAATCTGTGGAGCCAGGCCGAGTTTGACGCAGTCACCGCCAAGCGCCTGTGCGAGCTGCGCCGCCAATACTGTCCCGACTGCGTGGAGCTGGACGCTGCACGGATGTCGGTGGTGCTGGGGGACTTGTACAGCCGCGGGGTGACCATTGTGTCCAACGCCCATGGCTATGGCCTGTATTTCCGCAAGGATGACACCCTCTTTTTCATCGAGCTGATGGCCGACGACGACCGCGCCGCCGAGGTGCTGATGGAGGCCGCCCGTGAGAAGGAGTCGGTGGTGGAACGGGCCGTCATCACGGTGGGGGAGGCCCAGCCCCTGTTTTTGGGAGAGGGCAGCCGCCAGGAATACGGCATGATCCGTTTTGTGGGCGCCCCCTTTGACGTGAGCGGGAGCTATATGCGCCTGATGCTTGAAAACTGACCGGAAGGAAAAACCTGTATGAAGGAAGCGAAAAAAAGCAAACACACCGCCCCTGCCTCCAAACACACCCTGCGCTGGGTGCTGCTGGCGCTGCTGGCCGTGCTGGTGCTGGGAGCGGGGGCTGTGGGGCTTTTGCTGCGCCGGGAGATGACCGGCGCCGGGGCTACCGGCCAGACCGTCACCGTGACGGTGGAACAGGGCAGCGGGGTGGCCGCCATCGCCCGGGATTTGCAGCAGGCAGGGGTGATCCGCTTTCCCCGGCTGTTCCGCTGGTATGTGGGACAGCAGGGAGTGGCCGGCAGCCTGCAGTATGGCACTTTTGAGCTGGAGCAGGGCGCTTCCTACGACCAGCTGATCCAGGCGCTGTCCGTATATGCCGCCGCCGAGACTACCCGGCTGACCTTCCCGGAGGGGACCACCGCCATCGCCATTGCCGAGCAGATGGAACAGGCTGGTCTGTGCTCCGCCGAGGAATTCCTGCAGGAGGCAAACGAGGGGGATTTCAGCGAGTTTACCTTCTGGCAATACCTGCCCACCGACCAGGAGGTCCCCGACCGCTTTATGAAGTGCGAGGGGTATCTGTTCCCCGACACCTACGAGTTCCTCAACGACGGGACCGTCCATGACTATGTGGCCACCTTCTATGCGCGCTTTGACCAGATGATCACCCCGGACATCTACGAGGCGCTGGAACAGCAGGGGATGACCCTGCACCAGCTGGTCACCCTGGCTTCCTTCGTCCAGGAGGAGGCGGGCAACGACCAGGACAGCAACGTGGCCCAGGTGTTCCGCAACCGGCTGGCCCCCGATTCGCCCTACCCCCGGCTGGAGAGCAACGTCTCCAGCTACATCCAGAGCGATGAGGACAACAACTACCTGTGGAACTGGGTGGCCCCGTGGTATGGCGGCTGGGACGAGATCCCCGCCAACATCCTGGCGGCCTACGACACTTACAGCTGCGCCGGGCTGCCGGCGGGGCCTGTGTCCAACCCCGGCCTCGCAGCCATCCAGGCCGCGCTGGACCCCCAGCCCGACCCCGAGGTCCAGGATGCCTATTTCTTTGTCACCGACCTGACCGGCCGCTACTATTACGCCCAGACCCTGGAACAGCACCAGGCCAACGTCCGGGCGGCCCGCGCGGTCAACAACAGCCTTTGAACCACATCCACAACAAGGGGGCAGGCCCGGCGCCCGGGCCCGCCCCTTTTGACGTATGGGAGGAAACATCATGCTTCAAATACCCGAGCTGCTGGCCCCTGCGGGGGACCTGGAGCGGCTGCGCTATGCGGTCTGCTACGGCGCCGACGCCGTCTACTGCGCCCTGCCTGAGTTTGGGATGCGGGCCGCTCCCGCAAACTTCACCCCCGAACAGCTGGCCGAAGGGGTGATTTATGCCCACGCAAGAGGGCGCAAGGTCTATCTGACCCTGAACACCCTGCCCACCAACGAGGAGGCGGACCGTATGCCCGACGCCATCCGCCAGGCCGCCCAGGCCGGAGTGGACGCCTTTATTGTGGCGGACCTGGGGGTGCTAGACGCCTGCAAGACATATGCCCCCGACATCGATGTGCATATGTCCACCCAGACCGGCATCACCAACTACGCGGCTGCCACAGCCTGCTGCAAGATGGGGGCCAAACGGGTGGTGCTGGCCCGGGAACTCAGCCTCACCGAGATCGCCGTCATCCGGGACAAAACTCCGCCTGAACTGGAGCTGGAAGCCTTTGTCCATGGGGCTATGTGCATGAGTGTGTCGGGCCGGTGCCTGCTGTCCAACTACCTGGCGGGCCGGGACGCCAACCGCGGCCAGTGCGCCCAGCCCTGCCGTTGGAAATACTACCTCACCGAGGAGACCCGTCCCGGCCAGCTGTATGAGATCGGGGAAGGGGAGGGCGGCAGCTACATCCTCAACGCCAACGACCTGTGCACCGCCCCGTTCCTCGACCTGCTGTGCAAGGCCGGCGTGGACAGTCTCAAGATCGAGGGTCGGGCCAAGACTTTTTACTATGTGGCCAGCGTCACGGCGGCCTACCGCAAGGCCCTGGACCAGTACCTGGCCGACCCCTATGCGGAGGATTTCGAGCTGCCGCAGGCGGTGCTGGAGGAGCTGACCCGCACCAGCCACCGGCCCTATTCCCCGGGGTTCTATTTCGGACCCGACAAGGCCCGCCAGAATACATCCACCGCGGCCTATATCCGCCAGTGGGAGTTTGTGGGCACGGTGGACAGCTGGGAAAACGGGGTGGCCAGCTGCCAGCAGCGGGGCAAATGGTCCCTGGGGGACACCCTGGAGGCGCTGACCCCCGACGGCACCTCCATTCCCCTGCAGCCCGAATGGATCCAAAACGAGGCCGGGGAACCGGTCACATCCACGCCCCATGCCATGGAGCGCTACACCATCCCCACCCCTGCGCTACCGCCCATGAGCCTGCTGCGCAAAAAAGTTGTGATCTAAAAAACGGAGCCGCCCCGGGCGCTGGTCCAAGACCAGCAGCCCGGGGCGGCCTGCTGTATAAGGAGAAAGAAAATAGCAAAGATCAGACGCTGTCCAGCGCGGTGCGGGCAGCGCGGATGGCGCCGGCATCGGTCTGCCACAGAGTGAACTCGTCAAAGCCCGGCAGGCCCATGGGCACGCCCTCCCGGCGGAAGGACATCCGGCTGGGGACTGCCTTTTTGCCCGACAGGTGGCAGGCGGTGACGCCGGTCTGGCGCACCAGTTCGGGGATGTTGGCTGCACTGACCCCGGACCCTGCCAGGATCTCGATCCGGCCGGCGGCCTGGGTTTGCATTTGAGCCAGCATGGCTCGGCCGGTGTAGGCGTCGGCGGCCTGTCCGCTGGACAGGATGGTGGCAAGGCCGAGGGCGCAGGCCTGCTCCAGGCAGGCGCCGGCGTCCCGGCAGACGTCAAAGGCGCGGTGCAAAGCCAGCACCACAGGGCGGCATCCGGCAGCCTTGCGGGCAGCCTGGCAGATCTGCTCCATGGCGGGCAGGTCCAGCTGGCCTTCGGGGGTCAGCACGCCGGTGACGATACCATCGGCCCCTGCGCGCACCAGCTGGGCCGCCAGGGCGACCATCTGGGCCACTTCCCACCGGTCGTAGCAGAAATCGCCTGCCCGGGGGCGGAGCAGGGCCCGCACCGGCAGCCCGGTCTCGGCCTTGACCTGTTCCACCAGGGCCAGGCTGGGGGTGGTTCCCCCAATGGCCAGATCGGCACAGAGCTCCAGCCGGTCGGCCCCGCCTTCGCGGGCGGCCAGGGCGCTGGCTGTGCTGTCCACACAGACTTCAAGGATACGGGTCATCCAAAAGTCCTCCTGTCCTTAACGAATGGTCTCCAGGAAGCGGACAAATCCGGCCTGGCCGGCCTCATCCCGCTTGTAAACGCCGGCATCCTCCAGCACCTGTGCAAAGACGTGCCCGATCTCCTCCTGCACGATGGCATGGACGTTGCTTTCATTGAGGTCGGGGTATTTGGCCAGCAGTTCACCGGCCCATTCGGCGTGCTTCTGGATCGCCTCGCCATACTGGTCCACAGGGGTGCGGGCCACCAGGGCGGTTTCCAGCTGGGCCATCTCGCCCTTCAGGCGGCTGGGCAGCACGGCCAGGCCCATCACTTCGATCAGGCCGATGTTTTCCTTTTTGATGTGGTGGAGCTTGGCGTGGGGGTGGAAGACGCCCAGAGGATGCTCGGGGGTGGTGATGTTGTTGCGCAGCACCAGATCCAGCTGGAACTTGCCGTCCCGCATCCGGGCAATGGGGGTGATGGTGTTGTGGGGCTCGCCGTCGGTCTCAGCGTAGACAAAGCAGCTCTCGTCGGTATAGGCGCGCCAGGCCAGCAGGATCTTGTCGGCCAGGTCCACCAGCTGGCTGTCATCCTCGCTGATCAGCCGGATGCAGCTCATGGGCCAGCGGACGATGCCCGCCTCCACATCCGGATAGCCCGGGAAGGACCAGGGCTTCTCGATGGGGGCCTTGGCCATGGCGAACTCGTAGCAGCCGCCCTGGAAGTGGTCGTGGCTCAGGATGCTGCCGCCCACGATGGGCAGGTCGGCATTGCTGCCCACAAAGTAGTGAGGGAACTGGGCCACAAAGTCCAGCAGCTTGCGGAAGGTGGCCCGGTCGATCTTCATGGGGGTATGCTGGCTGTTGAACACGATGCAGTGCTCGTTGTAATAGACATAGGGGCTGTACTGCAGGTTCCAGTCGCTGTCGTTGATGGTCAGGGGGATGATGCGGTGGTTCTCGCGGGCGGGATGGTTCATCCGGCCTGCGTAGCCCTCATTCTCCTGGCACAGCTGGCATTTGGGATAGGCGCTCTGGGGGGCGAGCTTGGCCGCCGCGATGGCCTTGGGGTCCTTTTCGGGCTTGGAGAGGTTGATGGTGATGTCGAGATCCCCGTAGGGGGTCCGGGTGACCCACTTCAGGTCCTTCTTGATGCGGTAGCGCCGGATGTAATCGGTATCCTGGCTGAAGGAATAGAACCAGTCGGTGGCGGCCTTGGGGCCTTCTTCCTCGTACTTTTCCCAGAAGTTGGCCCGCACGATGCTGGGCCGGGGGGTCAGCACGCCCATGAGCCGGGTGTCGAACAGGTCACGGGCCACCGAGTTGTCTTCGCAGACACCCCGGGCGACCGCGTCGTCCACCAGGGTCTTGAGGATGGATTCCAGGTCGATGTAATAGCAGTCGCCTTCCGGCTCCTCAAAGCTGTCCAGCTGCATGGTCATCAGGAGCTGGTTGCGGATGTAGATCGCATCATCGGGCTGGATCAGGCCGGTATCAAGGCCGTAGTTCACCAGCTGCTGAATGGCGTTGGAAATCACAGGACGGCACCTCCTTCAGGACGGATCGAAAGGACATGGCAGCGGCCGGCGCCAATGATGGCCTCGATGCCGGCCTTGAAAGACTCCAGCTGCTCCAGGGGGACAAAGGCCTGCACGGTGCCGGCAAAACCGCCGCCGTGGACCCGGACCGCGCCCTGGCCGGCCAGCAGATGCTTGGCGGCGGCGATGGTGACGGCCACCTCCTGATGCTTGGTGTAGCCTGCGGGGATGACGTTCTGCAGGTACTCCCAGCTGCTGCGGCCCGACTCGTTGACCAGAGCCAGGAAGGTGTCGAAGTCGCCTGCCCGCAGGGCGGCCACCTGGCGGGCCACACGCTGGTTGTCCGCATAAATGTGGAAAGCCCGCAGGACAGCCCGGTCGCCGCAGGCCTTGCGGCAGGCGGGAATGTTGGCCAGGAAGGTCTCAAAGGGCACCTGGCGCAGCACTTCGCCGCCGCACACCTTGGCCACAGCCCGGCAGTCCGCAGGGATGGCGGCGTACTCGTCGGTCAGGTCGGCGTGGTCGGCGCCCGAATCCAGGATGCACAGGGCCAGGCCCGCCTTGGAGAAGTCCACCTCCACCGGCTCCACCACGGGATTGGAGGGGTCTGCAAAGTCGATGGTGATGATGTTGCCCACGCTGGAGGCCATCTGGTCCATCAGGCCGCAGGGCTTGCCGAAATAGACGTTCTCGGCCCACTGGCCGATCTGGGCAATGGCGATGGGGGAGAGCTTCTCCTCCATGAACAGCTCGTTGAGGATGGTGCCCACCAGCACTTCAAAGGCGGCGCTGGAGGAGACGCCGCTGCCCTTGGGCACATTGGAGGTGATATATACATCCAGGCCGGACAGCTGTGCGCCCCGCTGGACAAAGGCGGCGCAGGTGCCCCGCAGGATGGCGGCGCTGGTGTTCTCCTCCGATTTGCGGGGGGCCAGGTCGTCCAGGCTGATGGTGCACAGGGGATAGCCCTCGCTCTGCACCCGCAGCTGGCCGGCATCGTTGGGGCCTGCGGCGGCGATCATATCGATGTTGACGCTGCCCGCCAGGACACAGCCGTGCTGATGGTCGGTGTGGTTGCCGCCGATCTCGGTGCGGCCCGGCGCGCTGAACAGGGCGGCGCCGCTGTGGGGGCCGAACTTGGCCTCCAGGCCATCCAGGGCGGCGGCATAGCGTGCCGCATGGGCGGCGGCCTCCTGGGGGGTGCAGCAGTACAGAGAAGCCAGACGGCCGGCATAGACGCCCCCGGCCAGCTCCTGCTTCCAAATACGGACATCCTTCATTCTCGTTTCCTCCTTACACATACACTGGCTGCGGCCCCGGTGTTTTACGGCGGCTCCGGGGCGCAGGGCAGCCTTCTCACTTACAATAATAAAAGCTTTGGACCAAAAAGGACATATATTATTGTTGCATTTAGATGCAAAGTTGCCGAAAAAGCGCCTTTGGGCGGCCCGGAAGGTTTTCACAAAAAATTCTGCACATAAAAATAGGTTTTGGAGCCTTCGACGACTGCGGGGCCGGACAATGCCGCCGGCCGGCGTCAAAAAAGCCGCCCGGAACGTTTCGGTTCCCGGGCGGCATCCATGACAGATGTGTTATAGCTGTTTGAACAGATCCGAGATGCCGTCCACCAGTTCGGTGGTCAGCTCAAAGATCGAGCGCACCGCTGTGAACAGCAGGGCAGGAACGAAGGTAAACGAGATGGCGAGCACCGAGGAACCCCGATAAAAATCGGTCAGATGCAGGCTGTCGAGAAAATCGACAATCGCGTCGCTCAGCGGGCCGCCGCCCTGGATCCGACGCTGCTCATCCTCGCCGATCTCCCCGTAATGGGCAGGCATGTGAAGATTCTGCATGAATGTTAGCTCCTTTCGTCATAAGATTTCAAAAGCCAGAGGCTCAGGCGGCCACAGCCTCAGCCTGCTGCTGGGCAGCCAGCTGCTCCTGGGTGAGGGCATACGCCTCCTGGAAGACTTTGATCAGCGGGTCCACCAGGGCCATGTAGTAGTAGGACAGCATGCTTACGCCATAGAAGCCGCCCATGACGCCCACGATGGCCAGCGCGCCCCACTGGGCGCCGTTCAGAGAGGAGAAGAAATCCTTCATGATCCGGACGCCGGATTTCAGGGTGGTGCCGACAAAGGCGTTGGCGAGCATACCCACTCCCGCCGAGAAGAAGGCGCCGCTGAGGACCATGAAACCATTCACCAGCACATTGACGCCGAACTGGATGACGTCCTGCTGGGTGATGCCGCCATCCAGATAGATCATTTCTTCCTGCGGGACAAGGGCGTAGTGGGCAGGCATGCAGACTGCGCCTGCGGAAACAGTGTATTCCATATGTAGGGCTCCTTTCAAGCTTGGCCCCCGCACAAAGCCGCGGGAACTGACTTTATATGAATTATAGCATATTCGGCAAAAAACAACAAGGCATCGCTGAGGCAGGTTTGGACCCGGATTGTGAGGATGATGTGAAATCGAAAGGGCTAAAAGAGCGTGCCTGTGTTGGAAAGGCGGATATAAGGCCCCGCGGGGCAGGTGAAAAAATGTTCCTGTGCAATATTCCCGCACCGCAAAACAGGGAAGCCGCCCCGCGGCCACTGGGCTGCAGGACGGCTTCCGCTGCGCAAAATAAGGAAAATAGAGAAAGAAAAATAGAGGGATGTTTTAATTCTGCCCGGGGGCGCGGCCGTACAGTTCGGTCAGAGCGGCGATCTGTCCGGCCAGAGCGGGGGTGAGCAGGCCGGGGGACAGCCGCCACTGCCAGTTGCCGCCCTGGGTGCTGGGGGTGTTGATCCGGGCCTCGGGGCCCAGATGCAGCCAGTCGGCCATGGGGATGACCGCCAGGCCGGATACGCTGGACAGGCAGGCGCAGATCATGGCGTCGGTCAGGTCCTGAGGCGCGCAGCGCAGGTAGCGGCAGGCGTAGGCCACATCCTGGGGGCTGGCGCTTTGCTGCCAGCCCTCGGTGGTGATGTTGTCGTGGGTGCCGGTATAGACCACACTGTTGGGTGTGTAGGTGTAGGGCAGGTAATTGCCCGGTTCCCGGCTGTCAAAGGCAAACTGCATGATCTTCATGCCGGGACAGCCGCTGGCAGCCAGCAGGGCCTTGACCTGGTCGGTGAGGTAGCCCAGGTCCTCGGCGATCACCGCGTCCCGGCCCACGGCCTGGTGCATGGCGTCCAGGAAGGCCTGGCCCGGACCCTGGACCCATTGGCCGCCCTGGGCGGTGGCGCTGCCCGCCGGGATGGAAAAGTAGCTCTCGAAGCCGCGGAAATGGTCGATGCGCACCACATCGTAGATGGAGGTGGCGTGGCGCATCCGCTGTTTCCACCAGGCAAAGTCCTCGGCGGCGTGGCGCGGCCAGTCGTAGAGGGGATTGCCCCACAGCTGGCCGTCTGCGGCAAAGGAGTCCGGGGGACAGCCCGCCACTCGGGTCAGATGCATCCGGCCGTCGGTCTGGAACAGCTCGGGCCGGGTCCACAGGTCGCTGGAGTCGGGACTGACATAGATGGGGATATCCCCGATGAGGCGTATGCCCTTGCCATTGGCATAGGATTTGAGGGCCTGCCACTGTTTATAGAACAAATACTGGACCGCCCTATGGTAGCCGCAGGCGCAGGCCAGACGCTCGCGGGCGTCGGCCATGGCCTGGGGCTGGCGGCAGCGCAGAGGATCGGGCCACTGGGACAGGCCCGCCTGGCCCTGCTCCTCCTTGATGGCCATGAACAGGGCGTAGTCCTCCAGCCACCCCTTCTGCTGGCGGCAGAAATCCCGGTAGGCGGGGGTGGGGCTGGCCAGCAGGCGGCCGGCAGCCAGCCGCAGTACGGCGGGCCGCTGGGTATACAGAGCGCCATACTGGATGGGCTCTACCGGCAAAGCAGGGGGCAGCTCATCCGGTGTGAGCAGCCCGTCCTGCACCAGCAGGTCCAGGTCGATGAAGTAGGGGTTGCCTGCAAAGGCGGAAAAGCTCTGGTAGGGGCTGTCCCCATAGCCGGTAGGGCCAATGGGCAGGATCTGCCAGAAGGACTGGCGGGCGTCGGCCAGAAAGTCTACAAAGCGGTAGGCCTCCCGCCCCAGCGTGCCGATGCCCCAGGGGCCCGGCAGGCTGAATACAGGCATCAGGATGCCGCTTGCACGCATGAGAACCCCTCCTTCAGCCCTTGACAGCGCCGGCGATGACGCCTTCGATGATGTATTTCTGACAGACTACATACAGGATAATGATGGGCACGATGGCGATGATGATGCAGGCCATCATGGGGGCCAGCTCCACCCGGCCGTAGCCGCCGCGGAAATACTGGATGGCCATGGGGATGGTGCGGTACTTTTTGATGTCCAGCACCAGGGTGGGCAGGAGGTAGTCGTTCCACACCCACATGGTCTCCAGGATGGCGGTGGAGATCATGGTAGGCTTGAGGATGGGGAACACGATGCGGAAGAACAGCTGGATGGGGTTGCAGCCGTCGATCATGGCCGACTCCTCGATCTCAATGGGGACGCTCTTCATGAAGCCGGTGAACATGAACACCGCCAGGCCGGCGCCGAAGCCCAGATAGATGATGCAGATGTTCCAGGGGGTGTTCAGCTTGAGGGTGTCCGCCGTCTTGGAGAGGGTGAACATGACCATTTGGAAGGGAACCACCATCGAAAAGACGATCAGAAGGTTCATGGCCTTGGAGAGGGCGTTGTGCACCCGGGTCAGATACCAGCCGCACATGGAGCAGCACAGCAGGATCAGGGCCACGCTGGTGACGGTGATCACCAGGCTGTAGGCGAAGCTGGACAGGAAATTCATCTTGACTACGCCGTAGATGTAGTTCTCCAGGCCGGCAAAGTTGGCGGCGGTGGGCAGCGCAAAGACGGTGGAGGTGGTGAAGCTGCCCTCCACCTTCAGGCTGTTGAGGAAGATCAGCACGATGGGGTAGACCCACAGAAGGCAGAGCACCGCCATGACCACGGTGAGGAAATTGTTGTAGATCCGACGGGACTTGGACATCAGGACTGCACCTCCTTCGAGCGTGTGAAGCGGAGCTGCACCAGCGAAATGACCACCACGATCAGGAAGAACACCACAGCCTTGGCCTGGCCGATGCCCTTCCACTGGGCGCCGCTGCGGCCGTAGAAGGTGGAGTAGATGTTCAGGGCCAGCATCTCGCTCAGGTTGGCCGGTTCGCCGCCGGTCAGGGCCACGTTCTGGTCGAACAGCTTGAAGCTGTTGGTCAGGGTCAGGAAGGTGCAGATGGTGATGCTGGGCATCACCAGGGGGATCTTGATCTTGAACAGGATCTCATGCCCCGATGCGCCGTCGATCTTGGCGGCCTCGATCAGGTCGCCCGGCACGCTTTGGAGGCCGGCCACATAAATGATCATCATATAGCCGATCTGCTGCCAGCACATCAGGATCACCAGGCCAATGAAGCCGTACCGCTCGTCCAGGGCCAGCAGGGGCTTGCCGAGGTTGGCCAGCACGCCGTTGAGCAGGATCTGCCAGATGTAGCCCAGCAGGATGCCGCCGATCAGGTTGGGCATGAAGTAGACGGTGCGGAACAGGTTGGTGCCCCGGATGCCCCGGGTCAGGGCCAGGGCGATGGCGAAGGCGAACACGTTGATGAGGACGGTGGACACCACCGTGAAAGCCGCCGTGAACCAGAACGCATGGGTGAAGGTGCTGTCCTGGAACACCTTGATGTAGTTATCAAAGCCCACAAAGGTGGTCTTGGACACGGTGGTGAAGCGCTGGAACGAGAGGTAGATGCCCCAGATAAAGGGCCAGATGAAGCCGATGATAAAGGCCAGCAGGGTGGGCAGGACGAACACCGGCCAGTATTTGCTGATCGCTTTCTGCATGGATCACGCCTCCTTGGATGGTTTTCACACATAAAAAGCAGGGGCGGGCCTATTTGCAGCCCGCCCCTGCCGGTTTCCTATGCTGTCACAGCGGGCAGCTGCCGGAGGCTCAGCCGTTGGCCAGCTGATACTCGGTGGCCCAGTTGTCCACAAAGGCAGAGACTACGTCGTCCCAGGTGCCGGTGCCGGCCGCATAAGCGGTCAGGGCGCTGCCCAGCATATTCTTCCACTCCTCCGAAGGCATGGTGGAGAAGCACCAGTCGACGGGAGTCTTGCCGTCGGCTACGTACTGGTCCGAGATGGCGTTCAGGGGGTTGGTGGGAGCCTTGGCGCTCTTGAAGGGGATGACAAAGCCCATGTTGTCGGCCATGGCGCTGGTGCCCTCCTCGCTGGTGACACACCAGTAGACGAAGTCCAGGGTAGCCTGGATGTCCTCCTCCGAGGACATATTGTTGACGCACCAGTAGTTCTCGGAACCGGTGCACAGGCCCTGGTTCTCCTCGCCCTCGACGCCGATGTAAATGGGGATCATGCCGAGGTTGTCGTCGCCCAGGTCCTTGATATCGGTGTAGGCCCAGGTGCCGTTCTGATAGAACACGGCCTGCTTGTTGACGAACTCGGACACGGCGTCGTTGCCGGTCTTGCTGGCCAGGACGGTGGGATCGCAGGTGGAATCGGTGATGTACAGATCAAAGATCTGCTTGTAGTTGTCCAGATAGGTGCCCTTAATGGCGTCGGTGGAGCTGATGCCGTCGGTCTGGTACTCGTAGTAGATGGGCAGGTTGGCCAGGTGGGTCTTGAAACGCCAGTCAGAGGAGGAATCCATGCCGGCGGAGGTAAAGGCGCCCTGGATGCCCAGCTCGTCCTTGCGGGCCTGGAGGTCATCGGCCACAGCCTTCAGGCTGTCAAAATTGGTGATGTCGGCCTCGGTGTAGCCTGCGGCGGTCAGCAGCTCTTTGTTGTAGATGATGCCGTAGGTCTCGATGACGTAAGCAATGGCGGGGATGGTGTCGCCGTCCTTCAGGACGAAGGAATCACTGGTCACTTCGCCGTACAGTTGAGAGCCGGACAGGTCGTAGCAGTAATCCTTCCAGTTGTTCAGACCCACGGGGCCGTTGACCTGGAACAGGGTAGGAGCCTCGCTCTTCTCCATCTCGCTCATCAGGGTGGTCTCGTACTGGTTGGAAGCGGCGGTCACCACGGTGACAGGGACGCCGGTCTGCTCGGTGTAGACGGCGGCCAGGTCCTGCCAGGCCTGATCCTGCTCGGGCTTGAAGTTCAGGAAATAGACCTTGCCGCTGGCGGCGGGGGCGGCAGCAGAGCTGGAGCCGGCAGCCGTACTGGCGGCGGTGGAAGCAGCGGTGCTGCTGCTGGAAGAACCACAGGCGGCCAGGACACCGGCAGCGGACACTGCGCCGGCGGCCTTCAGGAAGTTGCGGCGAGAAATCATCTTTTTCATAGTTCTTCTCCTTCTTGTGCTTTGTGTCAAGTGTATTTCAGTCCCGCCCACAGGGCGGAAGTGAGACTGGATTCAGGCGGGGCCGCCCCGGGGCGGGCGGACGCTTTCGCCCTCCTGGATGGTGGGGGCCAGCACCACCGTCTGGGCGGGGGCCCCGTGCTCGATCTGGTGGATCAGCAGCTCGACGCAGCGCAGCGCCAGCTCTCCGGTGGGCTGCACCATACTGGCCAGGGCAGGCACACAGTAGCGCGACATGGGGATGCCGTCAAAGCCGATCACCGACACATCCTCGGGCACGCGGTAGCCGGCGCTGGCCAGCGCGCGGATGGCTCCGATGGCAATGACGTCGCTCATGGCGAACAGGGCGGTGAACCGGGCCCGGCGGGCCAGCAGGCTGTTCATGGTGTTGTAGGCGGATTCAAAGTTGTAGCTGGACAGCCCGTACAGCTGGGGGTCAAAGACGATGCCGTTATCCTCCATGGCCTGCTGTGCGCCCAGGCGGCGCATCTTGCTGGGGTGGCTGGAGGGCGGCCCGCCGATGACGCAGATCCTGCGGTGGCCCTGGGCGATCAGATGGGTGACGGCCTGGTAGGCTGCCGCCCGGTCATCCACGCCCACCATGGACAGGTTGGGGAAGCTCAGTTCCTCCGACACCACGGTGGCCAGTACCGACGGTATGGTGATCTGGTCGAAGCTCTGGCGGAAGTTGTCCACGTTGCCGCCCAGGAAAATGATCCCCTTGGGCTTGATCTCCCGCAGGATCTTCTCGGCGGCCTCCATCTCGTTGGCGTCCTCGTCCAGATAGGAGATGATGCCGCTGTATCCGTACAGCCCCACCACCTGCTGCAAATGGACCAGAAAGTCCGCAAAGAACATATTCTGGGTGCCCTTGACCACAAACACCACGCTGCGGGATTGCTGGATCTTGAGCTGGCGGGCGTTGGTGTTGGGCACGAACCCCACTTCCCGCATGATCTGCAGCACGTGTTCTTTTGTCTCGGGGCGGACGTCGGGCCGGTCGTTGATGACCCGGGAAATGGTGCTGACCGAGCAGCCGCTGAGCCGTGCGATATCCTTGATGGTCATGGCCGGCAGCTCCTTTCAGGTGCGGCCCCGGCGGGGGGCCTGCATCGTTCGGTATCGTTTACGGAAACGTTCCCGACAACCTCATTATGGCACAGATGCCCAAAAAAAGCAAGAACGAAATGAAAAGTTTGTAGGCTTTGATGCAAGTTGCGGCCCGCTTTTGTGCAGGTTGGAATGACGGGAGAGCAGGGAAGCCGAAACTTCTGCAAATTCCCGGGAATTTGACTTGATTCCCGGTGTGCCGGAGAGGCGGCGGCCGCAACTTGTCTGCACAAGACGCGTTCTGCTGTAGTTTTGTCGTGGCGTTGGGGGCATAGAAAAAGGCCCCCGCCCTTTTTATAGGGGCGGGGGCGCTGGGGTCAGAGGCCAAAGAGCCGCGCTGCGTCCAGCAGCGACTGGGCGGGGAGGGTGACATATTTCTCATACCTTTCCAAACAGACGCAGCAAAGCGGCCCCCGGCTCTGTACAGGCAGAGACAGGGGCCGCTTTTGTGCACAGGTGCGCGCGGCATCGCTTGGCCGCACCGAAAAAGGCCAGCCGCACCGGGCGGCTGGCCTCTTTGGGTTTTGTTACGGGCGCTGGGACTCGTACTCTTTGCGGTAGCCCTCCAGCTCCTTCTGGTTGCCGTAGACGAAGTGGCCGTTCGCGATTTCCTGCCACATGGGCTTGTCCACGCTGTAATCGTGGATGGAAGGATCGTAAACCAGCAGCTTCTTCTTCTTCTCCAGGCTGGGGTCGGGGATGGGCACTGCGGACAGCAGGGCTTTGGTATAGGGGTGCAGCGGGTGACGGAACAGTTCCTCCGTCTCGGCCAGCTCCACGATACGGCCCTTGCTGATGACGGCGATGCGGTCCGAAATGAAGCGCACCACCGACAGATCGTGTGCGATGAACAGGTAGGTCAGCCCACGGGAGGCTTTCAGCCGGTTCAGCAGGTTGAGCACCTGGGCGCGGATGGAAACATCCAGCGCCGAGATGGGCTCATCCGCCACGATGAACTCAGGCTCCATGATCAGAGCACGGGCAATGCCGATGCGCTGCCGCTGTCCGCCCGAAAACTCGTGGGGGAAGCGGGAAGCGAACTCGGGCAGCAGACCCACCTCGTGCAGGGCCGCCATGACCTTTTCGTGCAGGTCGTTCTGGTCCTTGTAGAGGTGGAAGTTCAGCAGGCCCTCGGCGATGATATACTCGACCTTGGCGCGCTCGTTCAGGCTGGCCATGGGGTCCTGAAAGATCATCTGACACTTGCGGATGACCTCCTGGTCCAACTCCTTGGGGATCTTGCCGTTGATCTTGCGGCCCTTGAACAGGATATCGCCCCCGGATGTGGGATTGATACGGGTGATGGCGCGGCCAATGGTGGTCTTGCCGGAACCCGACTCGCCCACCAGGGAGAAAGTCTCCCCTTTGTAGATGTCAAAGTTGACATGGTCCACGGCCACGAACTTCTTATGCCCGGACCCGAAGGAGATCTGGAGGTCCTTGATTTCAATGAGCTTTTCTTTTTCAGCCATTGGCATGATCCTCCATCATCTTCTTGCGCAGGTTCTGGATCGAGTGGGGACGCTCGATCTTGGGCGCCCGGGGGTCCAGATACCAGGTCTTGGCGGCGTGGGTGGGGGACACCTCAAAGAAAGGCGGCTCCTTCACAAAGTCGATGGCCAGGGCCATCTTGTTGCGGGGTGCAAAGGCATCGCCGTGGATCTCGTTGAAGAGGTTGGGCGGCGTGCCGTCGATGGTGGGCAGCTGCTCACCCTTCACACCCAGCTGGGGCAGCGCCTGCAGCAGGGCCCAGGTGTAGGGATGCCATGCATCGTAGAAGATCTCCTCCACGGTGCCGTACTCCACGATCTGACCGGCATACATGACGGCCACACGGTCAGCCACGTTGGCCACAACACCCAGGTCGTGGGTGATGTAGATGACCGACATGCCCAGCTCTTTCTGCAGGTCACGGATCAGCTGCAGGATCTGGGCCTGGATGGTGACGTCCAGGGCGGTGGTGGGCTCGTCGCAGATCAGGATCTGGGGCTTGCAGGCGGCGGCAATGGCAATGACCACGCGCTGGCGCATACCGCCCGAGAACTCGTGGGGGTACTGCTCATAGCGGCGCTCGGGGTCAGGGATGCCGACCTTGCCCAGCATCTCGATGGCGGCCTTCTTGGCGGCTTCGCCGCGCAGGCCCTGGTGCTTCTCGATGCTCTCCTGGATCTGTTTGCCGATCTTCTTCAGGGGGTTCAGGCTGGTCATGGGGTCCTGCATCACCATCGAGATCTTTTTGCCGCGCACGCCCAGCCAGTCCTTTTCGGTGAACTTGGTCATGTCGCGGCCCTCGTACAGGATGCTGCCGCCGGTGATCTTGCCGTTGACATCCAGCATGCCCACAAAGGTCTTGGTGAACACGCTCTTGCCGGAACCCGACTCGCCCACAATGGCCAGCGTCTCCCCCTCGTACAGATCGAGGGAGCACTTGCGGATGGCTTTGAGGGTGCGGCCCCGCAGGCTGAACTGTATCTCCACGTCGCGGGCAGAGATAATTGCTTTTTTCTCCATGTTATCTCTCCTTTAAACGTGATTGCGGGGGTCGGAAGCGTCCGAGAAGGCGTTGCCCATGATATAGAACGAGATGGAAATGATGGACACGATGGACGCGGGGAAGACCAGCAGGTAGGGGTAATCCAGGAAGAAGGTGCGCACCTTGCTCAGGATCAGGCCCAGAGACGGCGTGTCGATGCCCAGGCCCAGGCCCAGGTAGGACAGAGTGGACTCCAGGTTGATGGTGGCGGGGATACGCAGCGCCATCTGCAGGATGATGACCGATACCAGGTAGGGCAGGATGTTCTTGGTCAGCACGCGCCACAGGGGGGTGCCCAGGCACCGGGAAGCCAGGTTGTACTCCCGGTCACGGTACATGATGACCATGTTGCGCACACGGCGCGCCATCTGGAACCAGCCCAGAAAGATCATGGCGGTGGCCATGATGGTAAAGCTCTGGCCCACCATCAGGGCGATCAGGGTCATATAGATGATATAGGGCACGCTGTCGAACAGGTTGTAGATCTCGGTGAACAACCGGTCCAGCTTGCGCACATAGCCCCAGATCAGGCCGAAGATGACGCCCACGATGCTCTCGCCCACGGCGACCACCAGCGCCAGGCGGATGGACACCTGGGTGGCGTACCACACCTGGCACCAGTAGTCCTGGCCCAGGTTGTCGGTGCCGAACCAGAACTCCGAATTGGGGCTCTGGAACGAGGTGGAGGAGTAGGGGATCAGCTCCTTGTAATCGTACTTGCCCACGGCAAGGGCGACGAAGGAGAAGATGACCAGCGCGATGAACAGGAACAGGAACAGCACGGCGACCTTGTTTTTCATGAAGGTCTTGAACACCGAGCCCCAGTAGGAATAGTTGGAGTAGCCGATGCGCTCGGCCTCCTCAGGCGAATACTCTACGACGTAAAACAGCTCGTCGTCCTTCTTGCCTGCAAAATCCGAAGCTTTTGCCATCAGCGCTCGCCCCCTTTCCCAGCAATGGTGATGCGGGGATCGACCAGCATCATCAGCACATCGCCCAGGAAGATGCCTACGATGCTCAGCGCAGCGTAGAACATGACCAGGGTCTGTACCACCGAGGTGTCATACCGCTGCACGGCGTCGGTCAGCAGGGGACCCATGCCGGGTACCGAGAAGAACCGCTCCATCAGCAGGGAGCCCTGGATGGTCAGCAGCAGGGACTGGGGCAGGAACTGCACCATGGGGACCAGCGCGTTGCGCAGCACGTGGTGCAGCATGATCTGGCCGTAGCTCAGGCCCTTGACCCGGGCCAGCTTGATATAATCCCGCGTCAGCTCATCCACCATATACCGGCGCATCCACAGCGCGTAGCTGGCCACCGACGCCAATGACAGGCATATGATGGGCAGCACGCTGGAGGGGCCGGGGTTGCGGGTGGAATACAGGGTGGGCATGCCGAACACCGTGGAACCGATGACCAGCACCAGCGAGTAGGTGACCAGGGCGGGCACCGCGTTGACGACGACGGTGTAGGCCGTGCCCAGCCAGTCCACAAACTTGCCCTTGAAGGCGGCCTGTGCGATGCCCACCAGAACACCCACCACCCAAGAGATGGCGATGGAGATGGCGCCCAGGCGCAGTGTGACACCCAACCGGCTGCCAATGACCCGGGTGACAGCGATGCCGCTTTGAATTCTCCGCGAGGTACCGAAGTCCAGGTGGAGCAATTGCCCATAAAAGCGGATCAGCTGTTCGCCGATGGGGTCAAGCAAACCTGCGGCTTCCAATGCGGCCTGTTTCTGCTCCGGGGTGAACTTCATCAGCTGGTCTTCCGTGAAGTAATAGTCCGTGGGCAGCATCCGCATCATCAGGAAGACGAGGGTGACAGCGATCAGGATGGTGATAAGCGACTGCAGCAGCCGCTTGAGGCTGTATTTCAGCATCAGGCCTGGGTAGCTGCTTCATAAGCCGCAGCAAAGGCCTCGTACTGTTCCGTGGTATAGGCGTCCTCGGAAGTCTCCCAGTCAACGTACTTGTAGTTGCAGATGCCGTACATGGCGTTGATCTTGGAGTATTCGTTCACGTGGGTCAGGGTCAGAGCCACCTCCAGGTTGCAGGGGCAGGTGAGCACGTTCTCCAGCATATAGGCCTCGGCCTCGGCAAAGGCGTCATAACGGGCGTTGACGTCATCCACGATGGCGTCGGCGTCATGGACCATCTGCTCGAAGGTCTGGTAGGTGGAGATCAGGTCGGCCTGCCAGTCGGCGGGGCCTTCCTCGTAGACGTTGGCGATATAGCTGTAGTTGTGGCTGTAGTAAGCGTTGGCGTCGGTCAGGGTCTCCTGGCCCAGGAAGTTGATGGGATCGCCGAAGTCAGCGCCCCAGCCGTTGATGACAAAGCCATGCAGGTGGGCGTTGACGATCTCCTGCTGCACGGAGGAGACATACTCGCCGATGTCCAGCACGATGAAGTCGTCGCCGAAGCTGTCGGTGAAGCACTGGCGCAGCACGGCGGCGCTATCCTGGGAGGTGGTGTTGCCGGACTGGATGTGGTAGTGGGCGTGGACAGGGAAGGTGACGCCGATGGCGCTCAGCTCGTCCATGGCCTGCTGCTTCAGGTCGGTGATGTCGCCGCCGTTGTCGCGCAGGCGGATCATGGTCTCGCCGTCGTAGGCGCCGTAGCCCATCTTGTCGCAGACCAGCTTGGAGTACTCCACGTTGTCGCTGTTGTAGCAGACGCCGGGCATGGTGTAGGTGTCGTTCTCGCACTTCAGGGGGTTGATGGGGTTGGTGCGGCTGAAGTAGCGGGTCAGATCCAGGCCCTTGGTGAAGCACTGACGGAAGGCGGTGTTGGCGATGGCCTTGTTCCAGTTGTCATCAGGGGTGCCGTCCTCGTTCCGGCGCTGGTAGTTGAAGTGCATCTGGTAGCTGTACTTCTTGGGGCGCTTCTCACACAGCTGGCTGTTGTACTCGCTGGAGGGGTCGTTCTGGATCATGGTGACGTTGGACTCGGTCAGGTCGATCTCGTCCAGCTCACGGTTCTGATACAGCTGGTAGCCCACCGACAAATCGCCCAGCATGGTGACAACGACGCGCTCGAAGCGGGCGTGGTCATCGGAGCCGTACCAGTTGGGGTTGGGGATGAAGCTCTTGGAGTTGCCCTGGATATACTCCTCCACCAGATAGGGGCCGCAGTACCACATCTCGGCGTTGGTGGCAGCGCGGAAGCCCTCGATGCCCAGGCTGCTGATCAGCTCTTCCGAGGCGGGCATGAAGCAGGCATAGCCGGCCACCGTGTCGAAGTAGGTGCAGGGGTTCTTGCAGGTGAACACCAGCGTGTAATCGTCGGGAGCCTCGATGCCCACGCCGAAGTCCACCATATCCTGGTAGGTCAGGTCGGCGGCGGCGGCGCCCAGCTCGACGGTGTGGTCGTAGTACTCCTGGGCATTGGCCACCAGCTGGGTGGGCATGGAGGTGTTGCTGGCCTCATTCTTGAACTGGTTGAGCACCCACTCGGCGCCCACCAGGAAGTCCTTGGAGGTGATATGGCCCATGACGGTGCCGTTGACGTCGCACCAATCCACATCCTGACGCAGGTGGAAGGTCCAGACCGAAGCGTCCTCGTTGTGCTCCCAGCTCTCGGCGATGGCGGCCACAGGCTGGCCGTAGTTGTTGGCGCTCAGCAGGCCGTCCACGCAGTTGGTCAGCACGTTGAAGTCGGTGGCGCGCTGGGTGTACAGCATATTCCAGCTCTCCACTTCACGCATGCTCAGCTCCCAGGTATACACCTCGCTCAGAGATGCGCCGCCGTTGCTGGCGGCGGGGGCGGAAGCGGCGCCGGATGTTGCGGTGCTGCCCGAGGAGCTGCTGGAGCCGCCGCAGGCGGCCAGCAGGCCGGCAGCGCCCACTGCGCCTGCGCCCTTCAGGAACGTGCGCCGGCTGATGGCATGGGGTTCATAGTTTGCGTTCATGTTTTGTATCCTCCCTGTTATTCTTCGTGTCACGGCAAGAGTTGCAGATTTTGCCTGTTCCTATTCCTGCGGGGCGGCTCATGTTTGGCCAGTTAATACAAAAAGGCCCAAATACAGACCACATCGTCTGTATCTGTGCCCCGCCGCAGAATCCTTAACACAGCTAGTATTTTACCATCTTAAAGTAAGGATGTCAAGAAAAGTCGCACCGCATCTGCACACAATTTGCACGATACTCCCACAAAACTGTGAAAAAAAGGTGAAACCTGTCCGCGGCAAGGGGAAACTGCCTTTATCCTGCGCACAAACCGGGCCGGACATACCTGCCGGGCGGCTGCGGCTATCTTTTTTGCGCGGAACGTGTTACAATAGAAACACAAAAACCATCACTGCGGCGCCGCGGCGCGCCGCTCAACGAAGGAACGACAACACCATGAAGAATCTGTTTTCCATTTATAAAAAGGATATGCTGCGTCCCATCCTCTACAAGACGGTCAGCCGGCTGGCAGGGGCGGCCTGTGCCTGCCTGCTGTGGCAGCGGTTCCTGTCGGACGGGCGCTTTACCATCTGGGAGGCCCCCTGCCTGGCGGTGGGGGCCTTGTTTTTGGCCTGGGCCTGGGTGAGCTACCTGCGGCTGGACGGCATCCGCGTGCCCTTTGTGGACCGCAATAAGGAGCTGTCCACCAAGCGCAAGGCCCACGGCGGCACCCATTCGATGGCCGACTTCATCGATGAGAAGGTAGTCTCCTTTGAGGAGCTGTCCCCGCAGGAGCGGGCTTTTTGCAGCCTGCTGTCCAACCTGATCCTGGGCGTGCCCATGGTGGCCATCGGCCTTGCGGCCGGTGTGCTGTAAGGGGGCGGCCATGGCAGACAACGCAAAGCGGCTGGTGGTGGGGGTGCTGGCCCATGTGGACTCGGGCAAGACCACCCTGTCCGAGGCCATGCTGTACCGCTCGGGCGCCATCCGCAAACTGGGCCGGGTGGACCACCGGGATGCCTTTCTGGACACCGACAGCCTGGAGCGGGCCCGGGGCATCACCATCTTTTCCAAGCAGGCCCTGTTCACCGCCGGCGATACCCAGGTGGCCTGGCTGGACACCCCCGGCCATGTGGACTTTTCGGCCGAGGCGGAGCGGACGGTGCAGGTGCTGGATTATGCGGTGCTGGTGATCAGCGGCCCCGACGGGGTGCAGAGCCACACCGAGACGCTGTGGGCTCTGCTGCGCCGGTGCCATGTCCCCACCTTCCTCTTTATCAATAAGATGGATCTGCCCGGCCCCGGCCGGGAGGCCCTGCTGGACCAGCTGCGCAGCCGGCTGGGGGAGGGCTTTGTGGATTTCGGGGCGGAGGAGAGCGCCCGGGACGAGGCCCTGGCCCTCTGCGACGAACAGCTGATGGAGGGATACCTGGCGGGACAGCCTCTGCCCCGGGAGGACATCGTCACCGCCATTGCCCGGCGCCATGTGTTCCCCTGCTGGTTTGGCTCGGCCCTCAAACTGGAGGGGGTGGACGCCCTACTGGAGGGCCTGGACCGCTGGACCCGCCCCGCCCCCGCGGGGGAGCACTTTGGGGCCCGGGTGTTCAAGGTCAGCCAGGACGAGCAGGGGGCCCGCCTGACCTGGCTGCGGGTGACCGGCGGGGCGCTCAAGGTGAAGGACACCCTGTCCGGCGGCCCCGAGGGGCAGCCGTGGTCGGCCAAGGCGGATCAGCTGCGGCTCTATTCGGGGGCACGGTATACCCTGGCCAGCCAGGTGCTGCCGGGGCAGGTGTGCGCCGTGACCGGCCTGGCGGATGCAAAACCCGGCGAGGGCCTGGGGGCCGAGCGGGACGCGGGCAGCCCCATGCTGGAGCCGGTGCTGACCTACCAGGTCCTGCTGCCCGAAGGCGCCGACGTCCATACCGCTCTGGCGCAGCTGCGCCGCATCCAGGAGGAAGTACCCGAGCTGCACGTGGTGTGGGACGAGGCTTTGGGTCAGATCCATCTGCGCCTGATGGGGGAGATCCAGCTGGAAGTGCTGCAAAGTATGCTGGCCCGGCGGTTCGGGCTGGAGGTGTCCTTTGGGGAAGGGGGCATCCTGTATAAGGAGACCATCGCGGAACCGGTGGAGGGGGTGGGCCACTACGAGCCCCTGCGCCACTATGCTGAGGTCCACCTCAAGCTGGAACCCCTGCCCCCCGGCAGCGGCATCCAGTACGACACCGACTGCCGGGAGGAGGTGCTGGCCCGCAACTGGCAGCGGCTGGTCATCGCCAACCTGGAGGAAAAGGAACACCGGGGCGTCCTGACCGGGGCGCCTCTCACCGATGTCAGGATCACCCTCATTGCGGGGCGGGCTCACCTCAAGCACACCGAAGGGGGCGACTTCCGTCAGGCCGCCCTGCGTGCGGTGCGCCAGGGCCTGATGATGACAAAGAGCGTCCTGCTGGAGCCCTGGTATCACTTCCGGCTGGAACTGCCCGCCCAGAACCTGGGCCGCGCCATGAACGACATCCAGCAGATGGAGGGGACCTTCGGCCCGGCGGAGCAGACGGGAGACTCCGCTGTTTTGGAGGGGTCGGCGCCGGTCAGCGGGCTGCGGAGCTATCCCCGGCAGCTGGCGGGTTATACCCATGGCCGGGGCCGCATCATCCTGACCCCCGACAGCTACCGGCCCTGCCGCAACGCCGCCCAGGTCATCGAGGCGTCGGGCTATGACCCCCAGCGCGATCTGGACAATCCCGCCGACTCGGTGTTCTGCGCCCACGGCGCGGGCTTTGTGGTGCCCTGGGACAAGGTGCGGGAGCATATGCACGTGGAGAGCGGCTGGGGCAAGGCCAGGCCGGCCCGCCCGGAACCGGAAGACCAGCCCGCCCGCCGGGCCGCCTTCCGGGCCAGCCTGGAGGACGACGCGGAGCTGATGCGGATCTTTGAGCAGACCTACGGCCCCATCAAGCGTGACCCGCTGGCCGCCTTCCGCACCGTCAAAAAGGAGCGGCCCGATTTTGACAGCCGACAGTGGGCCGTCCTGCCGGAATACCTGCTGGTGGACGGCTACAACATCATCTTTGCCTGGGAGGAACTGGCCGCCATTGCCAAAGACAGCCTGGCCGCCGCCCGGCAGAAGCTGATGGACATTCTGTGCAATTACCAGGGCTTCCGGCAGTGTGTGCTGATCCTGGTGTTCGACGCCTACCGGGTGCCGGGCAGCCAGGGGAGCGTGGAGCAGTACCACAACATCCATGTGGTCTACACCCGGGAGGCCGAGACGGCCGATATGTTCATCGAACGGGTCACCCATGAGATCGGCCGGGACCGCCGGGTGCGGGTGGCCACCTCGGACGGGATGGAACAGATCATCATTCTGGGCCACGGAGCTTACCGCATCTCGGCCAGGCAGTTCCGCCTGGAGGTGGATGAGGTGGAGCGGGAGATCCGTGCCATGATCCAGCAGGAAAAAGGGTGAGGAGCGCCATGGAACAGCTGAACAAGGAATTCGTCTTTTCCCATATACCGCCCCGTGCGGCAGAGAGCCACAAGGGCAGCTATGGCCGCCTGCTGGTGGTGGCGGGCAGCCGCCGTTACCGCGGGGCCGCCGGCCTGGCGGCGGAAGGGGCGCTGCGGTCGGGGGCGGGCATCGTCACCCTGGCCTCGGTGGAGCCGGTGATCGGGGCGGCGGCTTCCCGCCTGCCCGAATGCTGTCTGCTGCCCTGCCCCGAAGGGGAGGAAGGCGGCATCGCGGCCGCCGGCCTGGAGATGCTGCAAGCCGCCGCAGCCCATGCAACGGTGCTGCTGCTGGGGCCCGGACTGGGGTACACCGGGGACACCCGCGCCCTGGTGCAGGGCCTGCCGGCGCAGATGCGGGGCACGGTGGTGCTGGACGCCGACGGCCTGAACGCCGCGGCGGATCTGCTGGCCCGGGGCGGAGCGATGCCCCTGCCGGCGTCCGGATCGCTGATCGTCACCCCGCACCCGGGGGAGATGGCCCGGCTGACCGGGCTTCCGGCCGAGCGGATCGCCGCCGACCGCCCGGGCGTGGCCAGCCGCTTTGCCGCGCAGTGGGGGTGCACGGTGGTGCTGAAAGGGCACCGCACCCTCATCGCCGCCCCCGATGGCCGCCTGTGGCAGAACACCACCGGCAACCCGGGCCTGGCGCGGGGCGGCAGCGGGGATGTACTGGCGGGGATGATCGCCGGCCTGGCGGCCTGTGGTCTGGACGCCCCTGCGGCAGCCGCCTGCGGAGTCTGGCTGCACGGCGCCGCCGCCGACCGCACCGCCGCACGCCTGGGACAGTACGGCATGCTGCCCCATGATATCCTGGCCGACCTGGGGGGCCTCTTTGCGGAAAATGGGCGGTGATGCGCGTGCCGTACTGCGCGCGTGCACCGATCGATCTGTCCCGCCTGTGCGTCTGTGCCGCCAGAGCGGGACTTTTTTGACAGATCGAAAATTGCCTCTTGACTCTGACGCTGCGTCATAGGGTAGAATGGGGCTGCACAGCCTGGCCCTGCTCCAGCGCCAGCAGGGCTTTTTTGCGCTCCAGGCCGCCGGCGTAGCCGGTGAGGCTGCCCGAGGCGCCCACCACCCGGTGGCAGGGGATCATCAGCCAGATGGGATTGCGGCGGCAGGCGCCGCCCACCGCCCGGGCCGCCGAGGGCCTGCCCAGGGCCGCGGCAAGCTGGCCGTAGCTGCGGGTCTGGCCGTAGGGGATGGCGCAGAGGGCGCGCCACACCTCCTGCTGGAAGGGGGTACCCCGGGGGGCCAGGGGCACGGTGAAGCTCTGCCGCTGCCCGGCAAAGTATTCCGCCAGCTGGGCCGCCGCCTGGGCCAGCACCGGGCTGACAGGGCCCTGGGCCGGGACTTCCTGCCCGCAAAAGCGTAGGCCGGTCACTGCGCCCCCTTCCTCCTCCAGGAGGATGGGGCCCAGAGGGCTGTGCCAACAGAGAGTATTCAAATTGACCGCTTCCTTTCTGCACAAAATATGCTATACTTTTACCATAGCACATTCTGCATCGTTTGGAAAGGGGCGGTTTTTATGGTCAAAGCATTGGAAGACATCATCGCGGCGAGCAGCAGCATCGTCTTTTTTGGGGGCGCGGGGGTCAGCACCGAGTCGGGCATCCCCGATTTCCGCAGCGTGGACGGGCTGTACCACCAGAAATACGATTACCCGCCCGAGACCATCCTCAGCCATACCTTCTGGGAGCAGAACCCCCATGAATTCTACCGCTTTTACCGGGACAAGATGATCGTCCGGGGTGCAAAGCCCAACGCGGCCCATCTGCGTCTGGCGCGGCTGGAACAGCAGGGCAAACTGAAGGCGGTGGTCACCCAGAACATCGACGGGCTGCACCAGGCGGCGGGCTCCAAAACGGTGTACGAGCTGCACGGCAGCACCCTGCGCAACTACTGTGTGGACTGCGGCAAATTCTACGATGTGGACTTTGTGGCAAACAGCACCGGCGTGCCCCGCTGCACCGTCTGCGGGGGCATCGTCAAGCCCGATGTGGTGCTGTATGAGGAATGCCTGGACGAGGCCACCATGGCGGGGGCCATCGCGGCCATCCGCAAGGCCGACACCCTGATCATCGGGGGTACCAGCCTGGTGGTCTACCCGGCGGCAGGGCTGATCCATTATTTCCGAGGCAGGCATCTGGTGGTGATCAATATGCAGCCCACCGCCGCCGACAAAGCCGCCGATCTGTGCATCGCAAAGCCCATCGGCCAGGTGCTGAGCGAAAAAATAGACCTCGACGCCCAGTGACACATTTTGCACCCGCTCCCTGTTAGAATAGGCCCACAGGCGTATGCGCTTGTAGGAAGGGGATCGAGTGGAATGCAAACATTGGAACCGGCGGTGCAGGCGCGCCGCCTGTCGGCAGAGGAGTTCTGCCTGCTGGCCCGGCGGGAAGCCTCCAGCCTGTACCGCCCCCGCAGCGAAGTGATGCGGATGCTGACGGTGGGGCAGGCCTTCGGGATCTGCGGACCCCGGGCGGAGCCTCTGGCCGCCATGATCGAGCTGCCCCTGGCAGCGGACGTGGAGGCTGCGGCGGCCCTGCGGCAGATGCTGGGCAGGCAGGGTCTGGGCCGGGGGTCTGTACTGGGGCCGCCGGTGGGGGACAGGGCCCTGCTGCCCGAGCTGCTGCAGGCGGCGCTGCGGGCTGTGGGCCGCCATGGAGGCCAGGTGTGGGCGGTGCTGGAGGCCGATGCCGACGCCGAGGAACTGCTGCCCATTTACTTAGAGGCGGGGCTGGCCCTGCGCGCCATCCGCCCGCTGAACGGCCTGGCTCCCTGCTGGCTGTTTGTACAGGTGCCCAGGGCCTGCCGGGCCGACCCGGTATGGGTGCCTTTGTCTGACAGGCCCCGGCTGGCCGCCCTGCTGGGGCGGGGCTGGTCGGCGGTGGACAGCGAGACCACCGCGCAGGGCACAGCTCTGGCCTTGAGCCTGGTCTGAAGCAGGGCCGGACACGGAAGTGAAAGAGAGGAAAACGAACCATGAAACTGGTGATCCTGGAAAGTTATGTGATGCACCCTGGGGACCTGGACTGGTCGGGGCTGCGGGCGCTGGTGGACGACACCGACGAGTACGTCCGCACCGCCTATGAGGAGATCGCGCCCCGCATCGGGGACGCCCAGCTGGCGGTGGTGAACAAATGCCGCATCGACGAGGGGGTGCTGGCCCGGTGTCCCGGCCTGCGGTGGGTGGGCATCATCGCCACCGGCACCGACAATCTGGACCTGGAGGCCTGCCGCCGCCACGGGGTCAAGGTGGCCAACGTGCCCGCCTACTCGACGTACAGCGTGGCGCAGATGGCGTTCAGCCTGCTGCTGGCCGTGTGCCAGTGCCCCGAGCGGCAGGACAGGGCGGTGCGGGACGGCTACTGGCAGCTGCAGGTGCCCCCGGGCTATGGGATCCTGCCCCAGGTGGAGCTGTACGGCAAGACCTTTGGGGTGGTGGGTTATGGCAATATAGGCCGTCAGGCGGCGCGGATCGCCCGGGCCATGGGGATGAAGGTGCTGGCCTGCACCCGCACACGCCGTCCGGCCGATGCCGCCGGCGGGGTGGAATTTGTGGAGCTGCCCGACCTGCTGGCGGCCAGCGATGTGGTCAGCCTCCACTGTCCCGCCACCCCCGCTACCCGGGGAATGATGGATGCCGCCGCCCTGGCCAGGATGAAGCCGGGCGCCATCCTGCTGAACACCGCCCGGGGGGCCCTGGTGGATGAGGCGGCCGTAGCCGCCGCTCTGACCAGCGGGCAGCTGGGCTGGTATGCGGCCGATGCCTTTGCCGTCGAGCCGCTGCCCATGGACAGCCCGCTGCGCACGGCGCCCCACACCCTGTTCACCCCCCATGTGGCCTGGGCCACCGGCGGCGCGCTGCAGCGCCTGATGGAGATCACCGCCCAAAACCTTGCCACCTTTTTGCAGGGACACGGTCAAAACATCGTCAATCCATAAAAAAGCCCTGTCCAGCCGGCATATGCGGATGGACAGGACCGATACAGGGAGGTTCTCACAAGACGGCTTTGCCCCGGAGGGGGCAGGGCCGTTTTGTGTTTACAGGGTGTAGCTCATGGCTTCGATGTGCTGGGTATCGGGGTCCGCGGGGGCGGCGTCCGCCTGCTCGTCTCTGCCGATGCTCACAGGGCCGACGGCCACCGCGCGGACGGCGCTCTGCAGCCCGTCGGGGCAGCAGATGCTCTTGCAGTTGTAGAAGGCCAGATGGTCCAGCACGTCGGCGGGGGTCAGACTGTCGTCCAGGGTGACATTTTTGCAGTCCACCAGGGTCAGCCCATCGGGGAAGGCGTCCAGCAGGGCCTTGTCCACCGTCAGCTCCATCTTGTCATAGAGGGGCTTGCCGGGCAGATAGTGCACCTCGCCGTCCAGAATGGTGTCGGGGATGGCATCCAGGGCGTCGGCCAGGCTTTCGGGCAGGTAGACATCCCCTTCGACCTGCAGATATTCCAGGTTGCTCAGCGGCTCGGCGCAGTCCTCGGTCAGGCGCAGGTCCCCCAGCACCAGCAGGCTGTCCCCAAAGCGCCGCAGGGAGACGCCGCTGAGGGTCAGATCGTCCTGTTCCACCGCGGTGCCGTCGGGCAGGATCACCAGCCGGGTGTCTGCATCAAACAGAGGGGCCAGATCCTCGGCCAGGCTCTCGGACAGATAGGCCTCCTGGGTGGAGAAGCGTACCCCCTTGGCGGCCAGGGCCGCGCCGTCCAGGTCGCTGTCCACCGCGATCAGCCGCTTGTCGGCCCAGTAAAGGCGGCCTTCCTCGGCCCGCAGGGCAAAGGCCCGGTCAATGACGGCATTGTTTTTCAGCACCACCGCCCCGTCGGGGTAGGTCTCTACCTTGCCGTTCATCATGGCCTTGCTGGCCAGCACGGTGGCAAGGGAATCGGGGCAGTAGACCATGCCGTTGATCAGCAGGCCCATATACTGGCGCAGGGCGTCTCCGGCGTCGGGGGTAATGGTCATCATCCCGTTGACGATCAGGAACTGGCGGCCGTTGGGGGTGTTGCGGCCGGTGAACAGGGTCTTACCGTTGATGGTGTTCAGAGTGGTCTCGTCGTCCAGGTCGATGGTGTTCATGCAGTTGATCTGGATGGGGTAGCGGGCCAGCAGTTCCCGCACGCGGGGGGTGACGACCACCATCATGGCGTCCACCTCGATGCTTTCGTATTGGGCCAGGGTCTCCTCCTGCACCTTGCGCAGGTCACAGAACATGGTATCGATGGTCAGTTTCTTTGCCATAAGTCAGTCCTCCTTCAGGGCTTGTTGCAGTGCTTTTCGGGCGCGGTACAGCCGGGTGCGTATGGTGGCGGCGGGCTGGCCGGTCATCCGAGCCAGCTCGGCTGCCGTATAGCCCTCGTCGTACCGCAGAAAAAACAGGGTGGCGTCTTGCAGGGGCAGTTTGTTCAGCACAGAGGCCAGCTCCACATCCTGCAGCGCCGCTGCAGCGGCGCTGTCCTCCGGCTCGGCACCGGCGGGGGCGTACCGTTCCAGCAGCTGCTGCTCTTTGGCTTTGCGCCGCATCTGGTCGCAGAATAGGTTGTGGGCCGTCTCAAACAGCCAGGATTTTTGCTGGTGGGCGGTCAGGCCGGCCAGCTCGCTGCGGCGGCTCATGGCCCGCAGAAAAGCCTCCTGGGCCAGATCTTCGGCCAGCGACTCATCCCGGGTCAGGCGGCAGCAATAGCGCACCAGCTTGTCCCAAAAGGCATCGTAGAGCGTCTCCCACACGGCGTTTCACCTCCTGCCAGCGGCCCGGCCTGCGCTTTTGCCTCGCAGCCGCTTCTGCCTGTTAGACGAATGGGAAGGGCGGAGTGTTTCAGACCCCGGCAAAAAAATACCCGCTCCTTTTTTGAGGAGCGGGAAAAATCTGTTATGCCAGGATGCCGCTGTCCCGGATGGCCTGCACCGCCCGGTCGATCTGCGCGGCGGGCATGGTCAGGGCGAAGCGGACGTAACCCTCGCCGGCCGGGCCGAAGCTGGAGCCGGGCGTGCACAGCACGCCGCTCTTTTCCACCAGCTCCATGCAGAAATCCATGCTGCTGGTATACTTGGGCGGGATGGGCGCCCAGACGAACATGCTGCCGTGGCTGTCGGGCACGTCCCAGCCGATGGAGCGCAGGCCGCCGCACAGAGCGTCCCGGCGCTGCTGGTAGACGGCGCACTGCTCCTTCACCTGATCCAGGGGTCCGGTGAGGGCAGCGATGGCCGCCTTCTGCACGGGCAGGAACATACCGAAATCGATCTGGCCCCGCAGTCGCCGGAAGGCCGCCACCACATCCGGCCGGCCCACCAGGAAGCTGACGCGGGCGCCGGTGACATCGAAGCTCTTGGACAGGCTGAAGAACTCCACGCCCACGTCCATGGCGCCGGGGGTGTTGAAGAAGCTGTGGCCCACCGCGCCGTCAAAGATGATGTCGCTGTAAGCGTTGTCGTGGATGATGAGGATATCATACTTTTTGGCAAAGGCCACGATCTCGGCATACAGCTCGGGGGTGCCCACGCTGCCCACAGGATTGGCGGGCAGGGAGACGATCATATATTTGGCCCGGCGGGCTACATCCTCGGGGATGCCGGCCACATAAGGCAGGAAACCGTGCTCTTTGACCAGGGGATAGAAGTAGGGCTCGGCGCCGGCCAGCTTGGCCCCGGCAATGAAAACAGGGTAGCAGGGGTTGGGCAGCAGGACGGTGTCCCCCTCGTCGCACAGCACCATCCCGATGTGGCCGCAGCCCTCCTGGCTGCCGTTGCAGCTGGCCACCTGGCAGGGAGAGATCTCCACCCCGAACCGCCGCTTGTAATAGCTGCACACCGCGTCCAGCATCTCGGGCAGGTCCCGGAGGCTGTACTTCCAGTTTTCGGGGTCCTGGGCGGCGCTGACCAGCGCCTCCATGATGTGGGGAGCGGGGGCAAAGTCGGGGGTGCCCACGCTCAGATTGTAGATTGTGCGGCCCGCCGCTTCCAGGGCCACCTTTTTTTCGTTCAGCGCTGCGAAGATCTCGTCTCCGAACAGCTGCATCCGCTTGGAAAATTCCATCCTTACATTCCCTCTCTTTTGGCTGGCGGGCCGGCCCGGGCCGGCCCCGTCTTGATCTTGCTCCATTTTGGCACGTTTATTTTAGCACGTTTTGGGGGTCAATGCAACTGCGGGGGAGGCAGCGGCGCAGCAGGGGAGGCGTGCTGCGGCACCCAAAACCTGAAAAGGCCGGCGGCGCATCCGGTTTCTGGACGCGCCGCCGGCTTTGTTCGGTTCAGTCGATGGTGGTGGCCGTCCGGCCTACCCCCAGCACGGCGGAGGAGATCTTGGCCCAGCTGTTGCAGCCGCATACCCCGTCCACCGTCAGCCAGTTGCGGCTCTGGTAGCCCATCAGGGCGGTCTCGGTCAGGGTGCCGAAGATCCCGTCGATGCGGCTGCCGGTGGGATAGCCCAGGGTGGACAGGGCGTCCTGCAGGATCATCACATAGCAGCCCCGGCTGCCCCGCCGCAGAGTGGGATAGCCCGAGGTGGTGCCGCTGCAGGCGGGCGTGCCGTAGCGCCGGTCAAAGTGGACCCAGGTAGGGGTGAGGGCGAGAGGCTCCACATAGCCCCAGGCGCCGGTGCGCAGGGCCGCGTTGAACAGCTCAGTGCGGTGGGCGCTGGTGGTGTTCTGTCCCACGTCGAAGGATACACCCGCATAGTGCTGGCTGCGGGTGCCATGGCCGCCCTCCCAGATCCGGCGGAAAGCATAGCCCACATGGATGCCCCGGCCATAGCGCCGGCGGGTCAGATTCCAGGCCTCCATGGCGGCGGTGGTGGTCCAGAGGACGTCGCTGCCCGACACCCCCCGGAACTCCCGCACCAGAAGGGTCTGCTCGGTACTGTAAGGCATGGAATCGTTTTCGTGGACGTCGCTGTACGAGTAGACCCGGTCGGCGTAGTTGTCATAGATCAGCAGGCGGGCCATGGCTCATTCCTCCTGCAGCTGGGGCAGCAAGTCGGCCCCCGGCTGGATGGCCCCCGACAGCAGGCCCAGGCCCACCGCCTCGGCGGCCACCCAGGTGTCGGCGTCCACCTGGCCGGTCTCCGGCAGGGCCAGCAGGTGCTGCAGGCTGCGCGTGCCGTTGGCCACCGCCTCGGTGTAATCGGAGACCAACCCGGGGCTGGACACAGAGGGGTAATAGTAGGCGATGCGGGTCAGCAGTACGGTGTAATAGTAGACCGCGTCCCCGCTGCTGCCCACCGTCAGGGGCGTGCCGGGGTAATCCATCCGGTTGATGGTGATCACCGGTCCCGACAGCCGCAGGATGTTGGCCTGGGCGTACAGACTGTCCCAGGTGGCGCGGCCGCAGACGCCGTCGGGCTCCAGCCCGGCATGGCGCTGGTAGGCGGTCACGGCCCGCTCGGTGGCGGCGCCGAACTGCCCGTCGATGGACACCGCCGGCAGCTCATTGATATAGGTGTGCATCAGATAGAGGTAATATTGCAGCTCCCGCACGGCCCGGCCGCTGTTCCCTCTGCGGAGGGTGCCGGGGAACTCGCCGGGGCGCTGGTTCTCACTGAGCAGGTCGTTGGCAATGGCGGTGTACACCTCGCGCAGCTTGTTCCAGGTGCTGCGGCCTACCACTCCGTCGTCGGTCAGGGCAAAATACCGCTGGAAGGCGCTGACCGCCCGGCGGGTGCCGTCCCCAAAGGAACCATCCACGGCGGGGTTGTTCAGGGCGGTATAGACGGTCCGGGCCATCTTGAGCCAGAACTGCACCAGACGGACGTTCTGTCCCTTGTCGCCCTGGCGCAGAGGAGTACCGGGGTAGGCGTTGGGGATGCCGTTGTCCACCTGGATGCTGCGGAACTGGTTGTAGACCGCGTTCCAGGTGGCTTCGCCGCAGATGCCGTCTGCCGTCAGGCCGAAACGCCGCTGGAACGCCCTTACGGCGGCAGCGGTGCCGCTGCCATAGCTGCCGTCCACTGTCACCGAAGGGATGGAGGCGATATACTGGGCGATGGTGGACAGCCAGAATTGCAGCTGTTCCACGGCGCCGCCCCGGCTGCCGGTGCGCAGGGTGACCCCTGCCCAGGTGCCGTCGGACAGGTCCCCGGCGGAAGTCTCGCCCTCGCTGGTCAGCTCGGCCAGGTCCTTGACCGAGACGTAGATGTAGCTGATCCGGTACCAGGTGCTGCGGCCCACCACCCCGTCGGCCGTCAGGCTGAACTGCTTTTGGAACCGCTTGACGGTAGCGGCCATTTCCGACCCAAACACACCGTCGGGGGTCAGCTTGCCGAAGAAGGGGTAGTCCTGGGTGATGCGGTTGAGCTGCCGCTGAAGGGTAAAGACGCTGGCCCCCTGATCCCCCTGACGGACCGGGGCGCCGGGATAACTTTCGGGGATGGAGGCGATGTTGGAGGTGCTGACAAGCTCGATGTCGTCGCCATAGTAATATTTGAGGATGGACAGGGCGCTGCGGCCCTGCTGGGCCAGGGTGACGGTGCCCCACTGCTTGAGTCCCGGGCAGGAGACGGTCTTGCCGTCGCAGTACTCGGCATAGTAGGGGTTGACGGTGCCTGTCTTGCGGATATAAGTGCTGAAGATCTCGTCGGTGAGCTTGACCATCACGTCAAACACGGTGCGGCCGTGGACGTAATACTGATCGTAGCTGGTGGAATTGGTGATGTTGAAGGGATAACCCCGGCTGGGATACCATTCGGTGTAGATGCGGTTGAGCGCCAGAGAGATCTGGCAGTAGATGTTGGCCCGCAGGGCCTGCTCGGGCCAGGTCGGATACACCTCACTGGAAGCCACGTTGGCGATATAGTCCCGGAAGGAGACGGTGACGTTGCGGGCTGATTCGGAGGGCTTGCCCAGGTGGACGGTGATAAAAGTGGGGATGACCACCTGGCTCAGGACCCTGCCCTGGGGTGTGTCCTGGTCGGGGGCGGGGCCGCTGCCGCCGCCGGGGGCAAAAAGAGAGTGGGGCGGGATGACTACTGACTGACTGGGCGGGGTCACCCGGGCATTGGCGGGGGTCATCTCCAGCGGGGCCAGGGTGACCTGCCCTGCAAAGATCTGCACCCCTTCGATATGGATGGTCTCAAAGCCGGGCTTCTCGGCCACCAGGTCACAGACGGCGTAGGGTTGGATGGTGGTGTTGTCCTCCTCCAGTGAAAGGGCCTGGTCGGGGGCGTCGATCTCCAGGTCCTGGGTATTGCCGGTGTCATCGGTGAGGCGGCTGGCGGAAAAGCCCTGGCCGGTGATGGTCACCGTTACCCCCGCTGCCGGGGCGGACTGCCGGGCCTCAAAGCTCTGGATGCGTAAGATTCCTGCTGCCATAGGCTGATGCTCCTTTTCTGGTCTGGATGGTGGAGGGCATAGCGGACGGGACTTCCCCGGCCCAAAAGCGGCGCGGAGTCCTGTCAGAAATGCCCGAGGGCTCCCTCCAGTGTATGCGCCGGCGGGGCGTCCGGGTGCAGCCGGGCGCAGAAAAGCCCCGGCTGGGCAGGCCAGACCGGGGCAGGCGAGAGGCACGATATTACAGCTCTGCGGGCTGGAGCAGGTAGAGGCGGCTGACAAAGTCGCCCTCGGCGGCGGGGTCTTCGCCGGTGGTCACCAGGCCGGCAGCCATCAGCTCATCCCCGTAGGCGGTGAGAGGCGTGCCGGCGGGCTGGGCCCCCGAGCCGAGGCGGGTGACCTGGTACAGCCGGTCGGGGTCGAGGCCGGCCAGGGGCAGACGGCGGTAGCCCGCATTGGCCTGCTGCAGCACCCGGTAATCCCCCACCAGGGCGGTGGAGCGGTCGGGGGAGACGGTCATCCAGGCCGTCTCGTTGCCCTCAAAGGGGCTGCGCAGCCGCCAGAAGGTGCCGAACTGGAGCAGCTGGCGGTATTGCTTGACAAAAGCCACCTGCCGGGCCACCAGTTCCCGGCCGCGCTGGCTCAGAGCGGTCAGATCCAGCTCGTACCCAAAGGCGCCGAAGAAGGCTACGTTGGCCCGCATGGTCAGGGAAGTGCTGCGGCCCAGCTGATGGTTGGGCGCGGCCGCCACATGAGCCCCCATGCTGGACACCGGGTAGGCCATCGAGGTGCCGTACTGGATCTTGAGACGCTCCACTGCGTCGGTGTCGTCGCTGGTCCAGCACTGGGGGGCATAGTAGAGCAGGCCCGGGTCGAAGCGGGCGCCGCCTCCGGCGCAGGATTCAAACAGGATGTTGGGATAGCGCTCGGTCAGCAGACTGTACAGCTGGTAGACTCCCAGGATGTAGCGGTGCAGCACGGCGCCCTGACCGGCGGGACCCACGGCGCAGGAATAGGCGTCGCTGATGCTGCGGTTCATGTCCCATTTGATGTAGTCCACCCCTGCGCCGTCCAGCACGCTGACCAGACGGTGGAAGACCCAGTCCACCACATCGGGATTGGAATAGTCCAGCACATATTGATAGCGGCCCTGCTGGGGGCGGCGGCCGGGCTGGTGCAGCACCCAGTCGGGGTGCTCGTTCCACAGGCGGGTGCCTGCATTGACCATCTCGGGCTCGATCCACAGCCCGAACTGCAGGCCCATGTCGTGCAGCTTCTGGCCAAAGCCCTGCAGGCCGTCGGGCAGTTTGTGATAATTGATCTCCCAGTCCCCCAGGCCGCCGTGGTCGTCGCTGCGGTTGGTGAACCAGCCGTCATCCAGCACGAACAGCTCGATGCCCAGATCCCTGGCCTGGCGGGCCAGGGCCAGCAGCTTGTCCTCGGTGAAGTCAAAGTAGGTGGCCTCCCAGTTGTTGACCAGGATGGGGCGCACTTTGTCCCGCCAGGGGCCCCGGGCCAGCCGGGTGCGGTACAGCCGATGGAAGGTCTGGGACATCCCGTTGAGGCCGGCCTCGGAATAGACCATCACCGCTTCGGGGGTGGTGAAGTGTCCGCCCGCCGCCAGCTGCCAGGTGAAGTTCTGCGGATGGATGCCCAGGGTGACCCGGGTGACGTGGTAGGGGTCCACATCGGCCTGGGCCAGGAAGTTGCCGCTGTACACCAGGCTGAAGCCCAGCACCTGGCCCTCGAATTCGGTGGCGTGGGGGCGCTTGAGCGCCAGGAAAGGGTTGAAATGGTGGCTGGAGCAGCCCCGCAGGGAATAGACCCCCTGCACCCCCTGCGCCAGAGGCCGGGCCACCACATGGCGTTCCCGGGCCCAGGCGCCGGCCAGCTCCACCATCTCGTAGTCCATGTCGGGCAGATCCAGGCAGAAGCTCAGGGCGCGTTCCAGACGCAGCACCCCCGGACCGGTATACCCGATCACCGCATGGCGGGCCAGGGCGGGCAGCTGCTCAAAGAGGGTATAGGACAAGGTGACGGTGACCCCTGCCAGCGGGTCGGCCAGGTCCACCGTAAGAGTCTGGGCCTCGGCGGGGTCCTCCGTATAGGTGGCGGGCAGCCCCGGGATGGCAGGCTTGCCGGGAACGATGGCGTGACCCTGATAGCGCAGGTCCAAAAGGCGGCTGCCATCGGGCATCTGGGCGTCCAGGGCGGGCAGGTGCATATCCCCGGTGCCGTAGGTGGGGTACTCCTGCTTGATGTGCTCCAGGGAGTAGCTCTGGTCTCCGTCAAAGTAGCAGACCGACATGGAGCGGGGGACCGCCTCGAACAGGTGGTCGAAGCTGGAGCGGTCGTGGATGGCCCTGCCGCAGTACAGCTGGCCCAGGTGGCCGCTGGGCAGCACCTTGAAAATATAGCTCATCTGCCGGTTGTGGAGATGGAAGGTCCTGCTTTGGGCGTGAAACTCGATCGGCATAAAAAGGTCCTTTCTTGTGCTGTTTGGCCCCGGGGCCGCCTTGACGCCGCAAAAGGCTGCAGCGCAGTGGATCTTGGGGCGCCCCATCTATATAGGAGATTATACACCATCCTCCCGTCCTTCTTCAACCGAAAAACCTCCGCCGGCCAAAATTTTGCCTTGCCAGGCTGTAAAACCGTAACTTTGAGGGGACTGCAACAAATTTCAATGGAAAAATTCACAAAAACCACTTGACAAACAGCAGCAATCTGCTAGAATACTGGTAAAAATCTTTTTTCTAAAAATTTTTAGATAAAATGATTTTTTAAAAAATTTTGACCATCCAACACATTTGGTGAAAAAGGAGAAATCACAATGGACTTCGAAAAGGTTAAGGAAATCATCGTTGAGACTCTGAGCTGCGACGCCGACAAGGTCACCCCCGAGGCCACCCTGGCGGAGGATCTGGAGGCTGACAGCCTGTCTGCCGTCGAGCTGTCCATGGCTCTGGAGGAGGCTTTTGGCATCTCCATCGCCGACGAGGACCTGCCCAACCTGAAGACCGTGGGCGACCTGTACCAGTACCTGCAGGACCACGCCGACGAGGCCGAAAAGGCTGAGTAAGCTGCATCTCTGTACACAGGACGCCGGCCCGTTCCGGGCCCTGGCGTCTTGGGAGATGCCCCACCATTGCTTCTGTGTCGAAAGGAGCCGCTATGACCAATCAGGAAATCATGGAGCTGATGGCGCGCTTTGACGCCAGCAGCCTCACTTCTTTTAAGCTGCATACCAAAGATACGGAGCTGGAGATGGGTAAGGGCGCCGTGGCTGTTACGGCCACGGCGCCTGCCGCACCTGCGGCAGCCCCTGTACCCAGCCCTGCCCCCGTCCCCGCCGCAGCCCCCGCTGTTGAGGAGGGCCTGTACATCACCGCCCCGGTGGTGGGCACCTTCTACGTTGCCCCCTCTCCCGACCAGCCCCCCTTCGTGCAGGTGGGCGACAAGGTCCAGAAGGGGCAGACCGTCTGCCTCATGGAGGCCATGAAGATGATGAACGAGGTCAAGGCTCCGTGCGACTGCATCATTGAGGCTGTCTTACAGCAGGACGGCGCTCTGGTGTCCTTCGGCGACCAGCTGATCCGTTACCGGGAAGGGTGAAGGGATGTTCAAGCGTATATTGATCGCCAACAGAGGCGAGATCGCCCTGCGCATCCTGCGGGCCTGCCGTGAGCTGGAGATCGAGCCGGTGGTGGTCTATTCCCAGGCCGACGCCGAGGCTCTGCACGTCCAGCTGGCCGAGGAATCCTACTGCATCGGGCCCGCCCGCGCAGCGGACAGCTATCTGAATATGAACGCCATCCTGACGGTGGCCAAGGCCGCCGGCTGCGACGCGATCCACCCGGGCTATGGCTTTTTGAGCGAGAACGATGCCTTTGCGGACGCCTGCGCCGAGGCGGGCATCGCCTTCATTGGGCCTTCCGGGGACGTGATCCGCGCCATGGGCAACAAGGCCGCGGCCCGCAAGCTGATGCAGTCCGCCGGGGTGCCGGTGGTGCCCGGCTCGGACGGCGCCGTGGATACGGCCCAGCAGGCCAAGGAGATCGCCGACCGCATCGGCTATCCGGTGCTGATCAAGGCTTCCGCCGGCGGCGGCGGCCGCGGTATGCGCCGGGTCTTTGAGCCCGATCAGCTCATCCCCCTGTTCGAGGAGGCCCGCAGCGAGTCGGTGGCCTGCTTTGGCAGCGGCGAGATGTATCTGGAAAAACTGATCCTCAACCCCAAGCACATCGAGTTCCAGATCATGGCCGACAAGTACGGCAGCGTGGTGCAGCTGGGGGACCGCGACTGTTCCATCCAGCGGCGCAACCAGAAGCTGCTGGAGGAGTCCCCCTCCAAAGCGCTGACCCCCGAACTGCGGGAGAAGATGGGCGCTGCCGCCGTGGCCGCCGCCAAGGCCGCCCACTATGTGAACGCCGGCACCATCGAGTTTGTGCTGGACGGGGAGGGCAACTTCTATTTCATTGAGATGAATACCCGTATCCAGGTGGAGCACCCGGTCACCGAGTTCGTCACCGGCATCGACCTGGTGCGGGAGCAGATCCGGGTGGCCGCAGGGCTGCCCCTGTCCCACAGCCAGGACCAGATCAGTCTGCGCGGCCATGCCATCGAGTGCCGCATCAATGCCGAGGACCCCACCAAAAACTTCCAGCCCTGCCCGGGCAAAGTGGACTTTGTCCATCTGCCGGGCGGCTGCGGCGTCCGGGTGGACACCGGCCTTTACAGCGGCTGCACCCTGGCGCCCTACTATGACTCCCTGATGGCCAAGCTGATCGTCTGGGCTCCCACCCGGCTGGAGGCCATCCGCCGGATGCGCCGGGTGCTGGAGGAGCTGGTGATCGACGGCCCGGCCAACAACGCCGACCTGCTGCATCAGATCCTCTACCACCCCGAGTTCGTGCGAGGCACCTGCACCACCTCCTTCCTGGACGAGAATCTGGACACCCTGCTCAAATGGAGCAGCGCGGGAGATGAGGAGGATAAGGCATGAGCACTGTATTTGCCCGCCGGCGGCATAAGCTGCTGTCCCTCAAGGCCCTGCGGGATTCAGGCGTGTCGGTGCCCGCCAATACCGAGGAAAACTGCCCGGCCTGCGACAAACCGGTGCTCCGGCGCGAGCTGGTCAAAAACCGCTACGTCTGCCCGCTGTGTGGCTATCACCACCCCATCGGCGCGTATTACCGCCTCAGCCTGATCCTGGATGAGGGCAGCTTCAAAGAGATGGACGAGGATCTGGTCTCGGGCGACCCGCTGGATTTCCCCGGCTATGAGGCCAAGCTGGACAACACCCGCCGCCGCACCGGCCTGGGCGAAGGTGTGGTCACCGCCATTGGCCGCATCGAGGGCCAGAAGGTGGCCGCCGGGGTCCTGGACAGCCGCTTCTTTATGGGCAGCATGAGCGCCGCCCTGGGCGAGAAGGTCACCCGTCTGGTGGAGTACGCCGACAAGAACAAGCTCCCCCTGATCCTGTTTTCCGCCAGCGGCGGCGCCCGTATGCAGGAGGGGATCCTCTCGCTGATGCAGATGGCCAAGACCGCCGCTGCCGTCCAGCGCTTTTCGGAGCATGGGGGGCTGTATATCTCGGTGTTCACCCACCCCACCACCGGCGGCGTCACCGCCAGCTTTGCCAGCCTGGGCGATATCATGCTGGCAGAGCCGGGGGCGCTGATCGGGTTCGCGGGGCCCCGCGTCATCCAGCAGACCATCGGTGAAAAGCTGCCCGAGGGCTTCCAGCGGGCCGAATACCTGCTGGAGCACGGCTTCATTGACGCCATCGTGCCGCGGGCCCGGCTGCGCAGCACCCTGGTCCGCCTGCTCAAGCTGCATGGGAAAGGAGGAGAGAGCCGTGGCAAATGATCTCACCCCGGCCCAGCGGGTGGCTTTGGCCCGCCATGCGGGCCGTCCCGGCACCCCTGATTTTATCTCGGCTTTGTTCACCGATTTCTTCGAGCAGCGGGGCGACCGCTGCTGCGGGGACGACGGGGCTATTCTGGGCGGCGTGGGCCTGTTCCACGGCAAGCCGGTCACCGTCATCGGCCACCGCAAGGGCAGCACCCTGGAGGAGCACGTGGCCTACCACTTCGGTATGCCCTCCCCCGAGGGATACCGCAAGGCCCAGCGCCTGATGCGCCAGGCCGAAAAGTTCCGCCGTCCCATCGTCACCTTTATCGATACCGCCGGGGCCTATCCCGGCCTGGAGGCGGAAGCCCATGGACAGGGCGAGGCCATCGCCAGCACTCTGGCGCTGTCCTCCAGCCTCACTGTGCCTGTCATCTCGATCGTCACCGGGGAGGGGGGCAGCGGCGGCGCCCTGGCCCTGGGCGTGGGCAACCGCGTCTTTATGCTGGAGAACGCCGTCTACTCGGTGCTCTCCCCCGAGGGATTTGCCGCCATCCTGTGGAAGGATTCCTCCCGCAGCAGCGAGGCCTGCGACGTCATGAAGCTGACCGCCGCCGACCTGCTGGAGCTGAAGGTGATCGACGGCGTCATCCCCGAGCCGGAAGGGGGCGCGCACACCGACCCCCAGGCGGTCTACCGCGCCCTGGACGAGCTGCTGGTCAAAGAACTGGCCGCCCTGTCCAAACAGAGCCCTGCGGCACTGGCCGCGGGCCGCTACAAAAAATTCCGCATGATGGGCGCTGGCGCCCTGAGAAAGGAGCGTCTATGAGCGGGATCAAACTGATCAGCACCGGGTCCGCCCTGCCTGTGCGGGAAGTGACCAATTTTGATATGGAAAAGCTGGTGGAGACCAGCGATGAGTGGATCTCCACCCGTACCGGCATCTCGGCCCGCCGCTTTTGCAGCGGGGAAGAGTGCCATACCAGCCTTTGCCTGGCCGCGGCCCGGCAGGCGCTGGAGCGCAGCGGCCTGCGTCCCGAGCAGATCGGGGTATGCCTGGTGGCTACCTTGACCCAGGACACCATGACCCCTTCCACAGCCTGTGTGCTGCAAAAGGAGCTGGGCCTGCCCGAGGACACCGTCTGCTTTGACCTGAACGCCGCCTGCGCAGGCTTTGTGTATGGCCTGCACACCGCCGAATGCCTACTGGCTGCGGCCGAGCGCAAGTATGGCCTGGTGATCGGGTGCGAAGTGCTCAGCCGCATCACCGACTTTACCGACCGCAGCACCTGCGTGCTGTTTGGGGACGGGGCCGGCGCGGCCATCCTGGAGTGGGGGGAGGATTACCCCTCCCTGTGCGCTGTCATGGGCAGCCGGGGCAACCGCCAGGTCCTGATGATCCCCGGCGTCAACACCGGCAGCCCCAACTTCATCCACATGGACGGCAAGGAAGTGTTCCGCTTCGCAGTGGACGTGCTGCCCAAGTGCGCCAAAGAGGTGGCGGCCAAGGCCGGCATCAGCCTGGACCAGGTGGACCGCTTTGTGTTCCACCAGGCCAACCAGCGCATCCTGGACTACGCCATCAAAAAGCTCAAGATCGACCCTGCCCGGTGCGTCGGCAACATCGCCCGCACCGGCAATACCTCTGCCGCCAGCGTCCCCCTGCTGCTGGACGAGCTGGTCACATCGGGGGCCCTGCGCTCGGGCCAGCGCGCTCTGTGCGCCGGCTTCGGGGGCGGCCTGACCTGGGCCGGCGCCCTGCTGCAGCTGGCCTGACAGACGCCGGCAGCCCGAATTCACCATCGCTTTTTGACAGTTTGACAAAGGAGCTATTATGAAGATCAACGAGCTTCTGGGGACCGAGTTCCCCATCATTCAGGGCGGCATGGCCAACATTGCCACCGGCGCTTTTGCCGCCGCCGTTTCCAACGCGGGCGCGCTGGGCCTGATCGGCTCGGGCGGCATGGACGCCGACACCCTGCGCAAGGAGATCCAGACCGCCAAGGCCGCCACCGACAAGCCCTTTGGCGTCAACCTGATGCTGATGAATCCCCACATCGACGAGCTGGCCAAGGTGGTCGTCGAGGAAGGGGTCAAGGTGGTCACCACCGGCGCCGGCAACCCCGGCAAGTATGTCCCCGCCTGGAAAGAGGCGGGCATCAAGGTGTTCCCCGTGGTGGCTGCCCCCATCCTGGCCAAGCGCCTGGAGCGGTACGATGTGGACGGCTTCATTGCCGAGGGCACCGAGAGCGGCGGCCATGTGGGTGAGATGACCACCATGGCCCTGGTTCCCCAGGTGGTGGACGCGGTCAAGGCGCCGGTCATTGCAGCCGGCGGCATCGCCGACGGCCGTCAGATGGCCGCAGCCTTTGCCCTGGGCGCCTGCGGCGTCCAGGTGGGCACCTGCCTGCTGGTCAGCGAGGAATGCCCCATCCATGAGAATTATAAGAAGGCCCTGCTCAAGGCGGGCGCCAACGACACCGTGGTCACCGGGCGCACCACCGGCGCTCCCGTGCGGGTGCTGAAAAACAAGATGGCCCGCCAGTACCTGGAGATGGAGAAAGAGAACATGCCCCTGGCCGAGCGGGAGAAGCTGACGCTGGGCTCCCTGCGCCGGGCTGTGTTCGACGGCGATCTGGACACCGGCAGCTTTATGTCGGGCCAGGTGGCCGGTATGCTGCACGAGATCCGGCCCCTGCGCCAGATCTTTGAGGAGCTGATGGCCGGCTGTGAAGCCACCGTGAAAGGACTCAAGGCATGAAATTAGCGTTTTTGTATGCGGGCCAGGGCAGCCAGCACCCCGGCATGGGGGCCGATTTGTACCAGGCCTACCCTGAATTCCGGGCCGTGCTGGACGGCGCCAGGCTGGATTTCGACATCAAGACCGTCTCGTTCACCGACCCGGACGGGGTGCTCAACCAGACCGAATATACCCAGCCCTGCATGGTGGCCTTTGCGGCCGGCATGACCGCCATCCTGGCGGGCAAGGGCATCCGGCCCGACTATGCCGCCGGCCTGAGCCTGGGCGAATATTCCGCCCTGGCAGCCGCCGGCGTATTCACCGCCACCCAGGCTGTGGAGCTGGCCGCTTTCCGCGGCAGGGCCATGGCCCAGGCAGCCGCCGGCGTGCCCTGCGGCATGACCGCCGTGCTGGGCCTGGACCGGGACAAGCTGCAGGCCGCCTGCCAGGCCGCTTCGTCTGAGGGCGTGGTGGAGATCGCCAACTACAACTGCCCGGGCCAGCTGGTCATCGGCGGCCATAAGGCCGCTGTGGACGCAGCCGCTGCCCGCGCCAAGGAGCTGGGGGCCAAGCGCTGCCTGCCCCTGAAGGTCAGCGGACCCTTCCACACTTCTCTGCTGGCCCCTGCCGGGGATGCGCTGCGCCAGCGCTTTGCATCCGAGCACTTTGGCCCGATGCAGTTCCCGGTGCTGTTCAACTGCCTGGGCCGCGAGATGGGGGAGGGGGATACCATCCCCGCCCTGCTGGAGCGGCAGGTGCAGTCCTCGGTCTACATGGAGGACACCATCCGCCGCATGGAGGCTCTGGGCGTGGACACCATCGTGGAGATCGGCCCCGGCAAGGTGCTGAGCGGCTTTGTCAAAAAGACCGCCCCCGCCATCAAGACCATCCCTGTGGAGACCTGCGCCGACATCGACGCCTTGTGCGCGGCGCTGAAAGGAGAATGATATGGGCAGCATGAGTGGAAAGACCGCCGTCGTCACCGGCGGCAGCCGCGGCATTGGCCGGGCCATCTGTCTGGAGCTTGCCCGCCGGGGCGCCAACGTTGTCTTTTCGTATGCGGGCAACGCTACGGCCGCCCAGCAGACGCTGCAGGAGCTGGAAGCTCTGGGCGTGCAGGCGCGGGCCGTCCAGGGGGACGTGGCAGACCCCGACGCCGCCAAGACCCTGATCGATACCGCCGTCAAGGAACTGGGCGGCATCCATATCCTGGTCAACAACGCCGGCATCACCCGGGACGGTCTGGCCATGGCCATGAAGGAAGAGGACTTTGACAAGGTCATCCAGACCAACCTCAAGGGCGCTTTTCTGTGCATGAAGGCTGCCATCCGCCCCATGATGAAAGCGCGCTACGGCCGCATCGTCAACATGAGCTCGGTGGTGGCCCTGCGCGGCAACCCCGGCCAGATCAATTACTGCGCCAGCAAGGCCGGCCTGATCGGTATGACCAAGTCCCTGGCCAAGGAGATGGGCGCCCGCGGCATCACCGTCAATGCGGTGGCCCCCGGCTACATCTCCACCGATATGACCGCCGCTTTGCCCGACGCTGCCAAGCAGGCCATGCTGTCCACCATCCCGGTGAACCGTCCCGGCACCCCCGAGGACGTGGCTGCCGCCGTGGCCTTCCTGGCCTCGGAGGAGGCAGGCTACATCACCGGCCAGGTGCTGAGCGTGGACGGCGGCATGGGAATGTGAGGAGGAATGCGAAAGATGGAAAAACGCAGAGTTGTTATCACCGGCATGGGCACCATCAACCCTGTGGGCCACAATGTCGCTGAGAGCTGGCAGGCTGTGCGGGACGGGGTGTGCGGCATCGCCCCCATCACCCAGTACGACTCGTCGGCTCAGAAGGTCCATCTGGCCGCCGAGGTCAAGAACTGGGACCCCACCGCCGTGCTGGACAAGAAGGAAGTGCGCCATATGGGCCGCTACTCCCAGTTTGCAGTGGCCGCAGCCAAGGAGGCCATGGCTGACAGCGCCCTGAACATGGAGGCGGAGGACAGCACCCGCTGCGCCGTCATCGTGTCCAGCGGCATTGGCGGCATCTCCACCACCGAGAGCGAGCAGACCCGCTGCCTGCAGAAGGGCTTTGACAAGGCTTCGCCCTTCTATATCCCGTCCAACATCGCCAATATGGCCGCAGGCCGCATCGCCATCGAGTTTGGCTTCAAGGGAATGTGCACCTGCCCCGTCACCGCCTGCGCAGGCGGCTCCAACGCGGTGGGCGACGCCTTCCGCCACATCCGGGACGGCTACGCCGAGGTGGCCCTGTGCGGCGGCACCGAGGCCTGTGTGACCCCGCTGTCCATCGGCGGCTTCACCTCCATGCGCGCGCTGCATGTGGGGGACGACCCCACCCGCGCTTCCATCCCCTTTGATGCAGAGCGGGACGGCTTTGTGCTGGGCGAGGGCGCCGGCATCCTGGTGCTGGAGGAGTACGAGCACGCTGTGGCCCGCGGCGCCAAGATCTACGCCGAAGTGGTGGGCTATGGCGCCACCTGCGACGCTTACCACATCACCGCTCCCGCCCCCGGCGGCGAGGGCGGCGCCCGGGCCATGCAGCAGGCCCTGGAGGACGCCGGCGGCGTGGCCCCCGAGCTGGTGGACTACATCAACGCCCATGGCACCTCCACCCCGCTGAACGACTCGGGGGAGACCGCCGCCATCAAGGCGGTGTTCGGCCAGCACGCTTACCAGCTGGCGGTCAGCTCCACCAAGTCGATGACCGGCCATATGCTGGGCGCAGCCGGCGGCGTGGAGGCCATCTTCACCGCCATGGCTCTGAAGGACGGCTACATCCCCGCCACCATCAACTACAAGGTGCCCGACCCCGCCTGCGACCTGGACTATGTGCCCAACCAGGGCCGTGCAGCTGACCTGCACTATGCGCTGTCCAACTCGCTGGGCTTCGGCGGCCACAACGCCTGTGTCCTGTTCAAGAAGTGGGAGGGCTGAGCCGTATGATGAAGTACAATTCCGACGAGATCGCCAAGATCCTGCCCCACCGCTATCCCTTTGCCCTGGTGGACCGCATCGTGGACGGCGAGGACGGCAAGTGGGCCAAGGGCATCAAGTGCGTCACCGTCAACGAGCCCTTTTTCCAGGGACATTTTCCCCAGTACCATGTGATGCCCGGCGTGCTGATCGTGGAGGCAATGGCCCAGGTGGGCGGCGTGGCCCTGCTGTCCATGCCGGAAAACAAGGGCAAGCTGGCCCTGTTCGGCGGCATCAAGAACGCACGGTTCCGCCGCCAGGTGACCCCCGGCGACGTACTGGAGATCACCTGCACCCTGACCAAGCAGAAGGGCCCTGTGGGGATCGGTGAGGCCAAAGCAGAGGTGGACGGCCAGGTGGTGGCCACCGCCGAGCTGACCTTTGCGCTGGTGAAAGGCCCCGAGTGTACCTGACAACGACAGGGACCGCGGCGCGGCCCAGGCCCTGTGGGAGGAGCAGAATGCTGGAACAGATCGTAAAAACAGCATATAAGGAGTTCACCCTCCGCTTTTACCACGAGCTTTTTGCCCGCTTCCAGGATCAGGAGACCGGCCTGACAGCGGCGGAGATCTTTGCCGCCGAGGCCATCCGGGCTCTGGGCAGCCCCACCGTCAACGAATTTGCGGCGTTCATGCACGTGTCCATCCCCAATGCAGCCTACAAGATCAACAGCCTGGTGCGCAAGGGCTATGTGGAAAAGACCCGTTCGGCCCAGGACAAGCGGGAATACATCCTGCACGTCACCCGCAAGTATGAGACATACTGCGGGGCAGGGGACCGGGTGCAGAGCGCAGTGGCCCGCATCCGGGAGCGCTTTACCCCCGAGGAGTGCGCCAAGTTTGGAGAGATGCTGTCGGTGATCAGCGAGGAGCTGCTGCCCCTGTCGGACGACGACCCCTCCGCTGCCTACGTCAGCAGGATGCAGAAGGAGGACGACGGGCCCCGGTCGTAAGCGCGCCCATCCGCACAAAACAAAACAGCGAGGGACCGCCCCGACCGGAAAGGGAAGGGGCGGCCGGCCTCGCTGTTTTTTTGTTCATTCCTCCCCGGCGGGGATCTGGCGGCGGCGGGTGGCCGTGTCCTGGAAGCAGAAATATTCGGGCTGGTGGCGGGACTGGGTGTACTCCAGCAGCAGGCCGTCGGCATCGAAGGTCATGCTGGATACCACCACGACGCTGTCGTAGCCGTTCAGGTCCATCAGCTCCTCGTCCCGAGTGGTGGCCCGCTCCACCGTCACCTTCCGCTTGGTGGTGGTGATGCGCACATGCAGTACCTTCTCGATGTACTCATAGATGGAGCGTGCGGCGATGTCGGCGGTCAGGCCCGGCACCATGTCCTGGGAAAAGTAGTTGCAGTCCAGGATGAGGGCCTTGCCGTCCAGGTAGCGCACCCGCTGGATGGCCCACAGGGGCTCGCCCACCATAAAGCCGCTCTGGGAGGCCAGCCGCTCGTCGGCGGATACCTGCTCGAACTGCACCACCTTGGTGACGGTGCGCAGGTGGTTGCGGGCAGCCGTCTCCTGGAAGCTCTCGATCACCCCGATCAGAAACGCGGTCTTGCCCACGGGCCGCCAGATCACCCGCACCCCCTTGCCCTGGATGGGCTGGAGATAGCCGTCGGCGGTCAGCTCGGCCAGGGCGCGGCGCAGTGTATTGCGGGCGCAGCCATAGGCGGCGATCAGCTCGCTCTCGGCGGGCAGGAGAGACTGGTAGGGAAAATCCTGCGCCTCAATCTTTTGCTTGATGCTGCGGTAAATGCCTTCAAATTTTGCCTTGGGCATCCAAAGCACCTCCTACATGTTCAAATGTTTGACCTTAGTATACAGTAAAACCTTATAAATTACAAGGGCCGCGTTTGTGCCAAGCTCTGAAAAAGTGCTGTAACAATGCCAAAATATTGTCCGCGCATTGACTTGCTCTCCCAAAGATGCTACAATCGGGCCGTGAACGAAATGGATGTGAACATGTTCAAAAAACTGAACAGGTTCGCGGTGTGTTGAAGGAGGATGTTTTCATGGGCAAATACCAAGAGGACGCCAGAGAGCTGCTGGCGGCAGTGGGCGGCAGGGAGAACATTGCAGCGGTGTCGCACTGTGTCACCCGGATGCGCTTTGTGCTCAACGACCCGGCCAAGGCAGATGTGCCCCGTATCGAGAAGATCAAATCGGCCAAGGGCACCTTTACCCAGGCGGGGCAGTTCCAGGTCATCATCGGCAACACGGTCAACGACTTCTACAATGACTTCGTGGCCGTGTCGGGCATCGAGGGCGTCTCGAAGGACGCCGTCAAGAGCGCGGCCAAACAGAACCAGAACCGCGCCCAGAAGGTGATGAGCGCCCTGGCCGAGATCTTTGCGCCGCTGATCCCCATTATGATCACCGGCGGTTTGATCCTGGGCTTCCGCAACTGCATCGACAGCATGTACCTGCTGGAGAACGGCACCAAGACCCTGGTCGAGGTCAGCCAGTTCTGGAGCGGCGTGGACAGCTTCCTGTGGCTGATCGGCGAGGCCATCTTCCATATGCTGCCGGTGTGCATCTGCTGGTCGGTGACCAAAAAGATGGGCACCACCGAGAGCCTGGGCATTGTGCTGGGCCTGACTCTGGTGTCCGGCCAGCTGCTGAACGCCTACTCGGTGGCCACCACCGCCGCCGCCGACATCCCCAAGTGGGACTTCGGTTTTGTGCAGGTGAACATGATCGGCTACCAGGCCCAGGTCATCCCCGCTATGCTGGCGGCCTTCACCCTGGTCTACCTTGAAAAGTTCTTCCGCAAGATCTGCCCGGCGGTCATCTCGATGATCGTGGTGCCCTTCTGCAGCCTGGTGCTGTCGGTGATGGCCGCCCACTTTGTGCTGGGCCCCATCGGCTGGGCCATCGGCTCGGCGGTCTCCTCGGCGGTCTATGCCGGCATCTCCGGCCCCTTCCGCGTCATCTTCGGCGCCATCTTTGGCTTTGTGTATGCGCCGCTGGTCATCACCGGCCTGCATCATATGTCCAACGCCATCGACCTGCAGCTGGTGGCCGACTTCGGCGGTACCATGCTGTGGCCCATGATCGCCCTGTCCAACATCGCCCAGGGCTCGGCCGTCCTTGGCATGATCTACCTCCAGCGCAAGAACGCAGCCGCCCAGGAAGTCAACGTGCCCTCCTGCATCTCCTGCTATCTGGGCGTTACCGAGCCGGCCATGTTCGGCGTCAACCTCAAGTATAACTTCCCCTTCCTCTGCGGCATGATCGGCTCGGCCATCGCCGGCGTGGTCTGCACCGCCACCTCCACCACCGCAAACTCGGTGGGCGTGGGCGGCCTGCCCGGCATCCTGTCCATCCAGCCCGCCTCGATGCTCAGCTTTGCCATCTGCATGGTCATCGCCATTGTGATCCCCTTTGTCCTCACCGTCATCATGGGCAAGAAAAAGGGCGTCGCCTGATGTGTGAGCCGGATCCGCCGCTGCGCCAAGAGGGCGGCGGGGCAAATGATAAGAAGCAACGATGATACAAGAAGGGAAGTGCGATCATGGCAAACTTTCACGACAAAGTGGTGTATCAGATCTATCCCAAGTCCTTCTGTGACACCAACGGGGACGGTCTGGGGGATCTGCCCGGCGTCACCGCCAGGCTGGACTACCTGAAAGACCTGGGGGTGGACTACCTCTGGCTGACTCCTTTCTTTCCCTCGCCCCAGCGGGACAACGGCTATGACGTGGCCGATTACCGGGCCATCGACCCCCGCTTTGGCACCATGGAGGACCTGGAGACCCTGATCCGCGAGGCGGACAAGCGGGGCATCGGCCTGATGCTGGATATGGTGTTCAACCATACCTCCACCGCCCATCCGTGGTTCCAGAAAGCCCTGGCAGGGGACCGGAAATACCAGGATTACTACATCTTCAAGGACGGCAGCCCCGACAAGATCCCCACCAACTGGGTGTCCAAGTTCGGCGGTCCCGCCTGGGAGTATCTGCCCGCGCTGGGCAAGTGGTATCTGCACCTGTTCGATGTCACCCAGGCCGACCTGAACTGGGAAAACCCCGAGGTGCGGGCCGAGCTGGCCGGCATCCTCCGCTTCTGGAAGGACAAGGGGATCAAGGGGTTCCGGTTCGATGTGGTTAACCTGATCTCCAAACCCGAGGTGTATGAGGATGACCACCAGGGGGACGGCCGCCGGTTCTATACCGACGGGCGCAACGTCCACCGCTATCTGCAGGAGCTGGTGGCCGCCGGAGGCATTGACGGGATGATCACGGTGGGGGAGATGTCCTCCACCAGCCTGGAAAACTGCATCGGCTACACCGACCCGGACCGCCATGAACTGACCATGACTTTCAGCTTCCACCACCTGAAGGTGGACTACAGGAACGGGGACAAGTGGACCCTGATGCCCGCCGACCACATGGCCCTGAAAAACCTCTTTGCCCAGTGGCAGGAGGGGATGCAGGCCGGCCATGGCTGGAACGCTTTGTTCTGGTGCAACCACGATCAGCCCCGGGCGGTCAGCCGCTTTGGGGATGAGGGCAGGTACTGGAAAGAGAGCGCCAAGATGCTGGGCACCGCTACCCATCTGATGCGGGGCACCCCCTATATCTTCCAGGGGGAGGAGATCGGGATGACCAACTGCCACTTCCGGTCCATCGACCAGTACCGGGATGTGGAGAGCCTGAACTATTACCAGATCCTGCAGCAGCAGGGCAAGAGCTCCGCCGAGGCAATGGAGATCATCCAGCAGCGCAGCCGGGACAACGGCCGCACCCCCATGCAGTGGGACGGCACCACCCATGCAGGCTTTACCACTGGAACCCCCTGGATCGGCGTGGTGGACAATTACCCCGCCATCAACGCCGCCGCCCAGGTGGACGACCCGGACTCGGTTTACAGCTATTACAAAAAGCTGGTGGCCCTGCGCAAGCAGCACCGGGTGATCAGTGAGGGACAGATCGAATTCCTGTACAAAGACGACCCGGACCTGCTGGCTTACCGCCGCTGGGATGGGGACAGCCAGCTGCTGGTGCTGTGCAACCTGACCGGCCATGAGGCCCCCGTACAGCTGCCTGCACAGTGGCAGGACGCCGGGGTGCTGCTGGGCAACTACCCCGACGCGGCCCCTGCCGCCGCCCTGCGCCCCTATGAGGCGCTGGTGCTCAGCCTGGACTGAAAAAACGACCCGAAAAAACGGACCGGTGCGTGATGTGCCGGTCCGTTTCTGCGTTGCCGGGGAAGGCGGCGGCCTTTATTCCCGCCGTCCCCCTTTTCGGATGTGCTGGTCGGTGGGGGTGCGCCGCAGCGCATACAGAAAGAGGGTCAGCCAGGCCAGGCTCACCAGAGCCAGCAGCACCCCCTGCACCACGGCGCCGCCCAGCAGGCAGAGAACCGCGCAGCCGCCCACCAGCACCAGAACGCCCACTTCCAGCAGCACCCAGGCGACCTTGTGCTTTTTGTGCATCCAGTCAAACCATTCCACCAGGAAAAATTCCAATACATCGCCGATGAGATCCAGCATAAGGCAACCCCCTTCGTTTCCTCTTTTTCTCCAGTATACAGCGCGGGCGCGGGATTGTCCAGACTGCAATGTGCAGCGCGGCGCCCTGTAACGCTCCCAACAAAAAAGCCCTGGCTGGACGCACGCGCCGTCCGGCCGGGGCCTTTTGCTGTATGGGATCATACGTCGGGGGCGTCCTCGTCGGGGTCCTCCGGGTCATCCTCCCCAGAGGGGGCCTGGTAGCGGCGGAACACCGGTTCCAGCAGGGCGGCGAACAGCCAGGCTGCTACCCCCGGCACAAGCACGATGGGGATCAAAAGGGTCCGTACCAGCAGCGCCGACACCAACAGGACCGCCACAAGGCCCAGGGTGCGGGGCAGGCAGCCCACGGTCAGCCGCAGGGCGGTGAGCATCAGCCCCACCGGACGGAAGTCGAACCGGGACAGCAGGGGGAACATCCAGCAGGCCGCCCCCACCGGCAGGATCATCAGGACCAGGCAGAACAGCAGCACCGCCACGGCGCCCGGAGCGCCGGCCGTCACTGCGGTCCGAATCAGCAGCAGGGCGTTGGCCAGCAGCATCAGCAATGCGCCCCAGGCCAGGGTGACGATGCAGGCGCAGGGCAGCTCCCGCTTGAAGGTCTGCCAAAACCGCCGCCAGGGCAGGGTCTCGGGGCCGCGCACACAGTGGGCCACCGCATCGTAGAGGGCGGCGGTGGCCGCCCCCACCGTCACCAGGGGGAGCGAGCACAGCAGCCACAGCAGGCTGAGGATCAGAAAGTCGGACAGATGGTCCAGGGTTTGCCAGAACCGGTTCTCGGGGTTGAAGATGCCGCCAGACATACGATAAGTCTCCTTCCATTGCGCCCAGAAGGGGAGCGCTTGTTACCATACTACCATATCCGGAGGCAAATGTCACCCGCCGGAGGGGGAAAAGAGAGGAAAATTGAAAATTTTTTTCAAATCCATGCGGAATTTGAAAAGCCGGGACCGGACGCAAGCTGTTTTTTGACATTTTTGGGATATTTTTTGCATTTCTTTGCCCCTTGAGGTTTGCAAACGGGCCGCAAACATGGTACTATTTTATTGGATACCGTGCAGGGCCGTCCATTCCGGCGGGGTGGGGGACGCCCCTGTACAGGACCGGCCGCCCGGGCGTGCGCCGGGCGGAGGAGAAGCCGCGGCTGCCGGCGGGTGCAGCCGTGCCAACACAGAAAAGGAGGTCCTTCATGTCCACCGATTTACGCAACGTTATGGAACGGATCAGCGCCGAATATTACCAGCTGACAACCTCGGAACGGAAGGTGGCGGACTACATCACCGACCATCAGCCGGGCACACAGATCATGTCCATCTCAGACCTGGCCGAAGCCAGCGGCGTGGCCGAGGCCACCATTACCCGGTTTTGCCGCAAGCTGGGGTATAAGGGATACAATGCCTTCAAGCTGGCCCTGGCCAACAACGTGGCCCGGCGCCGGGGCATCCCGTTCCTCAGCGGCGAAGTGACCCCGGACGATGACATCCAGGAGATGTGCCATAAGCTGTACGGCGCCGAGGTGGACGCCATCTCCCAGACCCTGACCCTGATCCGGCCGGAGGAGATCATCCGGGCGGCCGACCTTTTGACCCGGGCGGACAAGGTGCTGTGCATGGGCCAGGGCGGTTCGATGATCATGGCAGAGGAGGCGGCCCACATTTTTGCCACGGCCGGCATGAGCTTTTTTGCGCTGAGCGATTCCCACATCCAGATCGTGTCGGTCACCGCCCTCACGCCCCGGGACGCCATCCTGTTCTTTTCCTATTCCGGCGCCACCCGCGAGTCGGTGGAACTGCTGGAGCTGGCTCACCAGCGGGGCGTGCCCGCTATCCTGGTGACCCATTTCCCCAAGTCGCCTGCCTGCGCCTATGCGGATGTGATCCTGCAGTGCGGGGCCAACGAAGGCCCGCTGCAGCTGGGCTCGGTGCCGGCCCGTATGGCACAGCTGTTTTTGATCGATGCGCTGTTCACTGAGGTGTGCCGCCGCCAGGAAGACAAGGTGGAAAAGGTGCGCCGGGATGTGGCCGACGCGCTGGCTGCCAAACACATTTGACCCGGAAGGGGGACTGCTTGCCCTTCCGGGGCTTTTTTGCCTCTCTTTGAAAATGATACATCATAAACAAAAACGGATGAAAATTTTTTTCAAAAAAATACACAAAAAGTATTGACTTCTTTCTGACTTGTTTGTAAAATGATGTACAAGAGGATCGGGCGGCGCACACGAGCGCCCGATCGTGGACAGTGCCGGTATGGACAGTTCGGCAAGATAAAAGGAGGACACTATGAAAAGAGCAATTTCACGTCGGGATTTCCTGAAGGTCACAGGTGCAGCCGGCGCGGCGGGCCTGTTGGCTGCCTGCGGCGGTTCCAGTTCCAGCAGCACCGCGGCCCCCGCCAGTTCCACTGCTGCCAGCACGGCTGCATCCGGCGGCAATGTGTCGATCTCCCTGTGGACCTATCCCATCGGTTCCTGGGGCGGCACCGAGTCCAAGCTGGACGACATCATCGCCGCTTTCAATGCGGTCCATCCTGAGATCACCGTCACTTATGAGACGCTGGACTACCAGAACGGCGACAACCTGGTCACCTCGGCCATCACCGCCAACGAGACCCCCGACATCATCATGGAAGGCCCCGAGCGTCTGGTGACCAACTGGGGCGCCAACAACCTGATGGTGGACCTGAGCGACCTGTGGAGCGAGACCGAGGAGGACATCGCCGCCGTCAGCGAGTCTGTGGTCGGCGCCTGCAAGCTGAACGACGCTTACTATGAGTACCCCCTGTGCATGACCACCCACTGCATGGCCATCAACTATGAGGTCTTTGAGCAGGCCGGCGCTCTGCAGTATCTGGACGAGGAGACCCGCACCTGGACCACCGACGACTTTGTCAAGGCCATGGAGACCATCCGTGACTCGGGCCTGGCAGCTGTGCCCGGCATCCTGTACTGCGGCGGCCAGGGCGGCGACCAGGGCACCCGCGCACTGGTGAACAACCTCTACTCCGGTACATACACCAACCCCGAGCACACTGAGTACACCGTCAACAGCCCCGAGAACGTCAAGGCTCTGGAGCTGCTCAAGAGCATGGTGGACAACCGCAGCCTGAACGCCAACGCCGGCTTCCAGGCAGCAGACGAGCTGCAGCAGTTCGCCAACGGCACCGCCGCCGTCACCTTCTGCTGGAACGCGTCCAACAAGGCCCAGTATGCTTCCCAGGTCACCTTCACCCCGTATGCCATGGCATTCCCCTCCGATGACGGCGTGCCTGAGCTGTGCGGCGGTATCTGGGGCTTCGGCATCTTCAACAGCGGCGACGACGCCCGCATTGAGGCTGCCAAGACCTTTATCAAGTTCGTCTGCGACGATGCAGACCAGGCTGCCGAGAGCGTCCGCCTGACCGGCTTCTTCCCCGTGAAGGATTCCCTGGGCGACGTGTACGAAGGCACCGACCAGGCCGAGCAGATGGGCGAGTTCGCAGCCCTGATGCCCTACCTGGGTGATTACTACAATGTGGCCCCCAACTGGACGGCACAGCGTCAGAACTGGTTCAATATGCTGCAGCAGATCATGGTCAATGGCACCCCCGCCCAGGAAGCTGCCGACGCATTTGTGGAGGCCAGCAATCCGTAAAAGGCCTGCGTCTGCCGGCGGCTGCTGCCGCTGATGGCCTGCCGTCCTGAAAGGAGTGAAAGGTGCGCCTGCCGCCTGGTCCCCGCCGGGGCAGGCGCATCTTTTATGCTTCGGTATTTGTTCAAAGGAGGGATTCAACGTGGCAAAGACTTCCGTCAAGGACCGCCGGAACGACGGTACAGCTCATGCCTCCAGCCGCGTGCTGGCCAGGCGGGAGACCATTTCCGCCTACCTGTTCATGCTGCCCAGCCTGCTGTTCTTTGTGGGCTTTGTGCTGGTACCCATGGGTATGTGCCTGGTATACAGCTTTTTGGATATGGGCATCGACACCTCGGCCGCCACTTTCACCGGCCTGAGCAACTATGTGGAGATGTTCCAGGATAAGACCTTCATCCGTTCCCTGTGGAACACCGTGCTGATCGTGGTGGTCTCGGTGCCCCTGGTCACAGCCTTTTCGCTGTGGGTCGGCTCGGCCATCTACCCCATGCGCTCCAAACTGCGCTCGTTCTTCCGGTGTGTGTTCTACCTGCCGGTGGTCACCGGCTCGGTGGCGGTCACCGTGGTGTGGAAGTGGATGTTCAACCCCTACAACGGCCTGCTGAACCAGATCTTCGGCACCACCGGCTTTGACTGGCTGGGCGACACCCGCACCGCCATCTGGTGCATCATCATGATCCTGTTCACCACCTCCATCGGCCAGCCCATCGTGCTGTATGTGGCGGCTCTGGGCAACGTGGACCGGTCTCTCGAGGAGGCTGCCGCCATTGACGGCGCCACCAAGCTGCAGATCTTCTGGAAGATCAAATGGGCCCAGATCATGCCCACCACCCTGTACGTGCTGGTCATCACCACCATCAACAGCTTCCAGTGCTTTGCGCTGATCCAGTTGCTGACCCGCGGCGGCCCTCTGGGCAGCACCAGCACCCTGATGTACTACATCTTCGATATGGCGTACAATTACCAGCGCTTCGGCTATGCCAACGCCATGGGCGTGGTCCTGGCCATCTTCATCGCCATTTTCTCCGCGATCCAGTTCAAGGTCGCACAGACGGACAACGGTTGATAGGGAGGGTTCGATATGTCCAAAGCAAAGGCAAAATCCGGCCTGGACGGCCAATCCCGCGGCTATAAGATCTTTGTGATCATCGTGCTGGCTCTTCTGGCGGTGTTCTTCATCTTCCCCCTGTACTGGATCCTGACCGGTTCGCTGAAGGATGCCATCACCATCAACGCCCAGAAGCCCCAGTGGTTCCCGCTGAACCCCACCCTGGACAACTACGTCCGCCTGTTCAAGCAGCCCGCCATCCAGTGGCTGCTCAACACCATCATCATTGCCGTGGCCGCCATGCTGCTCACCTGCATCACCGCGGCCCTGGCAGGCTATGCCCTGGCCAAAAAACGCTTTTATGGCCGCACGGTCCTGTTCAGCCTGCTGGTGTGCGCCATGGCCCTGCCCAAGCAGGTCATCGTCATCCCCCTGCTGCAGGAGATGAGCGCCCTTGGCCTGAACAACAACCTGCTGGCCGTCATCCTGCCCACCGTGGGCTGGCCCTTCGGTATCTTCCTGATGAAGCAGTTCTCCGAGACCATCCCCACCGAGATGCTGGAAGCTGCCCGCATCGATGGCGCCAGCGAAGCACGCACCTTCGTCTCCATTGTGTTCCCGATGGTCAAGCCCGGCGTGGGCGCCCTGGCCATCTTCACCTTCGTCAACACATGGAACGACTACTTCCTGCAGTTGATCATGCTGCAGCGGCGTGAAGTGCTGACCATCTCCACCGGTATTGCCCGCCTGCAGGGCGAAGTCTCCTCGGACTTCGGCCTCATCATGGCCGGCGCCGCGCTGGCCGCCATCCCCATCGTCACCGTGTTCCTGATGTTCCAGAAGTACTTTACCCAGGGCATCACCATGGGCGCTGTCAAGGGCTGAGCCCGGCGGTTCCCGCTACAGATTGGAGAGTATGACAATGAAAGACCATACCAAATATCAGGGCGTTATTCCCGCATTCTATGCCTGCTACGACAAGGATGGCCATGTTTCGATCGAAGGGACAAAGGCTCTGACCCGTCACCTGATCGCCAAGGGGGTCAAGGGCGTCTACGTGGGAGGCTCGTCCGGGGAGTGCATCTACCAGCATCCGGATGAGCGCAAGGCCGTGCTGGAGGCCGTGATGAGCGAGGCCAAGGGCAAGATCACGGTCATTGCCCATGTGGCCTGCAACAACACCGCCGACTCGGTGGAGCTGGCCGCCCATGCCGAAGCCTGCGGCGTGGATGCCATCGCATCCATCCCGCCCATCTACTTCCACCTGCCCGAGCACGCGATTGCCGGGTACTGGAACGCCATGAGCGCCGCTGCCCCCAACACCGAGTTCGTCATCTACAACATCCCCCAGCTGGCCGGCACCGCTCTGACCATGAGCCTGCTGCACACCATGCTGGAGAACCCCAATGTGGTGGCGGTGAAGAACTCCTCCATGCCCACCCAGGACATCCAGATGTTCAAGGATGCGGGGATCGCAGCCCGCGGTGAGAACGGCTTTGTGGTGTTCAACGGTCCCGACGAGCAGTTCGTCTCGGGGCTGGCCATGGGCGCAGACGGCGGCATCGGCGGCACCTACGCCGTCATGCCTGAGCTGTTCCTGAAGATGTACGAGCTGGTGCACAAGGGAGAGATGGCCAAGGCCCGGGCTTTGCAGTACGAGGCCGACCGGATCATCTACAAGATGTGCGAGGCCCGCGGCAACCTGTATGCCGTCCAGAAAGAGATCCTGCGCCGGATGTACGGCCTGGAGCTGGGCGGCGTCCGGGCACCCCTGCCCAACCTCGTCCCCGGGGATGAGGCCGTGGTGGCCCAGGCCCAGCAGATGATCGAGGCGGCGGTGGCCAAGGCATCCGCCCTGTAAACCAAAAGCAGAAACGTGCCAGACGCCCGGTGGCTGCCGGCCCCCAGGGGCAGGCGGCGCCGGGCGTTGCTGGCTGCAAAAAGGGAGGAAACGAAGCATGATCACAGACAGCCTCAGCAGCCTGGATCGTTACAGCGGCATCCACCCGGCCCTGGATCTGGCCATCCGCTGGCTGGCGGAGCACGACCTGGCCGGGCTGCCGGACGGGATCACCGAGATCGACGGGCGGCGCGTGTATGTGAACGTGATGGAAGCGGACCTGCGGGAGGCCCAGGGTGCTGTGTTTGAGTACCATCACCTGTATGCCGACCTGCAGATCGATCTGACCGGCAGCGAATACTGGGCCTGGACCCTTACGGCTCAGCCCACAGCCCCCTTTGACGGGCAGGCCGACTGCGGCTTTGCAGCCGGGCCCGAACAGTCCAGCGGCCTACTGGGGGAGGGGAGGTTCGCCCTTTTCCTGCCCGGGGAGTACCACAAGCCCAGCTGCATCAGCCCCGGCTGCACCCATCTGCGCAAGGCAGTGGTCAAGATCCGGATGGGCGAATGAACGGCGGGGCGTTCGGACGCCCCAAAAGGAGGAATACCAGGATGGAAAAAGAAGCACTTTTCAAACAGATCCAGCATGGGCTGATCGTATCCTGCCAGGCGCTGGAACATGAGCCCCTGTACACCAAGGAAGGCGGCGTCATGCCCCTGATGGCCAAGGCAGCCGCCATGAGCGGCGCGGTGGGCATCCGTGCCAATACGGTGCGGGATATCACCCAGATCAAGCAGGTGGTGGACCTGCCGGTCATCGGCATCATCAAAAAGGACTATCCCGGCACGCCCATGTACATCACCGTCACCATGAAAGAGGTGGACGAGCTGGTGGCCTGCGGGGTGGATATCCTGGCCGTACAGGGGACCAGCGCGCTGCGGCCCGACGGCAAGACGGCGGCGGAGTTCATCCGCGAGATCAAGGCAAAGTATCCCCAGCAGCTGGTGATGGCGGACATCGCCACCGACGAGGAGGCCATGGCCTGTGCTGAGGCCGGAGCCGACTTTGTGGGCACCACCATGCGGGGCTACACCCCCGAGACCCAGGGCATCAACGAGACCGATTTTGCCTTCATTGCCCGTCTGGCCCAAAACTGCCCGGCCAAGGTCATTGCGGAAGGGCACATCCACTACCCCGAGCAGGCCCGCAAGGCCCTGGAAGCAGGCGCCTTTGCCCTGGTGGTGGGGGGCGCCATCACCCGTCCCGCCGAGATCACTGCCCGCTTCACCGCGGCCATCAAGGACTTGAAATGATATGAACACCTATCTTGGAATCGACATCGGAGGCACCGCCGTCAAGTTGGGGCTGGTGTCAGAAAACGGGGAGGTACTGCTGCGGCAGGAGGCCAGCGTCAGCTTTGACAACTACCAGACCCCCATCCTGGAGACGGTGCGGAAGGCCGCCGCCCGGATGCTGGCCGCCAGCCGGGAAGCGGGCTATCAGCCGGTGGGCGCAGGCGTATCGGCCACCGGCCAGATCGACAGCGGACAGGGCATTGTGGCGGGCACCTGCGGGAGCCTGCCCGGCTGGCCCGGCGCTCCCATCCGCGCCGTCCTGGAGTCGGACCTGGGGCTGCCTGTGACGGTGGCCAACGACGCCAACTGCATGATCCTGGGGGAAGCCTGGGTGGGTGCAGCCAAAGGCTATACCGACGTGCTGGGCGTCACCATCGGCACGGGGCTGGGCGGCGGTGTCCTGACAGGGGGCCGTCTGCTGGAAGGCGCCCGGGGCCTGGGCGGTGAACTGGGGCATATGCGCACCCACGCCTGCAACGGCCAGCGGTGCACCTGCGGCGCGGCGGGCTGCTGGGAGCGCTATGCGTCCACATCGGCGCTGGTGCGCCAGGCCGTCCGCCTGGACCCCAGGCTGGACAATGGCCGCGCCATCTTTGGGGCGGCCCGGCAGGGGGACGCGGCGATGCTGCGCCTGCTGGACAGCTGGATCGTGGAGATCGCTGAAGGGCTGGCAGGGCTGGTGCATCTGTTCAACCCCCAGCTGATCCTCATTGGCGGCGGCGTCAGCAGCCAGGAGGAACTCTTGATCCGGCCGCTGGCCCGTCAGGTCAAGGCGCGGGTGATGCCCGCCTTTGCCCAGGGCCTGGAGGTGCGTCCTGCGGCCCTGGCCAACGACGCCGGCCTGGTGGGCGCGGTGTGCTACTTCATCCGCCACCACGCCTGACCGGTGCAAAAGACCCAAAAGGGGAAGGAGTTCCTGCCGCGGCAGGGCTCCTTCCCCTTTGTTTTATCGCTCGGTATTTTGGTGCAGCCGGTTGGTCTCGTAATCCCGCAGGGCGTCCAGGGCTTTGGGAGCCAGAGGGAACAGGGCCGCCATATTGAATATGGTCATCAGGCCCACGCCCACGTCTCCCAGGTCCCATACGAACTGGTAGGCGGCCAGCCCGCCCACGAACAGCATCACCAGGGCCAGCACCTTGTACAGCGTCTGGCTCAGCCAGTTGTCCCCAAAGAGGTAGGCCACATTGGACCGGGCGTAAAACAGGATACCCAAAAAGGTGGAGAAGCTGAACAGCCAGAGGATCACCGCGATGAAGATGACCCCGAACTCGCCCAGATGATACCGCATGGCCGCTTGCAGCAGGTCCATCCCCTCCAGGCCGGCGGTCAGCTCCTGCGGGGTCAGCAGCATGATCATGGCTGAGCAGCTGCAAATGACCAGGGTGTCGATGAACACGCCCAGAGACTGCAGCAGGCCCTCCTTGGCGGGGTGGTCGATGTCGGCCGCGGCCGCGGCGCAGGGAGCCGAGCCGGAGCCCGCCTCATTGGAAAACAGGCCCCGTTTGGCGCCGTTCATGATCACCGCGCCGATGCCGCCGCCTACCACCTGCCGCACACCAAAGGCCTCGGCAAAGATCTGGGCAAAGACGGCAGGCACCTGCCCGATGTTGCGCAGGATGATGAACAGGGTGATGAAGAAATAGCAGGCCGCCATCACCGGCACCATCAGGTCCAGCACCTTGACGGTGGCGTGCTTGCGCAGGACGATGACCGCTGCCAGGGCCACCAGGGCGATGGTGGAGTAGAGGGGCGGGATGTGGAAGGCGTTCTCAAAGGAGGAGGAGATGGAGTTGCCGGTGACCTGGCTGATGCCGCACCAGCATACCAGGCCCGACAGGGCGAACAGGGACGCCATCACCGAACGGCGGCGCTTGCTGCCCGGCTTGATGAAAAGGGCGTGGAGATAGTAGGCCGGGCCGCCCCGGTATCCCCCGTAAAGGGGGTCTTTTTGTTTGTAGAGCTGGGCCAGGGTGGCTTCGATGAAGGCGGTGGAAGAACCCAGCAGGGCGATCACCCACATCCAGAACACCGCCCCGGCGCCCCCGGCCGAGATGGCCGCGACCACGCCCACCAGATTGCCCATGCCCACCCGGCAGGCGGTGGAGACGATCAGGGCCTGGACGCCCGAGATGCCGTCGTCTCCCTTTTTGTTGTTTTCCAGGGTGACGCGCAGCATCTCGGGGAACAGGCGGAAGGGCAGAAACCGTGTGCGCACCGTAAAATACAGCCCTGCAGGCACCAGGATCAGCACCAGCAAAGACAGTCCCAGGGTGCTGCCTCCCGGCAGGGGGATGCGCACGATGTCCCCCCACAAAAAGTTGTAGATGGTTTGGATGGCGGCCATGATGTTTCCTCACACTTTCTTCCGCGCAGAACCGGCGCGGTCTATTTCGACACTTCACTGTCGTGATTTACAGTGTAGCACAGGGACCATGCTTTTGTAAAGTGAATCGAATGAGGAAAATCGATCGATTTTATCGATGGATGATATAGACAAAAAAGCGGGCAGCCCGGTTCAGTCCTGCGGCGTTTTTTTGGCGGGCTTTGGGTTCAGATAGCGCCACAGGGTGGTGCGGCTGATGCCCAGCTGTCTGGCTGCGGCGGTCTGGTTGCCGCCCACCGCGTCCAGGATGATGGTGTTGCCGCTGCGGCTGCGGGCCACCCCCTCCAGCAGCTGGTTCTGGCGCCGCAGCTGGCGGAAGCGGTCGCTGATCTGGATGGCCTGGGTGAAGGCGTCGTGGAGGCTCTCCACCCCCGAGGTGATGAGAAAGGCGTCGAAGCCCTTCTGCCGGGCCAGGGTGTGGGTGACCATGTCGCTGACCACCATTTTGTAGCCGCCCTCCCGCAGCCGGTCCAAAGCGCGGTTGGTCTCCTCCAGGTTGTGGATGGTGATGATGTCCATGTCCAGCCGCAGCAGGTCGCACAGGGTGTGGGCAGGCTGGGTGATGCTGGGGAAGCCCACGATGGCGTAGAGGTTCGAGTAGTTTTCGGCCATCTTGATGGCGCGCAGCACATCGTAGACCGACAGCTGGATGGATACCACCGGCAGGGCGGGCCTAGGATCCGTTCTGGAGGTGGAACAATGATCACGCTACTGATCGTTGCAGACGACTTTACGGGCGCGCTGGACACCGGCGTCCAGCTGGCCAGCTGCGGCGCACACACCCGGGTGGTGACCGACCCCGCCTTCTCGTTTGGGGGCGCGTCCGAAGCCGAGGTTCTGGTCATCGATGCCGAGACCCGGCATCTGCCCCCGGCCCAGGCTGCCGCCGTCGTGGAAAAAATCGTGCGACAGGCTGTGGCGCAGAAGGTGCCTTACATCTATAAAGAGACCGATTCGGCCCTGCGGGGCAATATAGGGGCCGAGCTGGGAGCCTTGCTGCGGGCCAGCGGGGAACAGGCCCTGCCGTTCCTGCCGGCCTATCCGCAAATCGGCCGGTGCACCAGGGAAGGGGTACACTACATCGACGGACAGCCGGTGGCCCAAAGCGTTTTTGGCATCGACCCCTTTGAGCCGGTGCGCCATTCCCGGGTCGCGGACCTCATCGGCGCCCAGTGCGGCGTCCCGGTCCACTGCGTGGGGGCAGACGCACCGGCCCCGGCGGGGCAGGGGATCTACGTCTATGACGCCGCCTGCCTGGAGGACCTGGAGCGGGCGGGCCGCACCCTGGCCGCGGCGGGCAGGCTCCATATCTCGGCGGGCTGCGCCGGGTTTGGGGCGGTGCTCCCCGGGCTGCTGGGACTGTGCCGGCCCGACGCCCGGCCCCGCCCCAAGCTTGACCCCCGTCTGCTGGTGGTATGCGGCAGCGTCAACCCCATTACGGTGGCCCAGCTGGATGCTGCAGAGCGGGCGGGTTTTGCCCGGCTTCGCCTGACCCCGCGCCAAAAGCTGCAGCCCGGCCCTGGGCACTTTGCTGCTGACCGGCGGGGATACCCTGCTGCAAAGTATGCGCTGCGCCGGCGTCCAGGAGCTGGAGCCGGTGTGCGAGCTGGAAAAAGGGGTGGTGCTGGCGCGGTTCACCTACAACGGCTGTACCCGGCATATCATCACCAAGTCCGGCGGGTTTGGGCAGCAGAGCCTGCTCACCGACCTGGCCGGGCGGCTGGCCGGACAGGCCGGCTGACCACCACAAGGCCCACAGCGGCCGGCGGCTTTGGCGCCGCTCAATGGCTGCACGATCGATTGGATGAAAGGACGATGGAACGATGACCTATCCCAAACTGCCCGGCCTGACCTGGGACGGCACCCTGTATCAAAACGACGAGATGGGCACGGTGGAAGCCCTGCTGCCCACCGGCGGCTACCCCACAGCCCATGCTCCCGCCATGGTGGAGCTGCCCGACGGCAGCCTGCTGTGCTGCTGGTTTGCGGGCAGCTATGAGGGCAGCGCTGATATCCACATCATCTGCTCTCTGCTGCCCAAAGATGCCTCCGCCTGGCTGCCCCCGGTGGACATTTCGGGGGACCCCACCCGCAGCGAACAGAACCCCTCGCTGTTCTACGGCCCCGACGGGGCGGTGTGGGCCATGTATACCGCCCAGCTGGACCGCCAGGAAGGGAAGGACAACATGCAGTACACCGCTGTGGTCCGCTGCCAGAAAAGCTACGACGGCGGCCGCACCTGGGGGCCCTATCAGACGGTGTTCCCCGAGGAGGGCACCTTCTGCCGCCAGCCCATCCAGGTGCTGAGCAATGGACGGTGGATCTTTGCCAACTGGCTGTGCACCAACTCAGCGGACGGGCTGTCGGGGGACCCCACCGCCTTCCGCATCTCGGACGACCAGGGCAAGAGCTGGCGGATGGTGATGATGCCCGGCTCCAACGGCCATGTGCACGCCAACGTGGTGGAGCTGGAACCGGGGCACCTGGTGGCCTTTATGCGCAACCGGGAGGCCTACCGCATCCACCGCAGCGAGTCCTTTGACTGGGGCGAAAGCTGGGGCGAGCCCAAGCCCACCCCGCTGCCCAACAACAATTCCAGCATCAGCGCCATCAAGCTCCGGAGCGGACGGGTCGCCATCGCGTACAATCCCACCTGCACCCCCGATCCCCACCCCGGCAAGGCGGCCTGGCCCGGCCTGCGCTGCCCGGTGGCGGTGGCCCTGAGCGAGGACGGCGGCCTGACCTTCCCCATCATCCGCTGGATGGAGCGGGGCGAGGGCTACATGGGGGATGAGAACCGCACCAACAACAAGCAATATGAATACCCCTACCTCATGCAGGGCAGGGACGGCGCGCTCCATCTGGCCTACGCCGCCCGTACCCGCCAGGGAATCAAATACCTGCGCTTCCGGGAGGAAGACGTGCTGGGCGCCCGGCGGGAGCGGGTGGGGCTGTACAACCCCACCGCCGCTCAGGGCACCAAATGAACCAAAGGAGAACGCGGAAAAGGGCATGTGCTGAGCGCAGAGGCCGGCCCGGCAGTTTCGCAGAAAAAGAGGGAGAGGTAAGATATGACAAGACCCATCATCGGCATCACCATGGGCGACCCTGCGGGCAACGGCCCCGAGATCACCGTCAAGGCCCTGGCCCGGGCCGACCTGTACGACCGGTGCCGCCCCATCGTGGTGGGGGACGCCAAAATGCTGGAGCAGGCCCGGGGCTTTGTGGGCCGGCCCGACATCCGGATCCACCGCTGTGAGAAGGTGAGCGACGCTCTGTTCACCCCCGGCACCATCGACGTGTTCCACCTGGAGCTGATCGCAGATGTGGACAAGTTTGAGCTGGGCAAGGTGAGCCTGGAAGGGGGCAATGCGGCTTTCCAGTGCGTGCGCAAGGTGATCCAGCTGGCCATGGACGGGGAGGTGGACGCCACCTGCACCAACGCCCTGAACAAAGAGGCCATGAACAAGGCTCTGGAGGCCGCCGGGGGCGCAAACTCGGACGGTTACACCCATTTTGACGGCCACACCGAGATCTATGCGACCTACACCCACACCAAAAAATACACCATGATGCTGGCCCACCACGACCTGCGGGTGGTGCATGTGTCCACCCACTGCTCCCTGCGGGAGGCCTGCGACCGGGTCAAAAAGGACCGGGTGCTGGAGGTGATCGAGATTGCCCACCAGGCCTGCAAGGATATGGGGATCGAAACCCCGCGGGTGGCGGTGGCCGGCCTGAATCCCCACTGCGGCGAAAACGGTCTGTTCGGCACCGAGGAGATCCAGGAGATCACCCCCGCCATCCAGGCCGCCAAAGCCGAAGGGATCAACGCCATCGGCCCCATCCCGCCCGACAGCGTTTTCAGCGAGGCGCTGGGCGGCTGGTATGACATTGTGGTCTGTATGTACCACGACCAGGGACACATCCCCCTCAAGACGGTGGGGTTTGTCTACGACCGCGAAAAACAGGCATGGAAGGCTGTGGAAGGGGTCAATGTCACCCTGGGGCTGCCCATCATCCGCACCAGTGTGGACCATGGCACCGGCTTTGCCCTGGCGGGCAAGGGCACCAGCAACGAGCTGAGCCTGGTCAACGCCATCGACTATGGCATCCGTATGGCCAACGGCCGCAAAAACTGATCTGGAACCGCTTTGCTTCGGCCCATCGCGCCGTTGCCTGCAAAGGTCCCGCCTGGACGTCTGCCGCCCGGGCGGGACCTTTTTGCCGCCTATTCCAGAACGGAACGCCAGTGCGGCGCCGGGCCGGAATAGGGGAGAGAAGGTTTGCTTTTTCAAACTGAACTGTTCTGCAATGGAACGGCGGAACGCACCGATCCGACATATGTTGCAGGATGAAACACGGAACGATGTGAAAATTTCGCTCGGTTTTGATTCTGTTCGCCTTTGCAACGGGTTTGGCAGTCCCTCGGGTTGAAGGGAAAGCGCTTTTTTCGATATAATTTAGACACAAGATCGAACCGAACTGTGCAGCTTGCCCAGCGCCTACCGGAACCATTGCGGATAGGCCCTGGGTCGCACAGGCGGTGAAGGTTTGAAAAAAGGAGGCACAATTCCAAATGACAACACCCATGATCATCCCCATTGCCGCGGCCCAGGAGACCGCAGCCGACACCCATGAGGTGACCCTCACCAAACAGAAAGAGATGGTGGCTTACATCTGCTTTGTGGTGGCAGTGGTCGGTATGATCCTGCAGAGCGTCATTGGCGACGCAGGCTATGCCATCACCGGCCTGGCCGTGGCGGGTCTGCTGGTCTTTGGTGTGATGGACTTCAATGAGATCCGCAACGCCATCAGCGCTCCCAAGCCATCGTCATCTCGGGCTGGTGCGGACACTTCCTGCCCATCGACGGTATGCCCGCCATGATCATGGGCGCCGGCAACTACAAGATCGGTGAGTTCTGGAAGTTCACCATTCCCCAGTATTTCATCCGCCTGCTGGCTTTGACCATCGGCGCAGTCCTGATCTTCCCCATGCGCTGAACACCCTGCATCTTCGGCGCCGGACCGAACGGTTCCCGCAGGCCCGCACCCCATACGATTCGCTGGATCGATCCCCCCTTGCCGGGAGCGCCGCCTGATTGGCTGCGCCCCGGCATTTTTGTGCCTGGATGGACCAATTACGAACCATCCTTTATCAGTACAAAGCTAACGATAAGAACAGCGAATACTGATAGAAAACTATCTAGTATATAATTTGTAAGGATTTGTTAGGAAGGATAATGCAAACGCACGATGGAGGAAAAGTCGACGGCATTACAGGTGTGGTCAAAAGTGTGGTCAAAGCAAAAAAACAGCCCAGAAACTTGCGTTTCTAGGCTGTTTTCCTGTGGTGGAGGCGATGGGAGTCGAACCCAGAAAAGGGTGTGGAACACGATAAAAATTGCAGTGTTTTCAAGCAAATTCTGATTTTCATGCCTACTCCGATCCGCAGTTTTTTGCGCCGCTGCAGAAAAAGTGTGTTATAAAGTGTGTTACTCATAGAGGGAGAAAAGCTGGTCCAGGGCGGTGGAGATCTGCCGGGTCTGGCCCTGGATTTCGTGGGCATAGACGCCGTAGGTATCCATGCTGCGGCTGTGGCCCACCAGGGCTTTCAGCTGGCCCTCGGGCAGGTTCTGGGCGATGCTGACAAAGGTGTGCCGCAGCTCATACAGGCTGCAGTAGGGGATGCCGTTGTGGTCGCAGTAGGCCCGCCATCGGTGGCGGATGGTGCTTTCCGAGGCGTCTGCAAAGACCCGCCGGGAGCTGCCGGTGAGGGCCCGCTGGGCTTCCAGCTCCTGGATGGAGACAGACGAGAGGGCAATGGTCCGCAGGGCGTTCTGGTTTTTTCCCCTGGTGATCTGGCCGTGGACGTTCCGGGCGCGGCACAGCCGCAGGACGGTGCCGTGGAGGTCGCCCCACTCCAGGCCCAGCAGCTCGCCGGGGCGCATCCCGGTGAGGACCGCCAGGCGATAGTAGTGGATGAACGGATCCTGGACCGGCTTGCCCCGCAGGACCGTTTCATCGCTGCGCATCAGAATGGACAGGCCGTCGGGCTGCAGGATCCGCCGCTCTTTGTAGCGGGCGCTGCCCGGGATGGACAGATCCTCGGGGTGGTAGGCGGTGTAGCCGCTCTTGCGGGCGAATTTCAGCAGCCCGGTCAGATCGGCATAGAGGTTTTGCAGGGTCTTTTTGCTCAGGCCGGCGGCGCAGGCCAGATCCAGCACGTGCTGCAGGTCCTGATCCGTCAGGGCCTCCAGCTTTTTCCGGCCCAGGTTGGGGCCAATCCAGATACGCCAGCGGCTTTCCATGGGCTTCCAGTTGCTCTCGGAGGTGGTGAGCTGCCGCTGGGCCAGGTATTCCGGCCAGACATCCGCCACCGTTTTGCGCCGGGTCTTGACCCCCTTGTCTAGCCAGTCGTCCGCCTTGGCGTTGGCCTCCCGCTGGCCGGTGCGGCCGGGCCTGAAGCTATAGAAGCTGCGCCGCTTGCCGTCCTTCTGGACATTGATCTGCCAGCGGCCATATTTGTCCGACCAGACCGCCGTGTTGGTGCGTCTGCCCATATACAAAAACCTCCTTTGGGTATGGTTTGACAGGCCCTGCCCAAAAGAGGTATAATCGCAGTGTGACAGCTGTGCGATGATCCTCTTTTGAGGGGAGCCGGTTGCTTTCCCGTCCGCCTGTTCCAGCAGGTGGGCGGGATTTTTTTGTAAAATCTTTTGCCACAGGCCGCTCGGTGTCGTAAAAACGACCGGCAGCAAAAGGTCGGATCTGCAAATCATCGGCGGTGCCGAATATTAAGGAGCGCAAACCACCATCCCATTTTCGTCCACAAAGAGATCAGAAGAAAGGTACTGGAGTGGAGATGAGACAGGTCTGATCCGACAAGCATTCTGACTGTCATCTTGGAATTCATCAAGCGAGATATACAGTTTTTCGCAAGCGATTTTCCAGCTATATTGTTTATTGAGTTTACGAAGTTGCTTTTTCTTAATGTATTCTTCCGGATGATTTACTACTTCATATCCGGCCTGATGGAGAAGCTGTTTTACAATATAGGACCGGTCAGCAGGCAGATTCAGCCCAGCAAAAGTTTCGGGAGAAATGACATGAGCAGAACAAATCTTTTCCATCTGTTTTTCAATTTGTGGGATATCGTTCACAGGATAGACTTTGGCTCCCTGCTCCATCTCTTCAAAAATCCAGCGGCAGAACCCTTCATCGTGTTTAAAACGGACTTTCTCAAACAGAGGATCCTGCAGCATATCGTAGTCCTGTTTTTTTGTCAAAAGCATGTGGCCATACTGGGCGCTGCAGCGCATAAACGGCTGATAACCAATGGGCATGATGATTTCTTCTGCGGAATCAGGTTCAGATAAAGCCCATTTCATGGATGTAATTTCGGTGGGAGAACGATAGAGAATACCATATTGAGGATCTTTTGAGCCGGAGCCGGCAGCAAAATCCTTCTGGGTCAATGGGCGCCACCGGTGATGTTCATATTTGCAGCAAGCAAAGAAAAGCGCCGTCTTCAGATCACTCGTGAGGTCCATCATGGGCGTTGGTACTCCGTAGTGCTGAGCCAAGGCAAGATAATTTACATTACAGACGGGCCAGTGCTTTACTGCATCAAATTGATTTAGAAAATAACAAGCTTCCGAGATTGTAACCCAACGGGCCATCAGTTTGATTCGATCTATGCCGTTATTAAATCGGTAAATGCTCGGCCTGGAAGATCCATAATAAGCGCTTTCCCCACGGTAAAAATAACGGCTTTTAGGCTGTGTCATAGCGGTCCCGATGAGAGGAAATGTTAACAGTTCTCCGGGAATTAAAATGGAGGAAAAAAGGCTTATGACAGAAGCCAGTCGTCCGGGGTCAGAGCGGATAGCTGCCTCGATGGATTGCTGTTCTTCTGCTGTCATGCCGTCCCGCAGGATCAGCCAGTGATAAAGGCTGTCGCTGTTCTGGGATGGAAGAATCCCCAGGAGAGAAGCTGCATGAAGCAGCTCTTGGGGATCTTTATGGGGCATGGACTTCCGGATCTTTTCGCTCAGAGCCAGAAATTCATCTCTGCGGGTATGAAATTGTTCATCTTCAGCAATCATTTGCCGGAGATCGTCGGTCGTAATAAGGGGAATCTCCTCACAGCTTTTGGGCAGGTGGCACTGTCCCTGGTATTCACTGCTGTGATAATATTGCTGGATGCATTGGTTCCAGTCTGCCCGAGCCCCATAAAATGTCTGCAGGATCATTTGAATAGACTGAACATAGTCTCTATAGCGAAACGAGAGATGCGTTTTATCAGCAATGTCAGGAGACAGCAGCTTATGGTGGGCTTGTTCTTGAAATGTTTCCTTTAGAATAAAGAGTCCCCCTTTCATCTGGGATCACGGTAAAATGGTAATGGGTCCATGGTCAGTAAATCAGTGGCACCGCTTGCAGGCATCGAAGCCACGGGCCTCAGCATAGCCCAGATCCACCTTCTGGGGGTCGATCATGCCGCTGCAGCCGGAATAAGAGTGGTACTTGGTGCCGCCATGGGTGGGAATCCAGACCATGATGCCGGTGGGGGTGTAGTTTACATAGGGCAGGCCCCGGCTGGTGAACTCGGCCTCTTTGGCAGCCTGCTGGGCTGCAGCGGCCTCGGCGGCAGCCTGGGCGGCCTTGGCCGCGTCGATCTGCTGCTGATACTGGGGCAGCTCGGATGCCAGGGGGTGGACGGCGTCACCGCCGGCCTGGGCGCTGTACACCAGAGCCTGGCCCTGGGCCAGATCCACCACCGGCAGGCCGTTGGCAGCCAGCAATCCTACATAGACGCCGCAGGCAGTGAACTCAGTGATGGAGCCATCGTCCGGGACGATCTTCTTCAAGGCGTCCACGCTGGAACTGCCCAGCCGGATGTACCAGGTGCCCTTGTCGGTGTTGAAGCCCACATAGTTGTACTGGCCGTCGTTGTAGGCGGCGTTGTAGTCGGGCATGCCGGTGAGGATGATGGCAGCGCCGATGGGCAGCTGGGCAATATCCTGGTACGGCTGGTCCACATAGGTGATCTGGTTGCCGGCAGCATCCGGGAAGGTCAGGGTGTCATATTTGGCAGCGGACGCCGGCAGACACAGCGCCGACACCGCCAGGATGGTGGCCAGGGCCGCCGAGAGAATACGGGATGAAAGGTGCATGAGTGGGACTCCTTTTACTGTGTGATATCCTGGTATTGCCGGTACCAGTCCTGGTATTTTGCATCGTTGGCTGTAAAATGCTTTTCAAAGGCTGCAAAGGTTTTCGGAACGCCTTTGATACCAGCCTGCAGCATCTTTTGATGGAGGAGATTGGTTTGAAGCCACTTCCTGTGGGCGTCTATGATGCTCTGCGGTGTATGGGGAGCAAATCCCAAATTGTATTGGCCTTTTGGGAAAAATTGCAGCATCCCAGGTGCCCGGATTCCATGGGAGGATGGACCGGATTGATAGATGGCATATGCGATGTTTGCTTTTTTGGTGGCAGAATAAATAAACAGCTTGTTCTCTTCCGGCCAGTCGTTCTTTTGGAAGAACGCGTCCAGGAGAGGGCAGCAGATGGGCTCGGAGCCGTCAGGGAAAAGATACGTTTCGGCTCACATGTCCCGGAAATCAAAGAGCATATCCACATACAAAGCAGCCCGCAGGGATGCAATGAATTCCGGCGAATTGTGAAGATCTGAAAAGTCCTCCTGGTTCATGGCGTCCAGAAAACGGGCGTCCTGGTTCCAGACCGCTGCGAAGTCTTTCCAGTCCAGTCCGATGGAACCCGGAGGTTCTTGTGCATAGGCCTGCTGCCGGATTCGGGAGGCAGTTTGGAAGTCTCCTTTAACCGCATAGGGGATGCATTGTTCTGCGAGGGATCTTTTTTCTTTTGCATTCATGGCTTTGGCTTTTGATTTCAGTTTGCAAAATGGGTGTGGGCGGTTTTCCATTTCCGCAAGGCGATCCCCACCCAGAAGCTGTAGATCCCCAGAGTGATGATGCACAGCAGCAGCCAGAGGATCCAGTGGCCGAACAGCTGCAGGGCGGTGCCGTCAAAGGCGAGGCGGTGGCCGTTGACCACCGTGTGGCGGGTCTCCCAGCCGTAGATCATGCAGACGGCCCAGGGATAGCAGATCCCCAGGGTGCAGACGGTCACCACAAAGCCCAGAATCCGCCAGCAGATCAGCTGCAGCAGGCCGCCGTCAAAGTAAGAATTGTTTTCCATCCGTGATTCCTCCAAAACTCACAGCGCCAGCAGCTGCTTTTTCTTGGCGTCAAATTCCTCCTGGGTGATGGCGCCCATGTCCAGCAGCTGTTTCAGCTTGAGGATCTCATCCAGGGAAGAGGGGGCCGGCGCTGCCGGCTGGGCTGCCGGGGCGGCGGTGTTCTGGCTGTCGGCGATCATGGTCAGGACCGTGATGATTTTAGCGGCGCTGTCCTTTGCGTTCCGGTAGATGAAGCCGGACTTTTTGGTTTCGGCCGTCACCAGCGGGATCTCAAAGCCGGGGGTGAAGCTGTTCCGCAGGTGGATGGAGATAGTCATTTTCTGGCAGACATCCTGCTGCTTTTTGCCCAGGCCGCCGCCCACAATGGCACCAACCCCGCCGAACAGCGCCCCGCCCACCACGGCGGACCCCAGGCCGCCTTTGGTGACCGACACCCCGTCCTCCAGCAGCTCGAAGTCGATCAGATCTGCAAAGCGGAACAGATCCGGGTTTTTGGGGCAGGTTACCGGGCAGCACCAGGTCTGGCTTTCGGTGTCCGCAAAGATCCACCCGCTGACGGTGTTGGTCCAGCGCATCGCCTGGTAGCGCCGGGCGTTTTCCTCCCGGGCGTGGATGTGGTCGGTGATCTCCTGAAAGCTCTTGCCGGCCCGGCTGTACAGCGGGCTGCATTTGCCCAGGCATTTGTGGCAGATTACCCCGTCGGGCAGCTTCAGGGCCGTGATGCCTGCTTTTTCACCGCAAAGAGAGCAGACGGTATTTCCTCCGAATAGTCCCATAGTTCAACCTCCTATGATTGGATCAACTTCGATGGATTATCTTCACCCTTCCGCATCGGGTGAAGTATTCAGCTTTTCAATATCCCCCATAAAATGGTAAACGCCAGCGGGCAGAGCTTCATCTATTTCAATGGCTCGATCGATGGATTTGCCTAGGTCCGGGACAGAGGGATCCATAGCATACCCTTGGGTCAGATCAATAATCGGTTCACCAAAGTGCTTTTGAATGTGGACGCCTTCGGCGATCTTACCGGAGGTGTAGCGGATGAACAGAACCAGGCCATTTTTATGGGAAAAGAAATAGGAACGGTTCTTGTCCATTTCGGGGTGCTTCTGAATGAAGTTCTGGACAAAGAGATTGTTTTGGAAGGGATAGTGCTGGGGAAAACGTTCCCAGGTAATAAGATCTTTCTGCGTCATATCGGCCAGTTCCAAAACGAAACTTTCTACCTGCTCTGCAAACATATCAGTCGGCCTCCTTTTTCAAGAGAGCAATAAGTTTACCCAAAATGTTGGAGTAGTCCAGGAAACTATGCACAGGATTTTCCGCTCTCGCTTGTGCGTTGTAATCCTCATGCAGCATATCAAGAAGCTCGAATACCGGTTCCTGTGTGGATTGTACAGAGAATTTTAGCTCGGACAAAAGACCGGAAGCGGCGAACAGCTCCTGCTGAAGCTGTTTGGAATCGTCAGGATGTTTGGCGATTGTTTGGGAGAGCTTCTGTACCTTGGGCAGAAGGTCTCGAGCAAATTGCTTTCTGCTGAATGCATCGGCCTGCTCTTTCAGGGCATCCTGAATGCTGCCAGTTCTCTGCATGGAAACATAGCTGAAATAAAGAGAAAATACACCAATAACAAGAGAAACTCCACCGATGATAAACGATGAAATGGTGACAATGTCCTGCCAGCTCATTGAAAGTCCTTTCCCAAGAGATTTTTACAACAGCCCCCGGCAGAACCCGACGGCCAGGCCCTCGATTTTGATGTCCGCCAGCTGTGTGCCGGAAAAGATCATGGGCGGGCAGACCGCCGAGTTCTCGGCGATCAGCTGGACCATGTCCCCGGATTTGTAGAAGTGTTTGAGGGTGGCCTCCTCGCCGATCCGCACCGCCGCAATCTGGCCGGTCTCCACCTCACACTGTTTGCGGATGCAGACGATGTCCCCGTCACAGATCCGGGGGGCCATGCTGTCCCCGTGGCATTCCAGGGCAAAGTCTGCCCGCCAGGCCGCCGGAACCCCGATATATTGTTTGATGTTCTCCTCGGCGGTGATAGGGGTGCCGCAGGCAATGTTGCCGATCAGGGGCACCTGGGTCATCTCCGGCAGGGGACGGAAGCCCGGCGGGACCTGAACCCCGGACGGGGTGATGGGATGCTTCCGCTCCACGTCGGAACGCCCCATCAGGTAATCCATATCTACGTTGAAGATATCCGCGATGGCTTCACTCGTTTCAAAATCAGGCTCCCTGCTCCCGGTCTCATACATTCCTATGGTGCTGCGGGAGACTTTCAGCATAGCTGCCAGCTGCTCCTGGGTGATGCCGCGTTCAATCCGCAGGCGTTTCATAACAGATGCAAAATTAGACATGGCCCAAACCTCCGTTTGTTCTATTCATAGGATATCACGTTTCGTGATAAAGTCAACATAGAATTGTCACGAAATGTGTTGACACAAATAGGCAGCAGTGCTATACTTTAGGAAAGTCACGAAATGTGACAAAAGAAAGAAGGTGATTTCTTGGATTCAGAGAAGATTGCCCGCATCCTGGTGGACCTGCGGGGCGATAAAAGCCGGGCAGAAGTGGCAGCAGCCCTTAATCTCAGTGTATCAGCCGTGGCTATGTATGAAAATGGGGACAGAATTCCCCGTGATGAAACCAAACTGAAGATCGCGGAGTATTACGGGAAGAGTGTGGAGGAAATTTTTTATACCTAAAAATGTCACGAAAAGTGACAACAAAGCGAGCGCAAAAGGCGAAAGAAAGTGAGCACAGGAGAAAGGAGGAACCGTGAGAATTCTTTTTGAAGTTGCATTGGCGGCAACGGCGATTTTCTGTGGCGTGATGTGGCGGGCAACAGCTTTCGCGCTGAGAGGGCTGCTGCTTCACTACAAAGAAAAAGGATACACGACACCGACCAAACAGGAGATCGATGCGTGTATCGAAAAAGCTGCAAGGATGAAAAACTCAGGACATCTTTAAGAAGGAGTTAAACCCGGCAAGTAGAACACTTTTTGAAACTTCAAGAATGATGTCCATACTTACAGCTCCGATTTTGGAGCAGGCCTGTTTGATCTTCTTCCAGTTCCCTTCATCCCGGATTTCGGCCAAAAATTCATGACCCTTGGGGGTTAGGTCGGCAATCCAGTTTTGATAGGCCGGAAAATGGCCGGGAGCGACAACAAGTTCAGATTCCACGCAATATTTGAGGTTGTAGATGATGTCGTCGCGGTCATACCGGCTTTCAAGTTCCACCTGATAGGATTTGGGCGGAATGGTATCTTCTCCCAAAGCTGCCTGAATGCCTGCATCCGCATAACTGATGAAGAAACACATCTGATGCAGTCCGGTGTTTTCCTCAATACACAACAGGATATCCCGGATGCAATCCATATTGATTCTCATACGCTATACCTCCTTTCCTGAAAGTCTCAGCTGCTGCAACAGCTGGCAATTTCAGTATAAGGACAAATAGATGAGAACGCAAGGCACATACAAATAAACAGAGGAGGCGATTCCATGGGTCCCAAACATACCATCTGGCTTTCTTACAAGACGGCACAAAAGCTGATGCGGAGGGCGTGCCCCCACCTGAAAGCCCAAAAGTCCGAAGGTCTGCTGCCTGGGGTGGACATCTACATCGGCAGGACCGGCCCGGAAGGCCTGATCCTGATCTGCGAGAATGACTGGGCGGACGGCTGCGGCCGGATCAAGCTAACCATCAAGGACGGCACCGGCAGCGGCACCATCACCCAGTATTTCTGCCCCGACACCCTGGCGCGGGATTTTGAGCTGGAGGCCCGGCGGCGGGGTGGGGAGCCATGAACCCCCGTCAGTGCCGGCGGACCTTCCACCTGGACAGGCCCGACTGCCGGGCCTGCGCGGGGTATGACACCAGCTGCCCGGACTACAAGCCGGCACGGCCCGAGAAAGAAATCCCGGAACAAGAGGAGCACTGCGGCCCCTGAGGCCGCTCTAAGGGGTGCCGCAGCAGGCTGCCGGCCGGTTCGAGCCCGGCGCACCCAGCTCAGGTTTGCATGAGATGGCGGAACCTGTGGCGGCCGCGCAAAACGGCAGCGCTCAAACTCCGGCGCCGGCAAGGGCGTGAAAGCCGTCCTCGCCATAGGTTCAAAAGGGGGCTGGTTCCATAATCCAGACCCCGCCCGGCGGCATCCGGGCAGGCCCACCGCGGCCAACGCGGCAGGCGGGGAGATGCACCCCGCCCCCTCTGCCTGGCGCGCCCTGGCAGAGGGCTTGACGTGGGCCGAAAGGCCCGGTGTGCTGCCGGGATTCCCTGTCCGACATCCCGGCAACATGGGTACCAATACCACCCGGATCTGCTCACCGGGTAAGTTTGAGCAGAGGCGGCCCGGCCCAAGGGGCCCCCATCCATCCAGTGCGCGGGGGATGGGGGTTGGATGTGCGGCGGATGGTCCTTTGCGCCGGTTCGATCCCGGCGGGCCGCAAATACGCGAAAGGAGTAGATACAGATGGGATTTTCCCAGGAAATGTCTGAGACCCGCACCTCGGTGGCCCAGCTGGCCTCCTGGTGCCTGACGGTGGCCCTCCACCAGGAGTTCGGCATCGGCGCCGGCCGGCTGGAACGTCTGGCCAAGGCGCTGCGGCGGATCCAGGAGGAAAACGTGGCCGCCGTCCTCAGCCAGGGCACAGAGGCAGCCGCCCGCCAGCGGGAAGGCTGGATCCAGGGCAAGGTAGAGATGGATTTCCCGGTGCCGCTGCTGCGGGCACCCCGCACCCGCCGGGAAAAGCAGCTGCGGATGGCGGGGGACGAGGCCGCGGCCACTGCCTGGCAGATCTACGCCGCCGGGGTCATCCAGGAGCTGCGGTTCGGACCCGATCGCCTGGAACGGCTGCGGCAGGCCGGCCGGGACAACTACCGGCAGTTCAACCAGTGGTCCTCGGAGGACGGCCTGGAGGTGGCCATGGAGCGGCTGCGGCGGTGCGTCCATGCCGCCCTCCAGGAGGAGGTGCGGATCGTGGACGAGCGGTCCTCCCATTACCGGGAGGATGCGGCAGCCATGGAACAGGATCTGCGGGCCGCCCAGGCGATGGCCCACCGGATCCAGGCCTCCAGGGTGCTGGCGGTGCCCGGCATCTCCCACACCGACGCCGAGAAGGGGGAGATCTTCGCCCGCTGCGCCGCCGAGACCGCCAACCTCTGGCGGCACAGATAGGAGGGGCCCATGGACTACCATTCCACCCGGCTGGACTGGCTGCTGGTGCTGGCCGCAGCGTCGGCCATGATTCTCTGTTTTTTCCGGTGAGAGGAGGCATTTCAATGCGAAACAACAAAACAACAGCCCGGCGGGGTCTTTGGCCGGCCCGGGCGGGGCTGCTGGCTCTGCAGACCGGGTACCTGGCCCTGGAGGTGACAGCCTTCTGGATGCTGCTGGGGATCCCCCAATATCCGGCGTTCTGGCTGCTGTATGCAGTGGCAGCCATCGCGGCCAGCGGGCTGGGCCTGGCCCTGCTGCCGGTGATCCGGCGGTATGAGGACTGGCTGGAGAGAGTTGAAGGAAAGGAGGAACCCTGTTATGAAGATGACCATCACGCTGAACGGTGCGCCGGATGACTTCGCGCCGGTGCTGGCGGGTCTGGGCTGCGTGGAGACCACGCCTCCGCCGCCCCCGCTGCCGGATGATCCGGTGACCTGGTTCCGCTCCAAGCTGAAGGCCGCCGGCCTCCACAGTGAGGACGTGGCCGCCGCGGTGGGTCTGGCCCCCTCGGGGCTGTCGGCCCGGGTGCGGGGCCGTACCCCCTGGAGTCTGCCCGAGGCCGCCGGGGCCTGCAGCCTGCTGGGGGCGGACCTGTCGGAGTTCGTCCACTTTTTCGGCAGCCGGAAGGCCGCCCCATGAACCAAAACAAAAAGGCCCCGCCCGATGAACAGGATCGGGCAGAGCCAAAGGTGAGCTAATGCAAGTGCTCACCTCAAAGTATACAGGAGGGAGTCACAAAATGCAAGACGAAAAAAACCGCGCTTCCATCAACGCCAGCTTCGACTTTTCATCCGGCACCTTGTCGGCTGCTATGCTGGGCAGTCATGTTGCTGTTTGCTTTATTCTCGGTCAGCTGGCCCGAAACGTGGCGCTGTCCAAGGCCAAAGTGAAGGGCATCCCCGAGGAGCAGGCGTTGGAAGAAGTCCTCCACATTGTAGCGGAGGAGGCTCACTACTCAAGTGGTTCCGGGATTCGGCTTGACCTTTCCCACGAATACAAGGGGGACTGACCATGACTGAGAACGAGCGCATGACCCACAAGCGGGCCAGCGTCATCAAGACCGGCTACTGGAGCCCGAACAAAAAGGAAGAACTGGTGCAGCGGCTGGCCGCCTATGAGGACACCGGCCTGGAGCCCCAGGAAATCCAGGCACTGGTCGCGGCTTCCCGCCGCTCCGATGACGCGGCGGCCGGCTGGATCAGTGTGGAGGACAAGCTGCCGCCCCTGGGGCAGATGGTCATTGTCTGCCGTGAGTATGACTGGGGTGGAGTCAGGGTGGAGCAGGGCTGCCTGGATCTCAACGGCTTGTGGCGCGTGTATGGCACCCGCACCAAGAAGGTCACCCACTGGATGCCCCTGCCCCAGCCGCCCAGGGAGGTGAGCAGCCGTGACCAAGGTTGAAATCATCGCCCTGGCTGAAAAGTGGGAGGCAGCCGCCCAGCGGGCCGAGGCCCGCTACCAGGACAGCGGGGCAGCCCGCCATCTGCGGGAGAAGGAGCAGGCCGAGGATCTGTCCTCTGCTTTGTGGATGGCCGCTGACGCTGCCGATGACCACGACGCTCTGATCGGGCTGCGGTCGGCCCTGAACGGCCTGGCCGCCAAGGCCCACGCTGCCCTGGATGCCTTGCCGGCGGCGGATCGGGCCGACGACCGGATCATCCTCACCGACCTGGCCCGCAGCATCATCTCGGACGCCCGGGTGTATGGGGTGGACAGTGCGCTGGCGCCGTCAGGAGGCAGGAAACAGGAAAGACAGGGAAGCAAGGAGGACAAGAAAGATGCAGGTCATCAGGATTGACGTGGGCTGTGAGCCCCGGATGACGGAAATAGAAAACACCCTGAAAGCCTTCCAGAAGGCGGTGGGCGGCTACATCGAGACGGTCACGCTGGAGCGGACCGGCCTGGTGGTAATCGTCAACGAGGAGGGCAAGCTGATGGGCCTGCCCATCAACGGGATGCTGCACATTGGCCGCCTGCTCGGTGAGCCCCTGGCGGGGCCGGTCCTGGTGGTGCGGGCCGACCCCGACGGGGAGGACTTCACCGGCGTCCGGGACTGCGACCTGGGCCTGATCCGGGCCTGCTGGGTGCCCTGTGAGGCTCCCGGGAGGTCCTGAGATGAACCCCCGGCGGCTTGTGCGCTGCGAGATCTGCGGCAGCCGCCTGGCAGAGGACCGGGTGGGGAACTGCTGCGGCCCCTGCCACCGGATGATCCGCTGCATGCAGTGCCGGGACAGCCGCGCCAAGCATCCCAGGAGCGATGTGGACCCCTTCGACGCCTACAACGGCCTGGAGCCCGCCGCCAGGCCGCGGGACATCCGATACCGGGCCGCCGCCCTGGGGATGCAGTACGGGGAGTACATGATTTACCTGAAAACACAAGGAGAGAAACAGCCATGAGTAAAAAGAACTACGACAGCATCCTGCGGATGGCCCGGGGAGCCATCGAGGAGCGGGTGGACTACGAGATGGACCGGGTGATGACCAACATCCTGGACCCCAACACCAAAGCCGCCCAGAAGCGGAAAATCACCCTGTCCATCGAGCTAATGCTGGACGAGGAGCGCCAGCAGATCCAGGTATCGGTGACGGCCAAGAGTACCCTGGCACCCACCAACCCGGTGACCACCTCCCTCTACGTGACGGGGGACAAGAACGGGGAACTGACGGTGGTGGAGGCCATCCCCCAGATCCCGGGCCAGCTGCAGATGGACGGGGAGGAACAGGAGCCGCCCAAGCTGCTGAAATTGTCCGGCGCCGTGAGCTGACCGGCCGGAACCTATAATCCCATGCGCTCTGCCCGGTGGGCGGGGCGCTTTGTCAAACCGGCCGCGAGGCCGTGAAAGGAGTTGTCATGCAAAACGAGAGCCGGGAGTCCTTTGTGTTTTACCGGTCGTTTTGGGATGCCATCCGGGAGATGGAGGAGCCGGACCAGCTGGCCATGTTCCGGGCCATCTGCGCCTATGCCCTGGACGGAAAGGCGCCGGCCCTGACCTCTGCCATTCATCGGGCGGTGTTTGCGGCCATCCGGCCCAACATTGATACCAACAACGCCAAACGGGAGGGCGGAAAGCGGGGCGGACGTCCAAAAACCAAAACCGGGAAAACCACCGTTTCCAATCCTGAAACCATAGGTTTTGAAGATAGAAACCTCGCAGAACAAGGTTTTTCACCGAAAAACCAGGAAGAACAGAGGTTTTCAAAAATCGAAAGCAATGAAACTGAAAATGAAAATGAAACTGAAAATGAAGAAGAGTTCAAAGAAAGCAGCAGCCGCACCGACGAGGCCCTGGCAAAGCTGATCCAGGACTACGAGCAGGAGATCGGCGTTTTCCCCCGCAGCGCCCTGGACAAGCTCCAGGCCTACCGGGCCGAGACGGGGGATGAGATGATCCATCTGGCCATTCATGAGGCGGCCCAGCACAACGGCCGCAGCTGGAGCTATCTGGACAGCGTCCTGTCCACCTGGCGGAAAGAATGGGTCAAGACCCCCGGGGACCTGGCGGCCCGCCGGGAGAAGATGCGCAGCCGGCGGCAGCAGCCCCAGCAGCCGGCGCCGGAACCCCGGTATGAGGTGCTGACATGATTGATCTTCCCCGCATGCTGCTGGCGGCCCTGCTGGGCTTCCCTGAGTACATCCCCGAGGCGGCAGGCCGCCTGACCCCGGATGACTTCCCGGAGGGGCTGGGGGATTTATACGCCGCCATAGACGGCACATGGAGCGCCAAGGGCGAGATGGACGTGGTGGACGTCCTCCACCGTTACCCCGACCTGAAAGAGACTGTGGCGGCCTGCATGGACGCCCTGGACGTAGCCCCGGTGAAGGTGACCCGCAGCCGGGTGCGGGAGTGGGTGACGGCCCTGCTGGAGCGCCGGGCCCTGGAGCGGTTCCAGGCCCTGGCGGTGCAGGCGGCGTCCCCCTCCACCAGCTACGAGGACCTGGCGGCCCTCTATGGCCGGATGGGACAGGCCCTGGACACCGACCACCCGGGGGAGGATTTTACCCCCCTGGGCGACCTGATCGACGATTACATCCGCAACCTGGACCAGCAGCCCAACTACATCCCCATCGGCATCGGGCCCATAGACCGGAACCTCCACATCCTGCCGGGGAATTTCATCCTGATCGGCGGCCGGCCCTCGATGGGCAAAACCGCCCTAACACTCCAGATCGCAGTGGAGATGGCCAAGCGAGGACAGCGGGTCTGCTATTTCAGCCTGGAGACCAGTCCCGAGATTTTAGGGCAGCGGATCATTGCAAACCAGCTCTATGCGCCCCTGGAACAGGTCAAAAACAAGGAAGTTCCAGCGGCCGAGCTAGATGGCCTGTCCAGGCTGCGGAAGCTGCCCCTCTACATCCGGTCGGCATCGGGGCGGAACGTGGCCTGGATCCGGGCCCAGGCCCTGCGAATCAAGGCCCAGGTTGTGGTGATCGACTATGTCCAGATTGTTCGTCCCGACCGGCCGGGGAGCCGGTATGAGACGATCACACAAATCTCCATGGATCTCCATGAGCTGGCCCAGACCACTGGAATAGTGGTGATTGGTGTATCCCAGCTGAAGCGAAATGAAGCCCACGCCATGCCCAGCAATGCCGACCTGAGGGATTCAGGCCAGCTGGAACAGGATGCCGACGCCGTCCTGCTGCTGGGCAGCGACGAGAACGGCCGCGACGTCTGCATCCTGTCCAAAAACAAGGAGGGCCGGGTGGGGGAGATCCCCCTGGCCTTCGACAAGGAGCGCCAGCGGTTCCTGGAAGTGGTGCCGTGAGGCGGAAAGGAGGAAAAGCCATGCCGGATGATCGTTATGGCCGCAACCCCAGCGGGCTGCCGGACCCCACCCGGACCCGGGCCGAGGAAAGCCTGGGCCGGGATGAAAAGCGGGTCAGCGACCTGGTCCATGTGCTGCGGTATGTGGCGGACGGGGCCGGGTTTGAGATCCTGGGCCGGGTGGTGCTGCTGGACAAGCGCACCGGCCGGGTGTTCAAGTAGGAGGGGGTGAATAACAGGATGACTTGGCCCTTGTGCATGGTTCTGGCCACAGCTGATACCATGGCAACTTCAGTCCTGGCCTTTTGGCTCGGGTGCAAGATTTTTGAAGTAAGATTCGAGTGGAAAAAGGCGGCAGCCCTGGCCATGCTGATGGTGCTGCTGAAGAGCGCTTGACCGTTGAGGAGGGTGCAAAAACATGAAGATGAAACTCATTGTGGCCGCTGCGGCGCTGGCGATTGCTCTATGCGGATGCAGGCTGGCCGAGGCGGCTGAATCTGAAAACAAAGCTGGCTTCAGGATGATGCTTGTGGATGCGTATGGTGAGATGTGCATCTATCAGGACGCGAATACCGGTGTGCAGTATTTTTACAGCAGACAAGGCGGAATTTGCCCGCTTTTCAACGCCGACGGCTCGCTGTATGTGGGAGGCTGAACGTGGAGCAGAGAAACGTAAAGTTTGCCACGATTGGGGGAAATTGTGCCTTTCTTCTCAGCGAATACGAGCTGTTGGCCTGTAATACTCCGGGCGGCGAGGGAAATGGCAGCTGTTGGTGGAGATCCCCCTGTGATCCGCCGGCCGTGGCGGGTAGATCCGTCCCTCGGACTGCCATCATGGAAGGCAGCAGCTGGCATAAAACAGCAGTGGAAAGAGGCGCAGTTCTGCGGCCGAAAATGAGGCCCGGCAAGGTTTACCTGTACCAGATGTACACCACCTGTTTTGCAGAGTTTGAGACGGTGGAGCAGGCCAAAATGTTCTGTCAGTATGCGGATCAGAGCATCCATGGATGGAACGTGGATCCGGTCATGATCATTGATACCACAGACCCGGAGGCTGTAAAGGGCTGGGAAAACCTTATGGAGGGCTGACCATGATTGAACCTTTTGTGCCAAAATCCCCCATCGCACTGTACTGTAGTTGCAGTGATCTGAGCGCCGCTCAAAAAGAAGAACTCAAAAGCCTTAGGATGGGCGGCAAAATCCTTTTCAAGGGCGTGGAACTGACTGTAATCTTGGTGGATGAATACGATGGCAAAATTTTTGTGCTGTGCGAGCCGATACCCGCAGAAGAGGCCAAAAAGCTGGGCAATTTCCCAAAACCGAAAAGCTGGAAGGAGCAGCTTGAAGAATGGCAGCAGATGAAATCGGGCAGGCTGTGGAAATGGTGGTGACAGCCCTGTTGTGCGCCGCCCTGGCGTGGGCGCTGATCCTGGTCTGCCTGGCCCGTCTGCGGTTAGAGCAGCGGCGGAGGGGCAGGAAAGCCGGCGCCGCCGGCCATGCCCGGAAGGAGAAAACACAGTGACCCAAAAAGAAGTCTATCTGCAGCGAAACCCCGGCGCGGCCACCTACCCCGACGGCACCCCGAAGGGTTCCTGCTGCTGCATCGAGGGGCTGGCCGTCCATTGTCCCATCAAGGGCAAGAGAAGAACGACCCAAAGCCGCCGGGAACAGTGCGCGGAATGCTGGGCCATGCCGGCCATCCCGACGGGCGGGAAGCGCTGCCCCATGGACCGGCTGTTCCGGCCCTGCATCCGGGAGGGCTGCGCCTGGTGGTGCGAAGCCGCCGGGGTCTGCGCCGTCCAGCTGCTGGACAGGCGCCCCGCGAGACAAGAGAAATGAGGTGAACCCCATGGAATACACAGAAAAGGTGGCCTGGCTGCGGCGGTACCGGGAGAGCCTGCGGCAAGAGCAGCTGCTGGGGGAGGAGATCGGCCAGCTGGAATCCCAGGCCCGGCGGGTCACCCGGGCCATCTCGGGGATGCCCGGCGGGGGAGGGGACGGCCAGGCCATTCCCAGGGCGCTGGAGCGGCTGGAAGAAACCCGTCAGAAGCTGGCCGGGCTGTTGGAACAGGACCAGGCCCAGCGGGCCGAGATCGAGGCCGCCATCCAAAAGGAGATTATCCCTCTGCGCCGGGACATCCTCACCCGGCGGTACATCCTGGGCCAGCGGTGGGAGAAGATCGCTGCCGCCCATCACCTGGTGCTGCGGCAGGTGTTCCGGCTGCATCACCAGGCGGTGGACGGGCTGGACCTGTAAAGATGTCATTGAATGTCACATTCCGGGCATGGTATAGTGTACCTGTGAAAGCCGCAGGCGGGGGAGACAATCCCTGCCGGCGGCTTTTTCTTTGGCTGCCATGGGCCGCCAGAGAACACCCCGCGGCCGGAGGCGGGCAAGTTCCCCGGCAGCGGCCCGGCTGAAGGGCAGGGCCCCCACGACTGATCGGGGGCTTTTTTCATGCGGCGCAAGAGCAGATGCCAGTGCAACTCTGGCGCGCCGCACCACAAAACAAAAAAGGCTGCCGCCAGACGGCAGCAGTCGTTCATTTATTTTTTTGATCGGACCCCCAGAGCTCCAAAAGGTAATCACGATTTTGTGACACCCAGTTGTAGATGAGTTTCCGCTCTTTTTTCATCGGTACACACTTCCTTCCTTTCGAGGGCATGAACTACATTTTGATCAAATCAAAGCGATATTCAGCGCCCTTTTTCTTGATATGGATGTGAGGGGGACCATGGTCGAGGCGACTGCCCCAACTGTTCCACACGTTTCCATACATATAAATGGCCAACTAACCAATTTCATAAATTTTCATCTTTTATCCTTTTCTCCCGCCGTCATCGTAAGATTCATCAAGGGGGATTCATCCAGCAGGCGGCGGGTGTGGATGCTCCCTTGAAGTGTCTTTATTATACCGTATATATAGACCTATAAATGGGACTTTAAATGAAAATTGTGACGTAAAAAAGTGAAAACTCGATTGATCTTTCGGGCCGGATTTGTGCACTCTGAAACCGCTGTTGGGGGCGCCCTTTTGGATGGGTCCTTCCCGGCGGACAGGCCGGCGCGGGGCACGGAAGGCCCGATGTGTTTTTGCAAAAAATCCGAAAAAATTCCGGCGTTTCGTTACGGATCCGCGGCCCCGGCCAGAGATTCACCCCCATACATGGGGGTGAAAGGCCCGGAAAAATGCGAAATCGGCCCCGCGAAAGGAGGTGGTGCAGATGGCGGGCAAGGCGAAATCCACGGCGGCCCCGCCCCCTAGGGTGTTGACCCAGGTGCCCGAGTGGGCCAGCACCACCGCCATCGCCCAGCTGATCGGCCGCAGCACCCGCCGGGTGCAGCAGCTGACCCAGGACGGGGTCCTCTCCACCGAGATTCCACCCGGCGGCGGGGCCAGGCGGTACCGCACCGCCCGGACCATCCAGGACTACATGGCATACCAGGAGCAAAAGGCCCGGGAAGATCTGTCCGGCAGCACCCTGGAGGAACTGACGATTAAAAAATTGCAGGCCGAGGTGGAGCTGAAGGAGAGCCAGGGCGCCCTCCACAAGCTGAAAACCGCCATCGCCGAGGGAAAGTATCTGCCGGCGGAGCAGGTCCAGGGGGATCTGGCCGACTTTTTGCGGCGGCTGAAACAGTTTGCCGACCGGATCCCCGCCCGGGCGGCGGGCACCATGTCCGGCTACCTGGACGGGGCAGCGGCCCGGGCCATGAAAAAGGATCTGCAGCAGGAGCTGGACGGCCTGTTCGAGGCCTTTGTGGCGGCGGCTCACATCCAGGACAGCCGGGAGGACGATGACCCGCCGTGAAGCGCCGGCCCAAGGTGGAACCCTACGCCGTCCCCCGGTGGATGGCCCCGGCCCTCCAGGTGCTGCGGCCCAAAAAGCGGCTGCCCGTGTCGGCCTGGGCCGAGGCCAACCGGATTTTGCCCGACACCAACGCGGTGGCGGGCCCCTGGCGGAACGCTTTGACCCCTTACCTGATCGAGATCATGGACGCCTTCTCGGACGACACCACCGAGCAGATCGTCTTTGTCAAGCCCACCCAGGTGGGCGGCACCTCGGCCATGGAAAACGCCCTGGGCAGCGCCATCGACCAGGACCCGGGCCCCGCCATGATGGTGTACCCGTCGGATCAGCTGGCCAAGCGGACGGTGGAGTCCAAGCTGGAGCCCATGTTCAAGAGCTGCCCGGCGCTGGCGGCCAAGTACCGGGCCCACGAGAGCGAGGACCTGGCCCAGCGGTTTGACGGGATGACCGTCTACCTCACCGGTGCCAACAGCCCGGCGGACCTGTCCTCCACCCCCATCCGGTATTTGTTCCTCGACGAGGTGGACAAGTACCCCGGCTCCACGAAAAAGGAATCCGACCCCGTGTCCCTGGCGGTGGAGCGCACCAAGAGCTACCGGCTGAACCGGAAGATCTTCATGGCCAGCACTCCCACCCTGAAAACGGGGCTGATCTGGCGGGCCAAGGAGGCCGCCGAGGCCGAGAAGCACTATTTCGTGCCCTGCCCCCACTGCGGGGCGTACATCGAGCTGAAATTTGCCCAGCTGAAATGGCCCAGCAAGGAAGAAGAGCCGGACATGATCCAGCGGGCCCGGCGGGCTCGGTATGTCTGCCAGGAATGCGGCTGCATCCTCACCGACCGGGACAAGCCCGCCATGCTGCGGGCGGGCCGGTGGCAGTTTGTCCGCAGGGACAGCCAGACCCCTCGCAGCGTGGCCTTCTGGATGAATACCCTGTATTCGCCCTTTACCACCTTCGAGGAGGTGGTCCGGGAGTTTCTGAAGGTCAAGGACGACCCCGAGATGCTCCACAACTTTGTGAACAGCTGGCTGGCCGAGCCCTGGGAGGACACCAAGCTCAAAACCAGCGCCGACCTGGTGCTGGAACGCCAGACCGAGACCCCGGCCTGGCAGCTGCCCCCCTGGACGAAACTTTTGACCGGCGGCATTGACGTCCAGGAAAACTCCATCTACTGGACCATCCGGGCCTGGGGGGACCACATGACCAGCCAGTGCGTGGCCCACGGCCAGGCCCTGTCGGGGGCAGAGCTGGAACAGGTGATGGGCACCGTCTTTCCGCTGCCGTCGGGGGGCTCTCTGATGGTGGATCTGGCCCTGATGGATTCGGGCGACCAGACCGACGCCATCTATGAGTTCTGCCTGCTCCATGCCGACTGGGTGATTCCCAGCAAGGGCTCCTCCAAGGCCCTGCCCGGTTTTTACCGGGTGTCCACCATCGACAAGGCGGGCAGCCGGGCCAACGGGCTGCAGCTGGTCCTGGTGGACACCGGCAAGTACAAGGACATGATCGCCGCCCGGATGCGGCGGCCCAACGGCAGCGGCTCCTGGATGGTGTACAAGGGCTGCGACCTGGAGTATGCCCAGCAGGTGACCTCGGAACACAAGGTCACCGAGCGGTCGAACGGCCGGCAGGTGGAGCGGTGGGTGGTGAAGTCCACCCACGCCGACAACCACTACCTGGACTGCGAGGTCTACGCCGCCTGCGCGGCCGACCTGAAAAACGTCCGCAGCCTGGCATTGCAGGCCCCGGCGGCAGCGCCCAAACCCCGGCCCGCGCCCCAGCCCACCCCCGAGGAGGACTGGATCGGGCAGCATGAAAACTGGATTTGACAGGAGGTGAACGCCGTGGCCGACAACGACAAGCGCCAGCGGCTGGAACAGATCAACAAGGCCATCGAGACCATCCTGGTGGGGGGTCAGTCCTACAAGATCGGCAGCCGGTCTTTAACCCGGGCGGATCTCGGGATGCTGAAATCCATGCGGGAGGACCTGGAAGCCCAGCTGGACACCGACCAGAGCGGCCCCCTGCTGAGCCGCACCTGTGTGGCCTTTTTTGACGGGAGGTGATGCTTTGTGGGCATTTTGGAGGGCCTGATCGCGGCGGTGTCCCCCCGGTGGGCCTATGAGCGGGAGGCCTGGCGCCAGAGTTACCAGGTGCTGCGGCACTACGACGCCGCCGGCCAGGGCCGGATCAGCGGCCACTGGGCGGCCATCAACGAGAGCGCCGAGACCACCGACCGCTACAGCCGGGACATCATCCGGGCCAGAGCCCGGGACCTGGAGCGGAACAGCGATATTTTGCAGTCGGTGATCCTGGCCTACGACCGCAACGTGGTGGGCAAGGGCTACACCCTCCGGGCGGGCACCGGGGACAGCACCCTGGACCGGCGGCTGGAAGATCTCTGGCGGCAGTGGTGCGAGGCGAAAAACTGCGACGTCACCGGGGAGCAGTCCTTCACGGAACTTTTGCGGATGGCCGAGGAGCGGAAAAAGGTGGACGGCGGGATTTTGTTTTTGTTCCGCCATACCGCCGGGGGCCTGGTGCCTTTTAAATTGCAGGCCATCGACGTGGACGAACTGGACTCGGGCCGCACCCAGCCCCGCCGCAAGGGCAACCGGGTGGTGGGGGGCGTGGAGTACAACAGCTGGCGGCGGCCCCAGGGCTACTGGATCCAGCAGTACGACATCGAGGGGTGGCGGCAGCTGGAATCGGTCTACATCGACGCCAAGGACGCCTTTTTCCTGAAGTCCAAGCACCGCCCCAGCCAGCTGCGGGAGATGTCCGACCTGACCCACACCCTGACGAGAATCCGGGACGTCAACGAGTACATCAACGCCGTCTCGGTGAAGGAGCGGATCGCCGCCTGCATGGCGGTGTTCATCCGCAAGGCGCTGCCCTCGGGAGGCTTTGGCCGGTCGGCGGTGCAGACAGGCGACAGCGGCCGCATCGACTACGCCGGCAAAAAGCTGACCCCCGGCATGATCATGGAGCTGAACCCCGGGGACAGCGTGGACGCCGTCAACCCCGGCAGCGCCGCCACCGACGCCGCCTCCTTCCTGCGGACCCAGCAGGCCCTGGTGGGGGCGGGGCAGGGCCTCAGCTATGAGGCCGTCTCCCGGGACATGAAGGGCTCCACCTATTCCAGCGCCCGGCAGAACGCGGTGGAGGATGAATACACCTACGCCGCCGACATCGAGCTGCTCCAGCGGATGATGTCGGAGATTTACGAGCAGTTTGTGATCTCCTGTGTCCTGGCGGGGCTGATTGCCCCGGCGGGGTTCTGGGAGGACAAAAAGAAATACATGGCCCACAGCTGGGCGAAAGCCCCGAAAAAGTGGATCGACCCCGCCAAAGAGGCGGGGGCCGGCCAGACCGCCCTGCAGTCGGGCCAGAAAACCTATCAGGACGTCTGCGCCGAGCGGGGCAAAGACTGGCGGCAGGCCATTGAAGAGACAGCCGAGGTCCTGGCCTATGGCAGGGAACACGGCGTAGACATGGGAGGTGTACTGTTTGGCAGCAAAGCAGCAGCCCTGGCCCCTGACGCGGACCAGGAACAGCCCCAGGAAGAATGACGGCACCCGTTCCATGGGCCAGATCCTGGCCCGGGAAGGGGAGGAGGACAACAGCCGCCGGCGGATCCTCAGCTTTTCCAGCGAGGAGCCGGTGGACCGGTATTTCGGCCCCGAGATCCTGGACCACAGCGGGGACGCGGTGAACCTGCAGCGCCTGAACGAGATCGGCGTCCTGCTCTTCAACCACGACACCGACAAGGTGGTGGGCCGGATTCTCCGGGCCTGGGTGGAAAACGGCCGGGGCATGGCCGAGGTGGAGTTTGACACCGACGCCGCAGCCGAGACGGTGTTCCAGAAGGTCCGGTCCGGCACCCTGAAAACCACCTCGGTCCGCTACCGGGTGGACCGGTGGGAGGTGGTGGAGGCCGGTAAGACCTCCGGCGACGGCCGGTTCACCGGGCCCTGTTCCATTGCCCGCAAGTGGACGCCGGTGGAGGTGTCCATTGTGTCGGTCCCGGCGGACCCCACCGTCGGGGTGGGCCGCTCGGATGGGGAGGAGGCCCTGCCTCTCGACCTGTGGGAGCGGCAGATCCAGATCAACCAGAACAAAATGAGGTGACAACAGCATGAACAAAACCGAAGCACTTGCCCGTCAGCAGGCCCTGGTGAACCAGGCCCGCGCCGAGAGCCGCAGCCTCACCCCCGAGGAACAGGCCGAGTTTGACCGCTGCCAGCAGATCATCGACGCTGCCCCCGCTGACAGCACCACCCCCGGCGCCGCAGAGGGCCAGCGGGGCGCAGACCCCGCCGCCCCTGACCCCATCCAGCAGGCCCTGGCCAACGAGCGCCAGCGGACGGCCGATATCACCAGCCTGTGCCGCCAGGTGGGGATGGACGCCGACCCCTTTATCCGGGACGGCTCGGACATGAACGCCGTCCGGGAAGCCGCCGTGAACTTTATGATCCAGCACCACGGCCCGGTGGGGGCCCGTTTCACTGACCACGACCAGCAGCAGGACTTCCGCCAGGCAGCGTCGGACGCCCTGCTGATGCGCAGCGGCTTTGCGGTCAGCAGCCCCACTGAGGAGGCCTGCCAGATGCAGCGGCTGTCCCTGCGGGACCTGGCCATCGAGTGCCTGGCCCGGGAGGGCGCCGGCACCACCACCGAGCTGCTGCGGATGAGCCGGGACGACCTGTGGGAGCAGCTGCAGCGCCAGTTCCTGAGCCCCACCGCCGCCTTCCCCGCCATCCTGGACAACACCATCCGCAAGAGCATCGTCCAGCGGTACCAGTCCGCCCCCACCACCTTCCAGGTCTGGACCACCGAGGGCACCCTCACCGACTTCAAGCCCTCCAGGGATCACGAGTACCTGCTGGGCGGCGCCGGGGAATTTTTGGAGGTGGCCGAGGGCGGCGAGCTGAAGCACGACACCCTGAAGACCGAGCTGCTGCCCCAGCGCAAGCTGTCCACCTACGGCCGCCAGTTTTCCATGACCCGGGAAGCTTTTGTGAACGACGACATCGGCCTCATCACCGAGATGCCCGGCCAGTACGCCGCGGCGGCCAAGCGCACCATCAACAAGCAGGTCTACCAGATCCTGATGACCAACCCCGCCATCTTTGACGGCGCGGCCCTGTTTGACGCCGCCCACGGCAACCTGATGGAGACCGGCGGCGCCCCTGGCATCGACACCATGCAGGCCATCATGCTGAAGCTGCTGCGCCAGACCGACCCCTTCGGGGAGAGCATCATGGTCCAGCCCCGGTTCGTGATTGTGCCGGTGGGCTATGGCTTCAAGATGTCCCAGATCCTGGAGAGCCCCCAGATCGACGTGGAGGGCATCGGCAGCCACACCGCCAACGCCCTTTACCAGTACCGCAACACCCTGCAGGTGGTGGAGGAGGGCACCATCAACGTCCTGGCCAAGGGCGCAGCCCTGCCCTGGTTCATGGCAGGGGACCCCGCCACCGGCCGCTCCATCCAGGTGGACTACCTCAACGGCATGAAGACCCCCTCCATCCGCCGCAGCCAGCCCGCAGGCCGGCTGGGCTATGTGTGGGACATCTGGATGGACTGGGGCGTCAGCGCAGTGGACTGGCGGGGCATCGCCAAGAACCCCGGGGTCAGCCAGTAAGGAGGTACAGCTATGGCAGCGATTTTTTACCAGATCGGCGATGTGATCGACTACACCGCCGCAGAAGCCCTGTCCTTTGGGGACGTGGTAGACCTGTCCACCCGCATCGGCGTGGCCGGTGCCGACATCGCCAGGGACGCCGCCGGCCCGGTGCAGGTGACCGGCGTCTACCGGATCCCCAAGGCCTCCGGCGCCGTGACGGTGGGCCAGGCCCTCTACTGGGACAAGTCCGCCAAAAACATCACCACCACCGCTGACAGCAACACCCCGGCGGGCTGGGCCGTGGCCCCCGCCGCCAGCGGGGACCCCGACGTCCTGGTCAAGATCGGGTGAGGGGGCAGGCGCCATGAAACAGCTGATTGCCAAGCGCTCCATCCTCTACCAGAACCGGATCTACGGCCCCGGCGAGGCCCTGCCTGCCGCCGATGGCCGGATGGCTGCCGCCTGGCTGCGTGCCGGCAGTGCCGCCTGGCAGGAGGACACGCCCCCCGCCGCTGAGGGTAAGATGCTCACCGGCCACCTGGACCCGGCCCAGCTGGCCGAGATGACCAAGGCGGAACTGACCGACCTGGCAGGGGAGCTGGGCCTGGACCTGTCGGCCGCCAAAACCAAGGCCGACCTGGTGGCCCTGATCGGGGCCGCAGAAGTCCAGGCCCCCGCCGAGGCAGCCCGGGACACCGGCGACGAAACCCAGCAGAACGATGACGAGGGCACCCAGTGATGGGCGCCCTTTCTTTTAAGGACTGCATCGCCGCAGACATCCAGAATGTCTTTTTGAACCAGGAGGAATTTGCCGATATCCACACCGTGGACGGCAGGCCCATGCGGGTGATCCTGGACGATGACGGCCTGCAGCAGCGGGATGCCGCCCGGGGCGGCGTCCACACCGACGGCCTCTACAAGAGCCGGCGGCTGATCTATCTCTCCAAGGCCGACTACGGGGGCCGGCCGGTCCCCGGCAAGGCCCTCAACCTGGACGGCCGCATCTGGTATGTGGTCAGTGCGGATGAGGACGCCGGGATGCTGACCATCGAACTGGAGGCGAACCGCACATGATCCAGATCCAAGTGGACACCCAGGGCCAGATGGTGGCCATCGGCCAGCGGCTGGAACGGCTGGCCTTTGAGGCACCCAATGTGCTGCGCCTCTCTCTGAATGCGGCGGCCCGGCAGGTCCGCAGGCAGCTGACCCGGGATGTGGCCGACACCTACACGGTGGACGCCAGCGTCCTGAAGGACAGCAGCAAGGGGGCACCCCGGCTCCAGACCGCCAAGCCCGGGAAGATGGAGGCGGTGATCCGCTCCAAGGGCCCCATGCTGGACCTGCTGGAGTTCATGGTCCGATCTTCCGACCGGGGCGTCCAGGCCAAGGTCCTGGAATCCGGCGGCCTGAAATTCCTGGAGCGGGGCGGTGCCCCGGCCTTCATCGGGCAGTTCTCCAATGGCCACCGGGCGGTGCTCCAGCGGCAGGTGGGCCAGACCTACACCATGGCCGGGGCCCAAATCCGCATCCAGCGGTACGGCATGCCCACCGACGGAAAGTGGCCCGACCTGACAAGGATCAAAAAGCTGCTGGGCCCGGCGGTGCCCAGCATGATGGCCAATGAAGAGGTCCAGGAACGGGGCAGGGCCCTGCTCTACCAGGTGCTGAACCAGGAGATCGACAAGCGGATCAGCAGGATGCTGAAACAGCAGCAGAAGAAGGGGTGAAGCCATGAACGAACTTTACGGCATGACCGCCGAATTTGCCGCCGACGCCCTGGCCGCTGACCTGGAGGACCTGTTTGCCGGGCAGCTGTTCCAAAGCTCCACCGGCGAAAAGCGGGCCATCCGGGTCCACGTGAACGACCTGCCGGTCCCCACCGGCAACGATGAGGACCGGAGCCAGGACGCCCCCGAACCCTACATGATTGTGCAGATCGGGGAGGGGACCATCCCGGAGGGAGACGCCGCCCAGGAGGTCCAGATCGTCCTGGTGATCGCCCTGTATGACGACCGGCCCGACCGCCAGGGCTACCGGGACCTCCTCCACATCATCCAGGAAATCACCGCCCGGTACTGCAAAAACCCGGTGATCCGCCTTCGGCCCGGCAGCGCCGGCGCCCGGGGCGGCCCCTATACCGTGAAAAAACCCATCCAGTGGGCCATCTGGAACGACTCCAAAGCCCATCCCTATTACCTGGGGGCGGTGGAGTTTAAGCTGGAAATCCCCACCATTTGCCCGGAGGTGCCTTTTACATGACGAAGAAAACCAAAACCGTCGGCTCCCTGGTCTACTGCGGCCCCAACATCAAGGGGCTGGCCATGACCTGGACCGTCTATACCAACGGCCTGCCCGAGAAATTGCAGGCAGCGGCCGAGGCCGACAAGGCCCTGGCCGGCCTGATTGTGCCGCTGGACCAGATGCCGGAGGCCATGAAGCAGATCCGGCTGAAATACGGCAAGATCTACACCTGTTACAAGCGCGTTCTGGACGCGCAGAAAGGGTAAGGTGATCCCATGTACGACCATGGCGTCGGCGTAACCGAACAATCCACCAGTCTCACCACGCCGGTGGAAAGCGCGGCGGGCCTGCAGGTGATTTTCGGCACCGCCCCCATCCATCTGCTGAAGGACCCGGCGGCTGCCGTCAACAAGCCCTTCCTCTGCTACTCCTTCGCAGAGTGCCAGCTGGGGCTGGGCTATTCCGATGATTTCAAGGACTTCACCCTCTGCCAGAGCATGGACGCCAGCTTCCGGGTGTTCAGCGTGGCCCCGGTGATCCTGGTGAACGTCCTGGACCCGGGCAAAGAGAGTCACACCACCGCCAACGAGGAGGCAGACTACCCCGTGGCCGAGGGGGTGGTCCGGTACGACAAGCCTTTTGTGCTGCTGAACACCCTGTCGGTGAAAAACGGCGACACCCCCCTCGCCGAGGGGGAGGACTACCTGGCCGAACACGCCGAGGACGGCTCGGTGACCATCACCCTGCTGGATGAGGCCGCCGAGGCCGAGACGGTGAAGATCGCCAGCACCAGCCTCAACCCCGCCGGGGTGACCAATGCCGACATCGTGGGCGGCGTGGACGCCGAGACCGGCGCCGAGACCGGCATCGAGATGGTCCGCCGGATCTATCCCAAGTTCGGGATGACCGCCGGCATCCTGCTGGCCCCCGGCTGGAGCCAGGACCCGGTGGTGACCGCAGCCCTCCAGGCCAAGACCGAGGGGATCTGCGGGGTGTTCCGGGCCCAGACCTACATCGACATCGGCACAGACAAGAAAAAGGGCGGCGCTGCCGTCTACACCGAGGTCAAGACCGCCAAGGAAAAGCAGGGGGTCACCTCGGCCTTTGCGGCAGCCCTCTGGCCCATGGTGGCGGTGGGCAGCAAGATCTATGCCTTCTCGGCCATGCTGGCCCCCCTGACCGCCACGGTGGACGCCGGCAACGACGATGTGCCCTACGAGAGCCCCTCCAACAAGGATCTGCGGATCACCGGCACCGTCCTCCACGACGGCACCGAGGTGCTGCTGGACCAGCAGCAGGCCAACGACCTGCTGAACGCCAACGGCATCATCACCGCCATCAACGCCAACGGCTGGAAGGCCTGGGGCAACAACACCGCCGCCTATCCCTCCACCACCGATCCCAAGGATCGGTTTTTGGCGGTGCGGCGGTTCTTCAACTGGGACGCCAACAACTTCATCCTGACCTATTTCCAGAAGGTGGACAACCCCGCCAACACCCGGCTGATCCAGTCCATCGTGGACAGCCAGAACATCAAGGGCAACGGCTATGTGGCCCGGGACTATGTGGCGGGGTACCGGTGCGAGTTCCGGGAGGAAGAAAACCCGGTCACCGATCTGCTGAACGGCCACCTGACCACCCACACCTTCCTGGCACCCTACGTCCCGGCGGAGTACATCGAGAACATCAACGAATACGACACCGCCGCCCTGGAGGCGGCCCTCACCGGAGGTGATGCAGCGTGAACAACATCCCCAGCAAAATCCACAGCTATCACCTGTATAACGATGATCTGGGGGGCCGGTTCTTCGGCATGGGCGATGAATGCACCCTGCCCGACTTCGAGGCCCTGACCGAAACCCTCAGCGGCGCCGGCATCCTGGGCGAGCTGGACGACCCGGCCCCCGGCCACTATTCCAACCAGCAGATGGAGATCCCCTTCCGGGTGCTGGACGAGGAGCCGGTAAGCCTGATGGACACCACCAGGGCGGTCAAGCTGACCATGCGGGGGGCTTTGCAGTCCCTGACGTCGGAGGGGGACACCGCCTTCCGGCCCCTGAAGGTGGTGGTACGGGGCAAGTGCGCCACCCTGAAGCTGGGCACCCTCAAGGCCGCCACCGCCATGAGCTCCAGCGTCACCCTGAATATTTCCTACATCAAGATTTCGCTCAACGGCAAGGAGCTGGTGGAGCTGGACAAGCTCAACGGCATTTTCAAGATCGACGGTAAGGACGTCCTGCAGAAAGTGAGGGAGATGACCTGATATGAACGCACACATTGCAGACCCCAATGTCCTGGACGCCCGGAAGCCCGAGGACGCCCCCGCAGCCGACCCCAACACCGAGGACCAGGAGGACCTGATCCTCCGCTTCAAGAAGCCCTATTCCTTCGAGGGGGAGACCTATACCGAGGTGGACCTCAGCGGCCTGGAGGACCTCTCGGCCGCCGACCTGTGCAAGGTGGGCAAGATGGTGAAAAAGATCGACGGGGTGGACCCCATCGCCGAGATGTCCCTGCCCTATGCCATCTTCATGGCGGCCCGGGTCACCGGCAAGCCCCTGGAATTTTTCCAGCAGCTGCCCGCCCGGGAGGCCATCAAGCTGAAAAACCTTGTGGCGGGTTTTCTCTACGGCGGGGATGGGGAGGAATAACCCCGCCGGAAATCCGCAAAGCCTGCGTGGCCCTGTCCCTGCAGCTCCACAGCGGGATTGATTACTTTCTGGAAATGTCCCTGGAGGACCTGAACGATCTGGCAAAGGTGGTGATGGAGTATGTCCAAGAGCAAAGTCATGGAACTGGCCATCAAAATCGCCGGTAAGGTGGACAAATCCCTGGGCACCAGCGTGAAAACCTCCTCCAAGCAGCTGAACACCATCATCCAGACCGCCAACCGGCTGTCCAACGTCACCGCCGCCGGCCTGGCTGCCATGGGCACCGGCGCCGCAGCCGCCACCAAGTACCTGGCGGACCTGGGCGGGGCATGGCAAAAGGCCGAAAACCAGGTGGCTACCTCCACCGGCGCGGCGGGCGCAGAGCTGGAAAAGCTCCGCAGTGTCATGGAGACGGTCTACGCCAACAATTTCGGCGCCGACGTCAACGACGTGGCCGAGGCGGTGGCCCTGGTGGACAAGAACATGGCCGGCCTGAGCAAAAACGGCATGGTCCAGGCCACCCAGGGGGCCATTGCCCTGCGGGACGCCTTCGGCTACGACGTGGCCGAATCCACCCGGGCCGCCGAGGCCATCCGCAAAAACTTTGGCGTCTCGGCAGAAAAGGCCTTTGACCTGATCGCCGCCGGCGCCCAGAAGGGCCTGGACTTTTCCGGCGAACTGATCGACACCATCAACGAGTATTCGGTCCAGTTCTCCAAACTGGGCCTGTCCGCCGACGATATGTTCCAGATCCTCCAGTCGGGTGCCAGCGGCACCGCCTGGAACCTGGACAAGGTGGGCGACGCGGTGAAGGAGTTTTCCATCCGGGCCATCGACGGCAGCGACACCACCATCAGCGCCTTCCAGGCCCTGGGCTACAATGCCGACGAAATGATGGCCACCTTCGCCGCCGGCGGAGAGGGCGCAAACCAGGCCTTTTTCGAGGTGCTGAACAGGCTGCTGGCCATGGACGACCAGGTCCAGCGGGACGCCGTGGGCGTCAAGCTCTTCGGCACCATGTGGGAGGACCTGGGGGCCGGGGCTTTGCAGGCCATGGCCGACGCCTCCTCGGCGGCCTACAGCACCGGCGAGGCCCTGGAACAGATCAACCAGGTCCAGTACAATGACCTGGACAGCGCCCTGGAAGGGGTGCGCCGCCACCTGGAAGTGGCCATGCTGCCCGCTGCCGACGCGGTGTATCAGGCTCTGATGGAACACATGCCCGAGGTAACCGGCGCCTTGGATGAGATGTCCCCCGTGATCCAGGAGATCGCGGGGGATTTCGGCGAGATGGCCACCGGTGCTTTTGCCCAGGCTTTGCCCCAGCTGGCGGCGGGCCTGCGGGACTTTGTGGCCTGGCTGCCAGAGGCCTACGACACCGCCCAGCCCTTCCTGTCCTTTTTGTGGCAGCACAAGGGGACGGTGGCCGCCTTTGCGGTGGGCCTGCGGACTGTGGGCCCGGCGGCGAATACCGTCTCCAAGGGGATGGCAGCTTTCAGCCAGGCAAAGACCTTCTTCGCCCTGCTCCAGGCTTCCGGCAAGCTGGGCCAGTTTGTCACCATCCTGAAAGCTGCCGGCACCGCCCTGGCGGGGCCTTTGGGGGTCATTCTGGCCATCGGCGCCGCTTTGGTGCTGCTGTACCAGCACTGGGGCCAGGTGGACGCTTTGGTCCAGTCCTTCATCGCCATGGTGGGCGAACGCTTCCCGGCGGCGGGGGCTTTCCTCCAGGCTTTCTGGCAGTCCATCCAGGCCGGGGCGGCCAACGCCCAGGCCATTATCCAGAACCTCTTGGATTTTGTGGGCAACGTCTTTGCCGGCAACTGGGGAGCCGCCTGGCAGAATGTGGTCAACATCTTCGGCAACATTTTCGGGATGCTGGGCAACATCGCCAAAGCCCCCGTCAACGGGGTCATCGCTATCATCAACCGGGCCATCGAGGGGATCAACGGCCTGTCGGTGGATATCCCCGACTGGGTGCCGGTGGTGGGGGGCAAAACCCTGGGCTTTTCCATCCCCACCATCCCCCAGCTGGCGGCGGGCGGCATCGCCACCCGGCCCACCCTGGCCCAGATCGGCGAGGGCGGCGAGCCGGAAGCGGTGATGCCTCTGTCCAAGCTGGCCCAGCTGCTGGATCAGTGGCCGAAACCCGGCCCCAATGGCCGGGGCGGCGCCGCCGGGGGCGAGAATATCACCTTTGCCCCGGTGTTCCAGTTCTACGGCGGCACCCCCACCCGGGAGGAAGCCCAGGAGGCCGGCCGGATCAGCTTTGCCGAGTTCAAGCGGCTCTATAAGCAGATGAAAGCCGAGGAGCGCCGGAAGAACTTCCGCACCGACCCGGATAAGGAGGGGATTTGATGGAAGCAACCTACACCACCCGGGCAGGGGACGCCTGGGATCTCATCGCCCACCGGGTCTACGGGGACGTGAAGTACACCGGCTGGCTGATGGAGCACAATTTCCCCCTGCTGGATGTGTTTGTCTTTGACGCCGGGACGGTGCTGAACACCCCGCCCCTGCCGGCAGAGCAGACGGCCTCCAGCCTGCCCGCCTGGAGGACCCGATGAGGCCCCGGCGGGCAGAGGCCGCCCTGACCTGGAACGGGGCGGCGGTGACCACCGACATGATCGGCTCCAAGGGGGTAGTGACCTACACCGACCCCGCCGACGGCGAGTCGGACACCATCGACATCGAGATCAACGACCGGGACGCCCAGTGGGCGGGGGACTGGCTGCCCCAGAAGGGGGACACCCTCACCGCCCAGATCCTGATTTATGACTGGGATGCCGAGGGGGACGACCGCAGCTTCGACTGCGGCTCCTTCACCCTGGACGATTACAGTTTTTCGGGCTGGCCCAGGACCGGCACCATCTCGGGGGTGTCGGTGCCGGCAGACACCTCCTTCAAGGCCACCAGCCGCACCAAGACCTGGGAGAAAGCCACCCTCCAGGCCATCGGCCAGGAAATCGCGTCCCGGGCGGGGATCTCCCTGGTGTGGGACGTGGAGGGGGGCGACGTGCCGATTGAGACGGTGGAGCAGACCGAGCAGAACGATTGCGATTTTTACACCCAGCTCTGCGGGACCTACGGCCTCTGTCTGAAACTCTACGCCTGGAAGCTGGTGGTGTACGACCGGGAGGCCTGCAAGGCCAAAGAGCCGGTGGACACCATCCGCAGGGAGGACATCCAGGACTGGAACTGGCACACCAAGCTGGAGGGCACCTACACCGGCGGCGAGTACACCTACACCGAGCCCAACTCGGAGGAGGAGATCAAGGCCACGGTGGGGGAAGGCCCCCGCATCCTGAAGGAATCGGGCAAGGCGGACAACGCCGCCGACGCCCAGCGGAAAATCACCGCCCTGGTGAACAAGGCCAACCACGGCGCCACCACCCTGACGGTGACCATTCAGGGCCGGCCGGGGCTGGTGGCCACCCAGTGCGTGACGGTGGAGGGGATGGGCGGCGCCATCAACGGCAAGTACTACATCGACAGCGCCGCCAGCCATATCGGCAGCGGCTACACCATGGAGCTGGAGCTGTCCAAAGTGGAAGGAGGCAGCCTGTGAGCGCAGAAATCCGTGTGGGCAAGGTGTCCAGCATCGACTACCCCAGCGGGATGGTCCGGGTGACCTATCCCGACATGGACGACGACGTCACTCGGCTGATCCCGCTGTTTTCATCGGAATACGCCATGCCCCCGGTGGGGGCGCTGGTGGCGGTGGTGCATCTGTCCAACGGCGCCGAGGCCGGGGTGGTGCTTGGCCGGCCCTGGTCGGCCAAGCTGACGCCCCCGGAAGGCTTCGAGGGCCTCTACCGCAAGGACTTCGACCTGACCCCGGGCCAGTGCTATTTCCGCTACGATGCCGCGGGCCCGGAAAGTCTCTTTCACAATGAGGGGGACAGCGCAGTGGAAATCCAGGGCAGCCAGGACACCCGGATCAAGGGAGACCGCACCGAAACCATCGAGGGCAGCACAGACACCACCGTCAAGGGAAACTGCTCCGAGACAGTCCAGGGCAGCCAGACCACCGCCATCCAGGGGGATGCCCAGATCACCGTCTCAGGGAAGCTGACCCTCCAGGTGGGAGGCTGTACCGTCCAGATCGACGGCAGCAGCGTGTCTGTGACCGCCGCCAGCGCGGTGCGCCTGAACGCCCCCACCCTCAGCCTGGAGGGCACCACGGTGCAGATCAATGGCGCCACGGTGAACATCATCGGCGGGGCGGGGGACTGCGCCATCATGGGCAAGAGCCTGGTGACCCACACCCACACCTCCACCGCACCGGGCAGCCCCACCACGCCGCCGCTTTGATGGGAGGGATGCAGCATGATCGGGACACTGGGTCCCGCTTTGATTTTTACGGTGAGCGATGACTATGTTTTGACCTTTGCCGGGATGACCCGGGACGTATCGGGCCGGTGGGCCACCCATGAGACCCCCGGTGTCAAGCCCCGGGCCGAGTTTTTGGGCCCTGGGCTGCAATCCGTCAGCCTGCCCATCACCCTGTCCGCGAGCCTGGGGGTGAAACCCCGGCTGATGCTGGAACGGGTGGAACAGATGGTGGAGACCGGCGACAGCGAGTATTTAATCCTGGGCTACCGGCCGGTGGGGAAGAACCGCTTCCGGGTCACCGCTTCCAGCGAGACCTGGGATGTGATCTACAACCAGGGGGAGCTGGCCCGGGCCAAACTCACCCTCACACTGGAGGAGTACGCCTGATGTACGATTTCAAGCTGGAATACACCTTTTCCGACGACAGCCTGGCCGACATCGACCGGCAGCTGAATCTGCTGCTGACCACCCGGGCGGGCACCATGCCCCTGGACCGGGATTTCGGCCTTACCATGGACTACCTGGACCGGCCCGCCGCAGTGGCCAAAAGCCTGTATGTGGCCGAGCTGGTGGAAAAGGTGGGCACCTTCCTCCCGGCCATCCGGGTGCGGGAGGTCAAATGGCAGGCCGGCGCCGACGGCCGCGTCCTGGCAAAGGTGGTGATTGATCGTGCCTGACTGGAAAACAGCCCTGGCCAGCACGCCGGACATCTCCTTCATCGACGGCCGGACCATCGAGGACGTCCGGTCCGAGATGGTGGCCGACTATGAGGCCTTTATGACCCAGGCCGAGGGCAAACCCTACACCCTGGGCCGGGCGGCGCCCCACCGGATGGAGCTGTATGCCGCCGCGGCCCAGATCTACCAGGCCATGCAGTACATCGACCGGGGCGGCAAGGTGAACCTTTTGAAATACAGCTACGGCGGCTTTCTGGATAACCTGGCCCTCATCAAGGGCCCCACCCGGAACCCTGCCGCCGCAGCCTCCACCACCGTGCGGTTTACGTTGTCGGCTTTGCGGGTGTCGGCGGTGTCCATCCCGGCGGGGACGCGGGTGTCCATGGACGGCAGCGTCTACTTCGCCACCGACGTCTACACCGAGATCCCCGCCGGCAGCCTGACGGCGGACGTCACCGCCACCTGTACCACCCCCGGCGCCGCCGGCAACGGCTACCAGCCGGGGGAGCTGGCCACCCTGGTGGACCCGGTGCCCTATGTGGCCAGCGTCCAGAACGTCACCCCCACCGCCGGGGGCACCGACGCCGAGAGCGACGACGACTACAAGGAGCGGATCTACCTGGCCCCCGGGGCCTACTCCACCGCCGGCCCCGAGGACGCCTACCGCTACCACGCCATGAGCTATTCGGCAGCGGTGGGGGACGTGGAGACCGAGAGTTACCAGGCCGCCGGCACGGTGGATCTGGTGTTTGTTTTGACCGACGGCTCCGACCCGGGCCCCGAGATGATCCAGGGGATGCTGGATCATCTGTCCGCCCGGCTGCGCCGCCCCATGACCGACCTGGTGCGGGTGTCGGCGCCCCAGAAGGTGGCCTACACCATTGAGGTCACCTACTGGATCAACCGCAGCCAGGCCGCCCAGGCGGTGGCCATCCAACAGGCGGTGAGCCAGGCGGTGGAGGAGTACAAGACCTGGCAGCGGACCATCGGCCGGGACATCAACCCCTCCAAGCTCCACGAGATGATGATGGCCGCCGGGGCCAAGCGGCTGGAGATCGCCGCCCCGGTCTACACGGCGGTGAGCAAGATCAAGATCGCGGCGCTGACGGGTGACGCCGTGGTCCGGTACGGAGGGCTGGAAGATGATTGAGCTGAAAGGCAGCCGGTTCACCCGGATCCTGCCCAATAACCTGGCCGGCCAGACCCGGACCCAGGCCCTGGCCTACGCCGTGGGCCGCCAGGTGGACAAGCTCCTGGCCATGGCCGACCGGATGGTGATCTGGGCCGACCTGGACCGGGTGCCGGAGCAGCTGCTGGATTATCTGGCCGCCGAGCTGCGGACCCCGGCCTACAGCGCAGACTACCCGGTGGAGACAAAGCGCACCCTGGTGCGCCAGTCCCTGCTGTTCTATGCCGCCATGGGCACCCCCGGGGCAGTGGATCAGCTGATCCAGGCCATCTTCTCCACCGGTCAGATGGAGGAATGGTGTGAGTACGGGGGCGAGCCCCACCACTTCCGGGCCACCATCGGGGCGGGCGGCATCACCATCGGCCCCGAATCCCTGGAGGAGCTGCGCCGGGTGCTGGCCTCGGTGAAACGGCTGTCCTCCTGGCTGGACAGCATCGCCACCATCACCCCTGTGGAGAGCCGCCCGGTCCGGGCGGCATCTGCCCTCTGCGGCACCATCTCGAGAACCACACTTCCACCCATTGAGGAGGGACAACATGCCTGATCTTTATGGTTTTACCCCCACCACCGCCGGCCTGGAGCTGATGGCCAGCCTGCTGGCCGGCCAGACCCTCACCATCACCCGGGCCATGGTGGGCAGCGGCAAGCCCGACAGCCTGGAAGCCATGGCCGGCCTCACCGACCTGGTGGCCCCGGTAGCACGGGCCACCTCCACCGAACCCATCCGCACCGATGACGCCGTCACTTTGACGGTGGAATACCGGTCGGACCTGAACGGCGGGCTCCAGGAGGGCTTTTACATCAACGAATACGGCATCTTTGCCAAGACGGCCGACAGCGCCGAAACCCTGATTTTCTACGGCTGCCTGGGGGATCACCCCCAGTGGGTTTCTCCCTACAGCCCCGGCGTGGCCCCGGATGTCCGGGACTTTCCCGCCACCATCCGGATCAGCAGCGAGGTGCAGGTCCGGATCGACTACCACGCCGACGCCTTCATCACCGCCGAGGAGGCCGCCGACCTGCTGCGCAGCATGGTGGAGAAGTCCGGCGGCGGCTTTTTCCTGATGACCGAGGAAATCCCGGTGGCCCAGCGCAGGCCTAATAGTATGTACAGCTTCGAGCGCAGCGTAGACGGCGGCGGCTGGACTGTTTTTGCCACGACCAGCGCCCTGACCCGGACCGATCCCATCGACGACAGCTGGACCACCGTGGCCTATCGGGCAAAGGCAACCGACAATCTGGGGCTTTCCGGCCCCTATGCCACCAGCCAGACCTACACCGTAGTGCACAATTTGCCTCCCACCGCCCCCGGCTCCATTGCGGTCACCGGCGTGGTGCGCGGCGAAAATGCCGCCATCACCCTGACGGCGGCCACTGACCCGGACGGCACGGTGGCCAGCTACATTTTTGAGCGCCAGGTGGACGGCGGCGCATGGCAGCAGGTGGCCCAGGTCAACAGCCTGACCCAGACCGACACAGTGGGTGAGGACTGGGGCACCGTGGCCTACCGGGCCTGCGCCGTGGATGATCTGGGCCTGGCCGGCCCCTGCATCACCGGTGAGACCTATACCGTAAACAGCGGCTGGGTGACCATCGGCGGCCCTGCCGAGGACATGGGCAGCCAGCCCCGGCGCTTTGATTTTGCCTTCTCGGTGTCGGTGTCCGGGGTGGCCAGCGTGGACGCCATCACCGTGTCTGTGGCCCGGGATGGGACCCGGATCTACAGCGGCACCCCCAGCGCCGGGGCCAAGATCAGCGTCCCGGTGGACGCCCGCCTGCTGGGGGCCGGGGAACACGTCATCGAGGTGCAGGCCAGCAAGGACGACTACCTGCCGGCCTCCAGGCGCTACACCTTCACGGTGCCGGCGGTGACCATCCCGGACGGCGGATATGGTGCGATTTCCCAGGCCAGTGACGGCAAAACCATGTTCTACACCACCCTGGCCCAGCGGTGCATCGGCACCGACGGGGTGGACATCCAGGCCCAGGTGGACGCCCTGACCGCCCGGGTCAAGACTTTGGAGGGCTGATATGTACATTCTGAACAAGACCAAAAGTGAGGCCGGCCAGTACCCGGCTTTGGAAACCTGGCCCGGCCTCACTGCCCCGGCGGGGTATTACTGGTGGCCGGACAGCCTGGACCGCACCACCTTTGACCAGTACCAGGGCTTTGTGGAGCTGGAAGTGGCCCGGGGCACCGTTGTCAGCTGTACCCCCAACCAGCCGGCCTTCGAGGCCTGGCAGGCGGCCCGGCTGGCCGCCCGGAAGGTGGAGCGGATCGCCGAGAGCAACAGTCTGCTGGATGCCTATCTGCTGGCCCACCCTTTGCAGTGGACCGACGGCAACTACTACACCATCACCAAAACCAAACAGCAGCAGCTGACCAGCAAGCTGTTCAGTGCAACAATGGCCGCCCAGCTGGGCCAGCCTTACGACCTGACCTGGAACACCACCACCAAAAAGTGCATCCCCTGGACCCTGGAGAACCTGACAGCCCTGGCCTTTGCCATCGACAAGCGGGTCACCGGCCTTGTGTCCTACCAACAGGACCAGGAGACGGCCATGCGGGAAGCGACCACCCTGGAAGAGCTGGAGGCCATCCCGGTGGACTATGATTCGGTCCCGCTGCCGGGAGGTGAGACGGCGTGAAGGGGATCGCAAAAGAAACAGCCCTCGCAGTGTGCGGGGGCTGTCTGTATGTGATGCTGGAGCTGCTGTGGCGGGGCCGCAGCCACTGGACCATGTTCCTCCTGGGCGGGCTGTGCTTTGTCCTGATCGGGGCAATCAATGAGGTGATCCCCTGGGAGATGCCCCTAGTGCTCCAGGGGGTGATGGGCTCGGGGTGCATCGTCACGCCCCTGGAATTTTTGACGGGGTGCATCGTCAACCTGTGGCTGGGCTGGGGCGTCTGGGATTATTCCGGCCTGCCCTGCAATCTGCTGGGACAAATCTGCCTGCCGTTTTCGTTGCTCTGGGTGGTGGTGGCCATGGCGGCCGCCGTCCTGGATGACTGGCTGCGGTGGCGCTGGTTTGGTGAAGAGCAGCCGCATTATACATTGTTTAGATGGGGGAAAGGGGAAAGACCATGAAAGACGTCATCGACGTAAGCCGCTACCAGGGGAACATTGACTGGGACAAGCTGGCGGGGAAGATCGGCGGCGCCATGCTGAAAACGGTGAGCACCAACAAGAGTTTCGGCGGCATCTACATTGACCCCATGTTTGAGACCAATTATGCCGCCTGCCGGCGGCTGGGCATCCCGGTGGGCGTCTACTATTACACCTACGCCCAGGACGCCGCCATCGTCCAGGCCGAGCTGGCCAAGCTCCATGAAGCCCTGGCCGGGAAAATCCTGACCCTGCCGGCGGCGGTGGACGTGGAGGACAACAAGCTGAAAGCCCTCTCTGCCGATGCCCTCACCGATCTGGTGATCGCCGCAGCGGACGCCATCGAGAGCTGGGGCCTGTATGCCATGGTGTACACCTACACCTATTACAGCCAGACCGAACTGAACATGGACCGCCTGGCGGCCTATGATCTCTGGATCGCTGATTACCGCAGCAAGGGCCCCACCCGGAAGCACGGGATGTGGCAGTACACCAGCACGGGGCATCTGGACGGCATCGCCGGCAACGTGGACATCTCCCATGCCTATAAGGACTACCCGACCATCATCGCCCGTGCCGGCCTGACCCAGCTGCGGGGGTGATGCCGGTGGAACAGATCATCCTGTCCGCGCTGCCCGGCATCCTGTCCGGCATGGTGGTGGCCGTGGTGAGCGCCGTGTTCGGTGCCGCGGTGGGCTACGCCATCGGCCACTTCCGCCGGGAGGGGAAAAAGAGCAAAGCCCTGGAAAACGGCGTCAAGGGTCTGCTGCGGGCCAAGATCCTGGATCTGGGCCTCCACTACATCGACGAGGGCACCATCCCGCCCTACGGCCTGGAGACCCTGCGCAGCTGCTATGACCCCTACATGGCCCTGGGGGACGGGGACCCGTCCGTCACCCACGTTGTCCACAAATGCGAAAGCCTGCCGGTGCGCACCGGCAGCGAAGAATGAGCCTTTGAGTGAAAGGAGCACACCATGAACATTTCCGTCGGTACTATCGCCCGCACCGCCTGCCTGGCCCTGGCCCTTACCAACCAGATCCTGTCGGCAGCCGGCAAGCCGGTCCTTCCCATCGAGGACAGCCAGCTGGAGAGCCTGGTCACCACCGGCCTGACGGTGGCCGCCTCCCTGGCCGCCTGGTGGAAGAACAACAGCTTCACCCCGGCGGCCATTAAGGCGGATGCTAATCTGAAGGTATACCGCAGCGTCAGCAAGTAACCATCCGCGCCCGGCGGTGCCAGCCTCCCGCCGACCGATGATTTTCCCCGTCTCGAATCATTTTCGTGGTGTCACGAATTTGATCGAGGCGGGGATTTTTGTTTTGCAGCGATGAAAAAGCCCCCGCCGGGCCAGGGGGATACCTGGGGGCGGGGGCTGGTTTTATGCAGCCAAAAGGAAACGCATTCCGTTCTAGCTTTTATCATTGAGGTCGGTTAAGCTGCAACACTGTACTCTTTCCAAGGGATTCTGTAGGGGGCAATGTTTGAAAGAAATCTCACAATATCGCTGCGGCCCCAGTATTTCATTCTTCCTTTTGAGAGTTGTGCAGCTAAGATAATAGGAACAGGCCCAAAAACTTGATGACCAAACTGTTCCATGTTGTCACGGTCTGTGACGGATTCCAGTGTGGAGAGCTTCACAACAATGATTGCAAAAGTCACGCCCTGTTCTTTGATTAAAGCACCTTGAAATTTCATTTACTTTCCTCCTTTGTGCTTGGTCTTGTCCACCAAAATGAACTGAGTTGCCCCGGAAGCGGTAGGAGGAACTCTGTTTCCTTCGACAAATGTGTACTCATGTTGACTGCCTTTTGGACGATACTGCCCGGAAACAGGAACAGTCTCGCCGGTTTTTACAATTTTACTCATAGGATTTTTCCTTTCTAATATTATATTTCAAAGAAAAAATGCCCGTTCTAAACCTTTCCGTCAACAAAATGGGTATTGCATATGTCTCGCAAAACTGATACAATGAAAATGCTACTTAACAGAGTATGTTCTGCACATGCTTTTGTTGACACGGGGCACCACCTTTCACATGAGACTTGTGTCAGGTGGTGTCTTTTCATTTTTCTCTGATAGCGAAGTTAAGTGTTATCCGCGGATAACGTTGAGCAGGTCGTAATAGAAAAAGGTTCGATTACGCATTTTGCCATCTGTATAGAGAATCCTCTCCTGTGTTAAGATGTTCAGGTATCTTGTTGCCGTGGCAGAGGGGATGCCGGTATGGTTGGTCACAATAGCGGTTGTGATGACAGGGTACTGGTACAGCAGATTGATCAAGTCAACAACTTTGTTAGTCCGAATTAACTCTTTCGCTCTTGCCAGATCAGTTTCATACAACTGGTTGATTTGATCGACCATCTGGATGTATTTGCTGCACTGCTGTTCCACCGTACGCAGAAAGAAGTCGATCCAGGATCCCCAGTCATTTTTTGCGCGGATCCCATTCAGCAGATCATAATACTTGAATTTATCACGTTCAAGCGCTTCACTGATAAAAAAGCAGGGAAGAGAAATCTGGTTTTGCTTATAGAGGTACAGAGGGATCAAAATCCGCCCCACGCGGCCATTGCCGTCCATAAAAGGGTGGATGGTTTCAAACTGGGCGTGGATGATCGCAGTCCGCACCAGCGGCCGGAGATTATCCTGGGGAGAATTCAAGTACGCGACGAAGTTATCCATCAGCGGCAAAACTTTGTCCGGTATGGGGGGAACATAGGAAATGGTCCTCCCATGGCCGATGTAGTTTTGCTCCGTTCGGAAACTGCCTGGAATTGTAGCTTTGTTTCTGCGGACATTGCCTTTCAGTAAATCCTTGTGCAAAGACTGAATGAATTCGATGGAGAACTCATTTCCCTTTAGATACCGGTAGCCATTTCTTGCAGCCAGCAAGTAATTCCGGACTTCCAGAAGGTTCTTATCACTGTCGCTAGGATTCACTTGATCCACCAAGACGCCATCGAGCGTGGCCTGTGTTCCCTCCAAAAGGGAAGATGCCAGAGCCTCCTTTTGCTGCAGGGTCGGCAGGAACCAGCTCCGATCGAGTTTGCTGCTGTCCAGTTTGGCTTTATAAACTTCCAAACGAGCAGTTGCATCGATCAGAGATTCCGTAAAAATTGCAGGGTTTAGTTCTTCAGCACCGATGGGAAGAGTCCTGGCCTCAAAAGCGTTCATTAAATCACCCTCCTGTACCATAATATAGCACCGTTAGAATCAAAAGTCAATAGATTTGATTCTTAAATCGGTAAAAATTTGTGGTTTGAATCAATTTTGGACGTTTCATGCTTGATTCTAGACGGGACAGCCGAGGATTCAAGTATCAAATCTGTCTTTGCAAATGCAAAAGCTTCTCATTAAGACGGTTTAAGATTGGCTTTTATCTGGATTTAGGTGAAGTATAGGAAAGGACTTGACAATAAAGAACAACAAAACGTCCCCGCTCTGCCTTCTCCGCAGTGCAGGGGGCTAATTTGAAACTGTGTTATAAAGTGTGTTACCAAACAGGAAAACCGCCCGGGAAACCAAGTTCCCGAGCGGTTTTTTCATGGTGGAGGCGATGGGAGTCGAAGGATTTTCTCGGAAAGAAATAGCGAAAAACTGATTTGATATCGCTAAATTTAACACTTGAAATGTGAGCCCAAGCCGGTGGAAACCCACAAAATGCACCCAGAAAAAGAGGAAGTGTGGTCAAAAGTGTGGTCTTCCTTCACCGGCTTTTTGTTTCGGCAAATTTAAGACTGCCCCCAGCTTGTAAATACCAAATTCAGGAAATTAGACCGTTTTGGAGTGGGAAATGCGGTAAAACCAAGCGCCGCCGTTCCTGTAAGTCAAGAAAAGTTGTTGTGATATTTCACAAAACAGTGAGTGCCTATTCATCAAATTGCACTATGTACAGTTGTCGTTTTTTTAGCTGATGGAAGGGGAGGCCTCTATGACTGACTATTTTTACGGCGGACAAGCCGATCTTTTTTCCTTCTACCGATTGCCCAAAGCCCTCTTTGTGGACCCCAGATTCCGTGGGATCTCGGCGGAGGCCAAGATTCTGTACGGCCTGCTGCTGGACCGGATGGGGCTTTCGACCAAGAATGGCTGGCTGGATGATGCTGGCCGAGTGTACATCATCTTCACAATGGAGGAAATCATGAGCTCCCTTTACTGTGCCGATAATAAGGCTACCAAACTGATGAAAGAATTGGAAGGCTGCGGACTGATCGAACGGAAGCGCCGCGGTCTTGGAAAACCGAATCTGATCTATGTGAAAAACTTTGCTTCTGATCCGTCAGAACCACGAGACCAGAATCGTGAAAACAACGATTCAAGAGCCGTGAAAACCGCGACTCCAGAGCCGTTAAAATCACGAGGAATTAAGAATAATCAGAATAATACTGACTTGAGTGATACTGATCCCTTCTTTTCCGGCGAAACCGCCGGAACGGAAGCAGAAGGGAAAGACGACCGCGCTCTGTATCAGGATTATTTTTCAGATCAGATCAACCTGGATTCTGTGATTGCATCCAATCCTGACGATGAAGATATGCTACGAGAGATGCAGGAGCTGCTGGTGGATACAGCGTGCAGCCATCGGAAGATGATCCGTATCGCAGGAGATGATAAACCGACAGAAGTGGTTCGAGGCCAGCTGATGAAATTGAACAGCGACCATATCCGGTTTGTTCTCTCGTGCATGAAAGAGAACACCACGCAGGTGCGGAATATGCGGCAGTATCTGCTTGCATCGCTGTATAACGCACCCATGACCATGCACAGTTCCTATGCGGCACGAGTGCAGCATGATTTGAATGCAAAGTAACCGGCACCCGCCGGAGCGGAAGGGGGGAACAATCGTATGACCCAAAAAGCAACCGTGATTGCCGTGGTCAATCAGAAGGGAGGAACAGGTAAGACCACGACCTGCGAAAATCTGGGGATCGGCCTTGCCATGGAGGGCAAAAAGGTGCTGGTGGTGGACGTAGACCCACAAAGTTCGCTTACCATCAGCATGGGCTGGCCCAGGCCCGATGAACTGGACACAACTCTTGCTACCCTCATGGGCAAAGTGTTGGAGGATAAGCCCATTCTGCCGGGAGAGGGCGTATTGCACCATGCAGAAGGTGTGGACCTGATCCCGTCCAGCATCGAGCTGGCCGGGATGGAAGTGGGGCTTGTGAATGCCATGAGCAGGGAGAAGATCTTGAAACAGGTGCTGGATGTCAACAAGCGATCCTATGACTTCATCCTTTTGGACTGTACGCCCAGTCTGGGAATGCTGACGATCAATTCTCTGGCCGCAGCAGATAGTGCCCTAATCCCAGTGCAGGCACAATATCTGCCCGCCAAGGGTCTGGAGCAGCTGCTGCAAACGATCAACAAGGTGCGGCGACAGATCAACCCGCGATTGCGGATTGAGGGTATCCTGATGACCATGACCGACAGCCGGACCAATTACGGAAAGGAGATCGACGCACTGATTCGGCAGGCTTATGGCAGCAAAATCAAGGTTTTTGAACAGGGAATACCCCGGTCGGTGCGGGCAGCGGAAACCAGTGCCGAGGGCAAAAGCATCTTTGCCCATGACCCCAAAGGAAAGGTGGCGGAAGCCTACCGGACATTGACGAGGGAGGTGGTGCATAGTGCCGAAAAACGGCGCAAACATCAGCTTGAGCAGTTACGATGACATTTTCACGACCGAAGAAAGCCGCCAGACCGAGCAGATTCAGCAAATCCCCATCTCGGAGCTGCATCCCTTCAAAGACCACCCCTTCAAGGTGCTGGACGATGAGGCTATGCAGCGGACCGTGGAAAGTGTGGCTCAGTTTGGCGTGTTGGCCCCGCTGGTTGTCCGACCGCGGGAGGAAGGAGGTTATGAGATTATTTCGGGCCACCGGCGGCAGCACGCCGCCGAGCTGGCAGGGCTGAAAACCTTGCCGGTGATTGTCCGCAACATGGACGATGACCAGGCGGTGATTCACATGGTGGACAGCAATTTGCAGCGCGAGAGCATCCTGCCCAGTGAGCGGGCATTCGCCTACAAAATGAAGCTGGAAGCTATGAAAAGAACGGCAGGACGTCCTTCTAAAAATGTGTCCCAAATTGGGACACAAAAACGGTCAGACCAGATTATGGCCGAAGAAATGGGTGAAAGCCGTAACCAAATCCAGCGTTTCATCCGCCTTACCAACCTGATCCCGGAACTTCTGGAACTGGTAGACCAAAAGAAAATATCCTTCAATCCCGCTGTGGAGCTGTCGTATCTGACAACCTCCGAACAGCGGGATTTTTTTGAGGCCATGCAGGACACCCAGTCCGCTCCCTCTCTGTCCCAGGCTCAGCGAATCAAGAAACTGAGCCAGGCAGGCAAGTGCAGCTATGATGCCATCTTCGACATCATGGGAGAGGAGAAAAAGGCGGAAATGGACCGCGTGACCATCAAGAACGACGTGCTGCGCAAGTATTTCCCTAAGTCCTACACCCCGCGTCAGATGGAGGAAACCATCCTGAAGCTCCTGGAACAGTGGCAAAAGAAGCGTCAGCGCAGTCAGGAACGCTGACCGGCTGGCAAAACACACAAAACACAACACAAATATTTGGAGGTGCGCCTATGGCAACTAAGAAAACTACGTCCACCATCACCACCCGGCAGATTTATGATAAAGTCTGCGCCATGGAGAAAATGCTGAAGGAGTGTCTGGAAGTCCCGCCCCCGGCTGGCCCGGACCCCAAAAATCAGCCTTATTTGGCAGCAGCCGGTCCTGATCTGCCCCTGTCTGTCATCCGGCTGGATGATGCGCCGGCCTTCCTGCCCTGCTTTGACGAAACGGACCTGTTCTACGGGATGCAGGATATCCCCGTCATCATGAGCTACTGCCCGGAACAGGTTTTGCGGATCGGCGAGGAACACTACCTGACCGGCCCCATGATCTTTTTCCGCATGGATGATGAGGGCAGCATCGTATCCCTCACGGTGGATGACCTGTACAAGCTGGCCGAGTTCCTGGAGGAACACACTGTTATCCTGATGACTGGCCCGGAAAGCTTTGTAGGCGTCCGGCTGGACTGACCATGTGGATGGGATTGGCTCTTTTTGCGGCAGGAACCTGGTTTGGGTTCCTGATCGCGGCTCTGCTGCAGGCCGGAAAGGTTGGTGATGATTATGCAGGAAGAAATCGAAAACAAAACAGTCAACCTGGCCATCAGCACAACCAAGCTGACGGCGCGGACCTTCGTCAATGTAGGTAAAGCTTTGCTGCGGGCCCGCCAAAATCCCCGTGGGAAGCAGAGTGTCAAGAAACTGGTAGGTCAGAACAGGGGTGTAACAAACGTCGAGATCGAAAAGACCGCGATTCGGGGATTTGAGCGCTATGCCCGAAAATACGGCATCGACTTTGCCATCACCAAGGATAAGTCGGCCATTCCCCCCAGGTATATGATCTTCTTCAAAGCTCAGGACAAAGATGCTCTGACTGCTGCCTTCCAGGAGTATTCCGCATCCGCCATCAAGAAAAGGAGCCAAAAGCCCTCTGTGCTGAATCAGCTCCATGACTTGATTCAGCAGGTGGCAGAACTTCCCGGCAAGGTACGAGAGAAAAGACAGGAGCATGGTGACCGATGAACCAGAACACAAAATGTTTAATCCTGCTCAATCTGCCCTATATTCTGACTGGCCTCTACACCACCAACCTGGGCTGGGCATGGCGGATGGCGGCGGGTGCCGACATGACCGAAAAGATGCAGTCCCTAATGGCAGTTTTGCCGGATGCCCTGGGCCGTATTATCCCCAGCTTCCACCCGCTGGATTTGCTGGTGGGGCTGTGTCTCGGTGCAGGGCTGCGGCTGGCGGTCTACCTGAAAGGCAAAAACGCCAAGAAGTACCGCCATGGCAGCGAGTATGGTTCGGCCCGCTGGGGCAATGCCAAGGACATTGAGCCTTTTATGGACCCCAAGTTCGAGGAGAACATCATCCTGACCAAAACGGAACGTCTGATGCTTTCCAGCCGGCCCCCTGACCCCAAGAATGCCCGGAACAAGAACGTGCTGATTGTGGGAGGCTCCGGCAGCGGCAAGACACGCTTCTGGATTAAACCCAACCTTCTCCAAATGCACAGTTCCTACGTTTTGACCGATCCGAAAGGAACTACGGTTCTTGAAGTCGGAAACGCTTTTGTCCAGAAAGGCTACCGCATCAAGATCTTCAACACCATCAATTTTGGCAAGTCGATGCACTACAACCCCTTCCACTATATCCACAGTGAAAAGGACATCTTGAAGCTGGTGACAACCCTCATGACCAACACCAGAGGGGAGGGAAAGGGAGGCGACCCCTTCTGGGACAAGGCGGAGAAGCTGCTGCTGACTTCGCTTATTGCCTATATCCACTATGATGCCCCGGAAGAAGAACAAAACTTTGCAACGCTGCTGGAATTTTTGAACGTGATGGAAGTCCGGGAGGATGACGAGGAGTACCAGAACCCGGTGGACATCATGTTTGAGAAGCTGGGGGAGCAGCAGCCGAACCATTTTGCTGTACGGCAGTACCGTCTGTACAAGCTGGCCGCCGGCAAGACTGCAAAGTCAATCCTCATTTCCTGCGGTGCCCGGCTGGCACCATTTGATATCGCGGAGCTGCGGGAGATTACCGCCTATGACGAGCTGGAACTGGACACCTTGGGTGACCGCAAAACGGCACTGTTCCTGATTATGTCCGACACAGACAGCACCTTCAACTTCCTGATCTCTATGGTTTACACCCAGCTTTTCAATCTGTTGTGCGAAAAGGCAGATGACGTATATGGCGGTCGGCTGCCCGTCCATGTGCGCTGCCTGATTGACGAGTGTGCTAACATCGGGCAAATCCCGAACCTGGAGAAGCTGGTGGCCACCATCCGCAGCCGTGAAATCTCGGCCTGCCTGGTGCTACAGGCACAGTCACAGCTCAAAGCGCTGTATAAGGACAACGCTGATACCATCATCGGCAACATGGACAGCCAGGTCTTTCTGGGCGGTTCGGAGAACACAACTCTCAAGGAACTGTCTGCTGCACTTGGCAAGGAAACCATTGATACGTTCAACACATCAGACACCCGCGGCAACAGCCCCAGTTATGGCACCTCGTTTCAAAAAACTGGCCATGAACTTATGAGCCGGGATGAACTGGCCGTCATGGACGGCGGCAAGTGCATCCTCCAGCTGCGCGGTGTCCGGCCCTTTTTGTCCGACAAATATGACCTGACACAGCACCCCAACTATAAGTTGACAGGGGACTACGACAAGAAAAATATGTTCGACATCGAGAAATATCTCGATCACCGCCTGAAACTGAAACCTTCGGATACCTATGAAGTAATCGAGGAAACCGAAGAATAAAAAAACTCCCCCTGCTCACGGGGGAGTGTACATAATCATTTCCTTTATGAGAGCAATACATTGACCCTCCCAAATCCGGGGGGATTTTTCTTTTCCAGGCCCCAGGTACACCAGCAAATCAACCATGCTGCGGTTGGCAGCGAAAAAGAACTGTGATTTCAGGTGTGTATTGACCGGCCGCAAGCTCTTTTTTCTCAGGAGGAAATGACTATGGATTTCTTTAACTCTGCTGTCGAAGTGCTTCAGACCCTCGTTGTCGCTCTGGGTGCCGGTCTCGGTGTTTGGGGTGTCATCAACCTGCTGGAAGGCTATGGCAACGACAACCCCGGCGCAAAGAGCCAGGGCATGAAGCAGCTGATGGCCGGCGGCGGTGTTGCCCTGATCGGCACCACCCTGATCCCGCTGCTGAGTGGTCTGTTCGGCTGAGTCCGAACAACTGTTTCCGGGCAGTCTAAATCCGGCTTGGGCGGGCTTCCGCCCATTTACATCGCTCCTATCTGGAGCAGGCCGTGCTACCTTTCGACCCGGCATCAGCCACGCCGCGGCAAGCGGCATTCAAAAACAGGTGCCCGGGTGATTGCGAAACGGCTCCCATCTTACCTTATTATAAAAGAAAGGACGAACGCTATGGAAATTCTCACCAACATTATCTTCCTGCTGAATATGCTCAAGACCCTTATCAACCATTTCTTCTAAGGGGAGGTGACACCCTTTGGAAACCGTACTCAACGCGATTGCGGACTGGATCAAAGGTATTTTGGCCGGCGCAATCATGTCCAACCTCTCCGGCCTGTTCGATTCGGTGAACGAGCAGGTGGGAGAGATTGCCACGCAAGTGGGCACAAGTCCTGCGGACTTTGAACCCCGTGTATTTGAGATGATCCGCGGGGTATCCAATTCTGCAATTCTTCCCATTGCAGGTGTTTTCCTGACCCTGGTGGCCTGCTATGAGCTGGTTCAGATGGTCACCGAGCACAACAACCTGGCCAGCTTTGAGCCTGCCCTGATTACCAAATGGATCATCAAGACCGGCTGCGCCGTCTACCTGATCTCCAACACCTTTGATATCGTCATGGGTGTTTTTGATCTGGCGCAGGGAGTCATCGCTGAATCCAGCGGCATCGTCGCAGGAAACACGGCAGTCAATGAGGCTGGACTGGCGAACCTGGAAGCCAGCCTGATGGAGATGGATGTGGGACCGTTGTTTGGACTGTTTTTGCAGTCCTTCTTCATTGGCATCACCCTGCGTATCCTGTCCATCGTGATTTTCGTCATTGTCTATGGCCGGATGATTGAGATATATATGGCGGTCAGTTTGGCCCCCATTCCGTTCTCAACCTTCGGCAGCCATGAACAGAGCCAGATGGGCCAGAACTACCTGCGCAGCCTCTTTGCCCTGGGCTTCCAGGGCTTCCTCATCCTGATCTGTGTGGGCATTTATGCTGTGCTCATCCAGTCGGTGGCAGTCTCTGACGATGCCATTGCCTCTATTTGGGGCATTGTCGGCTACACGGTTTTGCTCTGCTTCACCCTGTTCAAGACCAGCTCCATCGCCCGGAGTGTTCTCAACGCTCATTAAACCCAATTATCAAAGGAGGTCTATTTTATGGCAGCTTATATTTCGGTTCCCCGTGACCTCACACGGGTCAAATCCAAGGTTTTCATGAATCTCACCAAGCGGCAGGTTATCTGCTTTGGAACGGCGGTGCTCATCGGAGTACCGTCTTTCTTTTTGCTCCGGGAATACGGCGGCAATACCCTCGCCACCCTCGGCATGATGATCCTGATGCTGCCGCTGTTCTTTTTGGCCATGTATGAAAAAAATGGCCAGCCCCTGGAGAAGTTCCTGAACCACTATATCCAGGCACGTTTTATCCGTCCCAAGGTGCGGCCTTACCGCACCGCAAACTACTTCGCCCTGCTCCAGCAGCAGGCGGAGCTGGAACAGGAGGTCGATGCGATTGTTTCCCTTTCCTCGAAAGAAAAAGGCTAATACTCTGACGCCCCAGCAGAACAAGCAGATTCAGGCGGCAATCCACAAGCGCAAGCCGACGGGACCGCCCAGGACGGCCCAGCAGTCCATCCCGTTCCAGCGGATGTTTGAAGATGGCACCTGTCGGGTTCACTCAAACTACTACACCCGCACCATCCAGTTTCAGGACATCAACTACCAGCTGGCTCAGCAGGAGGACAAGACTGCTATTTTCGAGGAGTGGTGCAGCTTTTTGAATTTTTTCGACAGCTCCATCCACTTTGAATTGTCCTTTGTGAACGTCGCCACCGACGCCGCTGACTTTGAGCGCAGCATCCGCATTCCGTTCCAGCAGGATGGCTTTGATGATGTGCGGGCCGAGTACAGCCAGATGCTGCGTCAGCAGCTGGCCAAAGGCAACAACGGCTTGACCAAGACCAAGTTCATTACCTTCGGCATCGAGGCTGACAGCATGAAGCTGGCCAAGCCCAGGCTGGAACATGTCCAGAATGACCTGCTCAACAACTTCCACCGGCTGGGCGTGACTGCAAAGCCCCTCAACGGCAAGGAACGGCTCAAGCTGATGCACCACATCTTCCACATGGACGGCGGGGAAAAGTTTGAGTTTGACTGGAACACCTTCACCCGGAGCGGCCTCTCGGTGAAAGATGCCATCGCTCCCACCGTGTTCGCTTTCAAGAACAGCCGCTGCTTCCAGATGGGCGGGCTGTATGGGGCCATGAGTTTTCTCTCCATCACGGCCTCTGACCTCAGCGACCAGCTCCTGAAGGACTTTCTGGAGATGGATTCCAGCCAGATTGTGACCATGCACATCCAGTCCGTGGACCAGAACAAGGCCATCAAGACGGTCAAGCGCACCATCACTGAACTGGATCGCAGCAAAATCGAGGAGCAGAAAAAAGCAGTCCGCGCTGGCTATGATATGGACATTATTCCGTCGGATTTGGCCACTTATGGCCGGGACGCAAAAGCCCTGCTGAAGGAGCTGCAGAGCCAGAACGAGCGTATGTTCCTGGTCACGTTCCTGGTCCTGAACACGGGCCGCACCGAGCAGGAACTGGAAACCAACATCTTCCAGGCGTCGAGCATCGCCCAGAAGCACAACTGCAATCTCTGCCGGCTGGACTATCAGCAGGAGCAGGGCCTCATGTCCAGCCTGCCCCTGGCCGAAAATCAGATCGAGATTCAGCGGGGCCTGACCACCAGTTCCACCGCCATCTTCATTCCGTTTACCACCCAGGAGCTGTTCCAGTCCGGGAAAGAATCCCTCTATTATGGTCTGAACGCCCTGTCCCAGAACCTCATTATGGTGGACCGGAAGAAGCTCAAGAACCCCAATGGCCTGATTCTGGGCACCCCCGGTTCCGGCAAATCCTTCAGCGCCAAGCGTGAGATTGCCAACTCCTTCCTGGTTACGGATGATGACATCATCATCTGCGATCCCGAGGCAGAGGTGCGACACGAAGTCGCGTAATGTATTGCGTGTAAACGCTGCTCTATCCATTTGGAGTAACCCTACTGTGACCTGCACTGGTCAAAAGCCAGCGTTGGGAAGCTCACAGGACAATATAGGAAATCTGCCAGCCTAAAAGCGGACGTACTGTTAGGGTAAAGAATGCTATGTCGAATGTAATGTAAATCATCGTAAGGATCGTTACAGGGAACAGGTGAAATAAGGCTGACACACCTGCACCAAAAGGTGAAGGAGGTGGCTGCGGGGCCTTTCAGTACCCCAAGGCAAATGGACGCAAATCCTCCCGGTTCAAAGATGGCGGCTAAGGCATTCATGAATTATGCATTACGTGGAACGTGGAAACCCCTATGCACTCCTTTTTCATAAAGGTATCGACTTCGCAAGAGGAAGAAATGGTGCAGAGGGCATAAGAGGGAATAAAAAGCGAATGGCTCACTGTAATGGTGAGCATAGGGGTTCAAAATTTGCCCTGGCCCGAAAGGGCGCTGACTTATTCCAGGTATTTCATGGCAAGATTGGAGGTATACCTGTGAACGATTTGTATTCAACGACGGAAGGTAAAACTTCTGAGAAGCAATCGGACGAAGCAAAGCTCGGCGCACAATGGAAATCCATTGACTGGCGCAGAGCCGAACGGGAAGTTAACAGGCTACAAGTCAGGATTGTCAAGGCAACTCAGCAGAATGACTATAACGCAGTAAAACGACTTCAGTATCTTTTGACACATTCCTTTTATGCCAAAGCGCTGGCCGTTAAGCGCGTCGTCACCAACGACGGGCGCAGGACGCCTGGCGTGGACGGTGTTCTCTGGAACACGCCGGCGAAGAAAATGAAAGCGGTCCTGTCGCTGACAGATAAAGGATATCGTGCGCGTCCTCTCCGCAGAGTTTATATTGAGAAGAAGGACAAGAAGAAAAAACGTCCATTGGGCATCCCCACCATGTACGACCGTGCTATGCAGGCTCTCTACGCTCTGGCGTTGGAGCCTGTTGCGGAAACAACGGCAGATGGGAAATCCTTTGGTTTCCGAAAAGGAAGGTGTGCGCAGGATGCCTGTGAATATCTCTTCACGGCGCTCTCACGCAAACACATCTCTCCGAAATGGATTCTGGAAGGTGACATCAAGGGCTGTTTTGACCACATCAGCCATGATTGGCTGTTGGCAAATATCCCAATGGATAAGAGCATCCTGAAACAGTTCCTGAAAGCAGGGTTCATCTACCAGCGCGAACTCTTTCCCACAGAGGAAGGCACCCCGCAGGGCGGCATTATTTCTCCCATCCTGGCGAATATGACGCTGGATGGAATGGAAAAGCGGCTGGTTGAGCGATTCCACACAAATGCGCTCGGCAAAGTGGATATTCGATTCAAGAATGCCCACAAGGTGAACTTTGTGCGCTATGCAGATGATTTCGTCGTCACAGCAGCAACCCCGGAGCTGGCCCTTGAAGCCAAAGAAGTCATCCGGGAGTTTCTCGCGCAAAGAGGTTTGGAACTATCCGAAGAAAAGACTGTCGTCACCAACATCGACGACGGCTTTGACTTCCTTGGATGGAACTTTAGAAAATACAGCGAAAAGCTGATTATCAAGCCATCCAAAAAGGCTGTGAAAGCCATTGTTTCCACCCTCTCGGACACGATTCTCCGCAGAGGAAAAGCATGGGAGCAGGATGTTCTGATTATGAAGTTGAACGAACAGATTCGAGGTTGGACCAACTACCACCAGTCCGTATGTGCGAGCTATGCGTTCGCGCATCTGGATTACGTCCTGTACGAACTGCTGTGGCGGTGGGCCAAAAGACGGCACCCAAAGAAGAATAAATGGTGGATCTCGGCCAGGTACTGGCATCGGGTTCAAAACCAAAATTGGGTGTTCTCTACGGATAAAAAGAAGTTGATACGGGTGGACAGTACGGCAATCGTGCGGCACACCAAAGTAAAAACAACTGCAAATCCGTTCCTCGATACGGAGTATTTCCGAAAAAGAAAGTTCGATAAGGGAATGCGCAGGCTCACTGGCAAATTCAAGACCATTTGGAAAAACCAGAAAGGTCTGTGCTACCACTGCGGTATGCCGATGGACGTGACTGAGGAGAGAGAAATCTTCTGTCTCAGGCCAAAGTCCAAAGCGGGCACAGAAGATATTCGCAATATGCGGTACGTCCACTGTGCCTGCCAGCAAATCTACGCTGAGTGCCGCTTGAAAAAGTGATGAAATGCTTGAGCCGTATGACGGGAAATCTGTCACGTACGGTTCTTAGGCGGGAAAGCGGTGGTAACACCGCCGACCCAGCCGATTACGCGGCTCTGGTTCGCCGGTTCCACGGTCAGGTGATCCAGATCAGCCCGTCCAGCACCCAGTATATCAACCCCATGGATATCAACGCCAACTATTCGGAGGAGGATAACCCCATCGCCCTGAAGGCCGACTTCATCCTCTCCCTGTGCGAGCTGGTGGTGGGCGGCAAGGAAGGGCTGCAGCCGGTGGAGAAAACGGTCATCGACCGCTGCGTCCACCAGATCTACAACCGCTATTTCAATGACCCCCGCCCCGAGAATATGCCGCTGCTGGAGGACCTCTACAACGCCCTGCTCCAGCAGGAGGAAAAGGAAGCCCACCATGTGGCGACCGCCCTTGAAATCTACGTCAAGGGCAGCCTGAGCCTGTTCAATCACCGGACCAATGTGGACATCGAAAACCGGCTTGTCTGCTACGATATCAAGGAGCTGGGCAAGCAGATGAAGAAGATCGGTATGCTGGTGGTTCAGGACCAGGTGTGGGGCCGTGTGACCACCAACCGTGCCGCTGGCAAGTCCACCCGGTATTATATGGACGAGTTCCATTTGCTTCTGAAAGAAGAACAGACGGCGGCTTACTCGGTGGAAATCTGGAAGCGCTTCCGGAAGTGGGGCGGCATCCCCACCGGCATCACCCAGAACGTCAAAGACCTGTTGTCCTCTTACGAGGTCCAGAACATCTTTGAGAACTCGGACTTTGTTTATATGCTCAACCAGGCCGCCGGTGACCGGCAGATTCTCGCCAAGCAGCTCAACATTTCGCCCCACCAGTTGTCCTATGTGACCCACTCGGGCGAAGGTGAAGGGCTGCTTTTCTTTGGCAATGTGATTCTGCCCTTCGTGGACCGCTTCCCGCAGGATCTGGAACTCTACCGGATTATGACTACCAAGCTGGGGGAGGTTGCACCGCAGAATGGGTAAAGTGCAGCAGCGGCAGGACAAGTCCAAGCCGTCCCGACTGAACTCCGTGGATGAGGGCAGCCAAACCAAAGGCCGCGACCCTCCCGGGGGCCGGGGCGGAGAGAAAAAGCGTAAGCCCCAGAAGCTGAAAAGCGATGCACAGAAAGCCAAAGAGCGGGCAGAACAACTGCGGTTTGGCAAGGCGGAGATCACGGTGGACGAAGCCTCCCGGATGACCAAGGAGCAGAAGCGGGAGATGTACGCTTCGGCGGCCCTCCTGACGGCGGTCCATCGCAAGATCGAGGAGTATGAGGACGACAATGTGGGCATCAAGAGCGCCCACGAAGTCGAAAAGGGCGCAGAGCTGGCCGGACGGGTATCCGATTCCCGGTATGCCAAAAAGCTGAAGAAGCGGAAGAAAAAGCTGGAGAGCAAAGCCGCAAAGCAGAAGGCTGCCGCCGGAAAGCAGCCGGCAGAAAAAGCCGGTGAAACCGGCTCCAACCCCATTTCCAAGGCCAAACAGCGCCAGGCATACCAGCAGCAGGCGCGAACCGCAGCGCAGGCTGCCCAGACCGGCAAAGCTGCCGGAAGCCAGAAAGCAGCCGCATCTGGTACGACAAAAGTGAAATCAGGTGTGAACGGTGTAGTCACGAAGGGTAAAGAGGTAGTAGGCGGCGTAGCCAAAGGCGCGGTCGCCTTTGCAAAGAGCCATGCACATTTGCTGGTGATCGGAGGTGTGCTGGCGATGCTGCTGCTCCTTATGTTGTCGGCGTTCTCGTCGTGCTCTATTCTGTTCGGCGGTACCACCCATGTGATGGGTCAAACCACCTATACCGCCGAAGATGAGGACATCCGGGGGGCAGAGGAGGACTACAAGCAGCTGGAACGGCAGCTGCAGCTGGAAATCGACATGATGGAGATCACCCATCCCGGCATGGACGAGTACCAGTATGACCTTGACCCGATTGAACACGACCCCTGGGAGCTGACTTCCTACCTGACCACTCTGCACGATGACTACACCCGGAGCGAAGTGCAGGGAACCTTGAAGGATACCTTTGAAAAGCAGTACAAGCTGAAAACCTGGGTGGAACCGCAAATCCGGTATCGGGTGGTTGTCATCCCAAGTCCGGTGCCGCCCTATTTTACGACCACGCTGGAACCTTATGTGTACCTGATTCTCCATGTGGAGCTGGAAAACCGGGGGCTGGAAACGGTCATCCGGGAAGAGCTGGACAATGACCAGTGGAAGCGGTACGAGATTCTCCAGGACACCAAGGGCGGCCGGCCCTATCTATTCAACGGGAGCCTGTCCTGGGGTAGCTCAGATGGTTCCGGGGAGGCTGGCATCGACTACCAGGTGCCCGCTGAGGCCCTGACGGACCCGGAATTTGCTGCCATGCTGCAAGAAGCCGAGAAGTATCTGGGCACTCCCTATGTCTGGGGCGGGTCTACTCCTGAAACCGGCTTTGACTGTTCCGGCTATGTCTGCTGGGTGCTCAATGAGTCCGGCTGGGATGTGGGCCGCACCACAGCCAACGGCCTGTGGCAGCAGGCCACAAAAATCTCTGAGGCAGAGGCAAAACCCGGTGACCTGGTATTTTTCGAGGGCACCTATGACACCCCCGGCGCAAGCCATGTGGGCATTTATGTGGGTGATGGCATGATGATCTCTGCCGGCGACCCTATCAAGTATTCCAACATCCATTCCAGTTACTGGGATGGTCACCTGCTGGGATTCGGTAGAATCCCGAAATAACAAACAAGGAGGCAATATGAGCGAAAAACTTGAAAAGATGCGGGCCGACCTGGCAAAAGCCAAGGAGCGCCGCATTCAGCTGAATAACCGCATTGAGCTGCTGGAACGCCGGATTGCAGAGGCTGAGAAAGTGGAGGTGGCCGAGATGGTGCGCACCGCCAACGTCACGCCGGAGCAGCTGGCCATGCTCTTGAAGCAGGCAGCCAGTGCAGCACCGAACTCTGCGGCCCTGGCTGCCGCTGGGGTAACTTTTGACAACAAGGAGGACATGGATGAAAGCATGGAATAAGTTCTGCTGCGTTCTGGCATCGCTGGTACTGCTGATGGGCAGTCTGGCCGCCCCGGCCTTTGCCTATGGGGCAGAAACGGAACCCGCCCCCGACCCGGCCCCGACTCCCGTCACGGTTCCTGCTGCGGAGCCTGCGGAAGAAGCCCCGGTGACGGTGCAGGAAGAAGTATCCGGCCCCCTGACGCCGGAGGGCAACCTGACCCTGGTGGATGATTACCACACCACCTATTCGGATGGCTCCGGGCAGCAGTTCATTACGATGGTGAGCAAGTCGGGGGCCTATTTTTACCTGGTGATCGACCGGGCCTCTGACGGGGACCAGACCGTCCACTTCATGAATCTGGTGGACGAGGCGGACCTGCTGGCACTGATGGAAGAAGAACAGGCAGATGCCTATAATGCCGAAAAGGAGGCGGCAATTCAGGCGGAGCTGGAAAAGCAGCAGGCTGAGGAAGAAGCCAAAAAGGCAGCCGAAGAAGCTGAAGCGGAGGCCGAAGCCGAGGAAAAAGACTTTGATATCACCGGCATTGCAAGCAAGTTTCTGGGCGTGATCGCCCTGGTTGGTCTGGCTGCCGGCGGCGGGTTCTACTTCTTCATCCAGAAAAAGAAGAAGGAACAGGCGGCCAAAGAAAGCGTTGACCCGGACGCCGACTACCGGGAGGATGAAGAAGAAATCATTCTTCCCGATGGCGAACCCGAACCGGATGCGGCGCAGGACGAGGATGCCGAACGGAAGGCATATCAGACCAGCGACGGCTACGAGGACGTGTAACACAAAAAAGGGCGGCATTGCCGCCCATACATAATCACACAGTTACTTTCAGCTGGATTCATGTTATACTGGGTCCAGAAAAAATTTTAATTTGCCTGTAAGATTTCGGGGCTGATGGAGTCTTATAGACAAAAGGAGGTGATTTTGTGACGGAGTTTGAGGAAGTGTATCAGACTTATTTCCAGGATGTGTACCGGTATATCCGGCAGCTTTCCGGGGATGAGCAGACAGCAGAAGAAGTCACAAGCGAAACCTTCTTTAAGGCCATGCGCTCGATTGGAACCTTCCGCGGGGAATGCGATCTGCGGGTTTGGCTGTGTCAGATCGCAAAAAACACCTATTATTCCTATTGCAGGAAGAACGCCCGGACCGTCAGCCTGGATGAGGAAGCTGCCGCAGAGCAGCCAGGCACTCAAAATGTAGAGGATGAAATCTCCCGCCGCGAAACGGTGCGTCAAACGCAGGAAGCCTTACACGGGCTGCCGGAACCTTATAAAGAGGTATTTATGTGGCGGGCCTTTGCCGATTTGTCTTTTAAGCAGATTGGGCAGATGTTTCATAAGTCAGATAACTGGGCCTGCGTCACATACCACCGGGCCAGAGCCATGATTAAGAGCAAAATGGAGGGAAAAGGGCATGAAAAATGAATGCAGTGTTGTGCAGGATCTGCTGCCCCTGTATCTGGAAAAGATGGTGCAGGAGGATACGGCATCCTTTGTGAAGGAGCATCTGGATCGGTGCCCCCGCTGCCGTGCAAAGTTTCAGGAGCTGCGGGCGGATGAGCCGGCACAGGAACCGCTGGCAGCAGGACAGGAAAGGGAAGCGGCGCAGGCTTTTTTGAAAATCCGAAATGGTATCCGCCGCCGGATTCTCACAGCTGCTGCCGCAGCAGCAGTGGGGTTGGCCATCCTTTTGGGACTTCTCTATTACTTCCCGGTGTATCATATTCTTCAGGTGCAGGGAACCTCCTATTACAGTGCCGATGAAGTAGCGATGCTGGCGTATATTGGGAGCAGGGAAGACCGGGCTGATGCCCAGACTGTCCTCCGGCAGGCCGATGCAGCCTTTGCAGATTGCAGCCATACCTGGGAAGAAAACCAGGAACTGTATGGCCCCCTCGCCCGCTATGCAACTTCGTCTGATCGGGACGCAGCGTCTGCCATTCATAGCCTGGATTTGTGGTCTGCGCACCTGGATGACGCAGACGGTTATCTCTGGGTGTATTATTCCAGCAAGGCCCTGGATGAGCAGGGCGGAACGATTTCTGAAAGCAAAAACATCCCGTCTCTTTGGTATGTGGAAAAAGATGAAACCGGCCAGTGGCGGGTGGTCAGCATTAAAGAGCATCCATAAAAGTATTTTGACAGCCTTGTGCAAGCCACAGGGCTGTTTTTATTTTCAAGATAGAAAGGAGATCGAACTTTGCCCAATCTGATCGTAACCGAAAAGCCATCGACCTCCCAGGCCATAGCCAAGGTCCTGGGCATCACCAAACGCCACGACGGATATCTGGAAGGAGAGGAGTACCTCGTCAGCTGGTGTGTTGGCCATCTGGTGGAGCTGGCCCCACCCGGCAGTTATGACCCGAAGCTGGTCAAATGGTCCAAGGCGGACCTGCCCATTCTGCCCAAAGCATGGCAGTACCTGGTGTCGCCTGGAACCCAAAAGCAGTTTGATGTGTTGCGCAGCCTCATGGCCCGGCCCGACGTGGATCAGCTCATCTGCGCCACCGATGCCGGACGGGAGGGCGAGCTGATTTTCCGGCTCGTCTATCACCAGTGCAAATGCAAGAAGCCCTTTACCCGGCTCTGGATCAGCAGCATGGAGGATGCCGCCATCCGGGATGGATTCGCTCACCTCAAACCCTCAACCGAATACGATGCTTTGTACAAAGCAGCCCTTTGCCGGGAGCGTGCCGACTGGTTGGTCGGCATCAACGCCACCCGGCTTTTTTCGTGCCTGTATGGCCAGCCGTTGAACGTGGGCCGGGTGATGACCCCGACGCTTGCCATGACGGTGAGCCGAGAAGCCGCCATTGATGCGTTCCGGCCCGAACTGTTCTATCTGATTCAAATTCAGACAGGAGGTTATATGGCATCCAGCGAACGATTCAAGGATAAGTCCCAGGCCGAGGCGCTGCTGGAAGAGTGCCGGAAAGCCAGCGAGGCAGTCCTGCAAAAAAACGAACGAAAGGAGAAAACAGAACGTCCGCCCGCCCTCTATGACCTGACAACTCTCCAGCGGGATGCCAACCGGCTGCTGGGCTATTCGGCGCAGCAGACCCTCGATTACACCCAAGCCCTTTATGAAAAGAAGCTGGTGACTTACCCCCGCACCGACAGCCGTTATTTGACCGAGGATATGGAGCCGGGCCTGCCGGATCTGATCCGTCAGACCGCCACTCACTTTGGTGTAACCGGCGAAATCCCCATCCATGCAAAACAGGTCATCAACAGCAAAAAGATCGGCGACCACCACGCAATCCTGCCCACCAGGAGCATGGCGAAAGCTGACCTTTCTTCTTTGCCTGCAGGAGAGGCTAACGTCCTTCGGCTGATTGCGGCCCGGCTTCTGGCCGCCGTGGGAGAGCCGTACCGCTATGCTGAAACCACGGTACAGATGGAGTGTGCCGGGCAGGTTTTCACTGCCAAAGGCAAGACTGTTCTGGCCGAGGGCTGGAAAGCGGTGGAGCGGGCTGTCCTTGGTGATACCGCCCAAAAGAACGAGGAAAAACTGGAACTTCTGCCCGAGGTGCAGGAGCAGGAGACCTTGCCTGTCCTGGATGCCCAACTGAAAGAGGGCAAAACGTCCCCTCCCAAGCATTTTACCGAGGACACTCTTTTGTCGGCCATGGAAACGGCCGGGAAAGAGCGTATGCCGGAAGAAGCCGAACGCCGGGGCATTGGAACCCCTGCCACCAGAGCTGCAATCATTGAAAAGCTGGTCAAGAAAGGTTTTCTGACCCGCGAGGGGACCGGCAAAACCAAGAACCTGATCCCTACCCAGAAGGGGCGGGAGCTGATTGCAGTCATGCCCGAAGAAATCCAGTCACCCGCCATGACCGCCGACTGGGAGCAGCAGCTCCTGCAGATCGAGCGGGGGAACTTGGAACCCGAAACCTTTATGAATGAGATCGAACAGATGGTGACCTCACTGATCGAAACCAGTGAGGCAGTGAAAGGAGCAAAAATGCTTATGAAGAACAATGGTAAGATCGTTGGTGTCTGCCCCCACTGTGGTGCCGATGTGGCTGAACGGGATAAGGGCTGGTTCTGTTCCAACCGGGAGTGCCGGTTTGTGCTCTGGAAGGACAACGCTTTCTTCAAGCGGCTGGGAAAGCACCTCACTGGCCAGCTGGTGGATAAGCTGCTGCGGGATGGCCGTGCCCGGCTCAAGGACTGCAAGAGCCAGCGCACCAGTAGAACTTATAACGCCTCTGTCCTGATGACCACCGAGGCTGATGGGCGGGCACAGTTCAGCCTGGAGTTTGAGAACGGGGGTGGAAAAGGATGAACTTTTCGTATGAGGAGATTAACCTGATGGCCCTCTACAACACTGGCAGCCGGGAACGGCTGATCGAAGTGCTGACTGAGATGAAGACCTATCTCACTCTTTCCGAAACGGAGCTGCGGGACCTGACCGACGGCACCCTCGATAAGCTGGCCGGCATGACCGATGCCGAGTTCGATGCACTGGAACTGTACCCCGATTTTATCTAAGGAGGGCTTATGGCAGAGGAAAAAGACAGCAAGTGGCAGTGCTATATCATCCCGGACCTTGCCACCTGGACGGGAGCAGCAGGGAGCAAACCCCATACACCCATCGAGTTCTATGACACCTACGAGCAGGCGGCAGCCCGGTTTCAGGAGCTGCGCTCTGAACCCTATAACAGCGAGGACCTGTCGGCGGCCCGTCTGACCTTTGGCGTCCAGCGGGAGGACCCGCCCAGCGCTGCCGACCTGCTCCAGGTCCGACAGGGCAAAAACTACCTGGTGGACGATTACACTCGGATGGATGCCGTGAACCAGAGTCCCGAAGTTATGGGCATCCTGAAGCAGATGCGGAAGGACCTGGGTTTTGACCGGGTCCGCAGCTATGAACGAGATGCCTACGGGGGCTTTTGTGGTCCTAAAGATATGGCTTTTGCCCGGTGGAAACACCCGCTCAAACCGATGCTGAGGAAATCAGTCTTGAGAGATCTGAAAGAAACCGGCAGCAAGACAGAACCCACCCCGAAAGCACCGCATCGGGGGAAAACAAAGGAGCATGAAATGTGACTTTTTATCACGTCCGAAAGGCAGGGAAGCATCGCTCCCTGCCTTCTTTTTTGCTCAAAGGACCGCCGGTGAGTGAACATGGCTGAAAACATCTTTGCAACCGTCCGGCAATCCATCCTGGTCCGGGAGGCGGCAGAACTCTACGGAATTGAGGTTAACCGAAGCGGCATGGCTTGTTGTCCGTTTCACGATGACCATACCCCCAGCATGAAAGTAAATGAGGATTACTTCTACTGCTTTGGCTGTGGGGCTACCGGCGATGTGATTGACTTCACGGCCCGCCTCTATGACCTGTCCCCCAGGGAAGCTGCAGAAAAGCTGGCCCAGGACTTTGGGCTGAACCATGACAGACAGACTTCCTCTGGAAAAAAGTATGTCCGGCAAAAAACGGAGGGGCAGAAATTCAGGGAGGCCCGGGACCACAGTGTTCGTGTCCTGACCGACTACTACCAGCTGCTTCAAAGGTGGGAAAGAGACTATCCACCCAAAACACCGGAGGAGCGGCTGCATCCCCGCTTCACAGAAGCCATTCAGAAGAAAAGCTATGTAGGGTATCTGCTGGACACCTTTCAGGCGTACAGCAAAGAAGAACAAAAGCTGTGGATTGCTGAACACCAGTCAGAAATCACAGCTATGGAAAGGAGCGTGGAAATCATGGCCGACAAACCCACCAGCCGGGAGAGGCTGCAGGAAATCACGGCAGGCATCGAGCAGGGCATCAAGAACCTGTTCGAGAGTGAGAAATATGCGCACTATCTGTCTGTCATGTCCAAGTTTCACCGCTATTCCGTCAACAACACCATGCTGATTTATATGCAGCGTCCTGACGCCACTCTGGTGGCAGGGTACAACAAATGGAAAAACCAGTTTGGCCGCCATGTGAAAAAGGGAGAGCATGGCATTACCATCATCGCTCCCACGCCGTATAAAAAGCGGATCGAGGAGATGAAGCGGGACCCGGACACCCAGGCTCCGATCCTGGATGCAGACGGCAAGGCAGTCATGGAGGAAAGGGAAATCGAAATCCCCATGTTCCGCCCGGTCAAAGTGTTCGATGTAAGCCAGACAGACGGTAAGCCCCTGCCGGAACTGGCATCCAAACTTTCCGGCACAGTGCCGCACTATGAGGCATTTCTGGAAGCCCTGCGGCGCTCCGCTCCGGTCCCCATCGAGTTTGAGACGCTGAATGCCAATCTGGACGGCTATTTCTCCTCCGATCAGCAGCGAATCGCCATCCGGGAAGGGATGAGCGAGGTGCAGACCATCTCTGCCGCCGTCCATGAGGTGGCACACAGCAAGCTCCATGACCCCAAAAAGTATGAGGCAGAACCTGCCTGGAAGATTGTCATGGTGAGCGAGGGCGGCACCAAAAAGGACTATCGTTTGGACTTTGCCACCGAAGCAGAGGCAGAACAGGCCGCCGCCGAAGATGGATGGCGCTATGTGGACGAAAATCAGTTCGAGTGGCGGTTGGAAGTGGAGGAAGATCGGACGGCAGTGAAGCAGGCCGCCAAGAATCGCAACACCGAGGAAGTGGAGGCAGAAAGCATCTCCTATGCGGTCTGTCAGTATTTCGGCATCCAGACCGGCGAAAACAGCTTTGGCTATATTGCATCCTGGTCCGAGGGCAAGGAGCTGAAAGAGCTGCGGGCCAGCCTGGAGACCATCAACAAGACTTCCGGCGAGCTGATTGACAACATCGAGCGCAACTACAAGGAGATCTGCAAGGAGCGCGGCATTGACTTGGCTGCCGCGCCGAAGCAGGAACGTGACCCCATCGAAGTGCTGGCTGAGGACATCGACGAGTTTGCCTTTGACTACGATCCGTATGAGTACCACGATACCGTGGACGACCGTGAGGATGCGCTGAAAGAACTGACAATCACACTGCGCAGCGGCGAAGCCGGCGGGACGCGGAACTGGCTCCAGAACATCGTCGATGAGGACGATCCCGGGGAAATGACCGAGAAGGCCGCCCTGCTGCTGGACCGTTTGAATCAGCTGGTGCCGGAAACAAAAGCAGAACGGATTTCCCACAGCATCCAAAACGCTCCGCCCGGGGCCGAACAGCGTGAGGCTCTGCTGATCCTGGATGATGTTGCGTATCTCCATGTTCAGCCCCATGGTGCCGGATGGGACTACACGCTCTACGATGCGGCGACCATGGAGCCGATGAACAGCGGCCAGCTGGATAGCCCCAGTATGGGCCGGGCCGAAGCCATCGGTCATATCTGCGATGACCTCGGGATGGGCGACAAGTCCATCCGGTATGCACCGCTGTCCATGATCGAAACGCTGCAGGAGACTGCCAGCCAGCAGAGTGCGGCCCAGTTCCCCGGTGCCAAAGAACAGGCACTGGACGAATATCCCATGCCGGACCCGGCGCTGTCCGAGGAAGAACTGGCAAAGTGCAGCTGCCTGGACAGCGACCTTCTGCCCCTGTCAAAAGAGCGGGCCAACGAGCTGATGGAGCGGGACCTGACCGTGTATATCATCCAGGATGGAGAAAAACCGGAGATGGCCTTTGATGTTGCCGAACTTGACGCCCATGACGGCATCTTTGCACTGTCCCGCGATGAATGGGAGAAAACCTCGGAATTTCATGGCCGGGTTCAAGACCGAATGAACCATCAGGAAGAACGGGAGCGGGCCTTCCTCGACTTTGGGGGCGACTGTTTTGCCATCTATCAACTCAAACAAACGGACGGTCTAAGGGACATCCGCTATGAAGGGCTGGAACGGCTCAAGGCCAGCGGGCAGGAAGTGGAGCACAGCAACTATGACCTGGTTTACACGGCTCCGCTGACCAGTCCCGGCAGTACGTCGGAGCAGTTGGGCAGGCTGTACGAGCAGTTCAATTTGCAAAAGCCGGCAGACTTTCACAGCCCGTCCATGAGTGTCAGCGACATCGTTGCAATCAGGCAGGGCGGCAGGTTATCATGTTATTACTGTGACAGCATTGGCTTTGAGCAGATCCCCGGATTCCTTCCGGGCAATCCGCTGAAAAATGCGGAAATGTCGGTGGAAGATGATTACGGCATGATTGACGGCATCATCAACAACGGCCCCAAAGAGCCGCAAGACAAAGATCCGCAGGAACAGGAAAAGAAGAAGTCCGTAAGGGAACAGCTGCAGGCCAAACCCAGAACCAAACACAAAAAGACAGCGCCTAAAAGGAGCGCAGAAAGGGAGATGTGATATGCAGGATTTCACCTTTGACGAGACCAATCTCATGTGCATTTACAACGGAGGCAACAGGGAACTGCTGATCCAAGTTCTGACCGAGATGCGCGGCCATCTTACACCGGAGGAAAAGGAGCTGCGGGAACTGACAGACCACACCCTCGAAAAACTCCGTGCCATGAGCGATGAGGAGTTTGCAAAACTGGAACTGTACCCGGATTTCGACGAGTAGGCACACAACGAGATGGAGCGGCTTTATGGCCGCTCCATTTTTTATGAAACAGGAAAGGAGGACCGAAAACCATGCCAACCAAGGCGGAAATGTATGCGCAGATGGCCGAACAGGTAGCAGCCAAACTCACCGATAGCTGGCAGGAGTGGACGGGTTTTCTTACCACGGCTGCCCGCCTCTACAAGTACACGTTCCAGGATCAAATGATGATCTATGCCCAGAGGCCGGACGCCACCGCCTGTGCCGAGTACGACCTTTGGAATGACAAGATGGGGCGGTATGTGCGGCGCGGGTCCAAGGGCATTGCTCTGGTGGACGATACCGGCGACCGTCCCCGGCTGCGCTATGTGTTCGACATTTCGGACACCGGAACCCGTGAGCATTCCCGCACCCCCTGGCTGTGGCAGCTGGAGGAACAGCACAAAGGACCGGTATCCGCCATGCTGGAGCGCAGCTATGGAGCATCTGGAGACGATCTTCCCCAGCAGATCATCGACGTGGCTGGAAAATTAGCCGGGGCATATTGGGAGGATCATCGGCGGGACTTCTTCCACATCGTTGACGATTCGTTCCTGGAGGAGTACGATGATTATAACATCGAGATGCAATTCAAGGCAGCCACCACCGTCAGCATCTCCTACGCCCTGATGTCCCGCTGTGGCCTGGAACCGGAACGCTACTTTGACCGCGAAGATTTCATCACAATCTCCGACTTCAATAGTCCGGCCACCATTGGTGCCCTGGGAGAGGCGGTCAGCCAGTCCAGCGAGCAGGTACTGCGGCAGATTGGCGTCACCATCCGAAACTATGAGCGAGAGCATACCGCAGAAAGGAGCATGAACCATGGAGAACAATCTGACTTACACCCGCAACGGCGACTACCTGATTCCGAACCTGACCTTGAGCGAACAGCCGTCGGAGCCCCTGGGCAAGTACGGACGGATGCGGAAAGCGTACCTGAAGGAGCACCGGCCCCTGATTTACAATCAGCTGCTGATGAGCGAGAAGCTGTACCCGCACCTGCTGGAGATCGACAAGACAGCGAACAGCCGTCTGGAACAGATGATGCCTCAGCTGGCGAAGGAAGCGGGAGCGACGGAGGAGCTGAAAGCCCGCGATCCGATGCAGTGGGTGGGCCTGATGAACACCTGCAAGGCACAGGCCGAGGAAATCCTGATGGCGGAACTCATCAACAGCTGAGTTTTTTCCCCAGTGAAGCGGAGCAAATCGAACAGATCGACCGACGAGCGGAGACCGAAAAAGTCTCCGCTTTTTCTTTTTCTGGGGAGGATATTGCGCTGGCCCTGGCCAGCGGCAGCGGCTTTGCCCAGGGCAAAGAACGGATTGCGGCTTATTTTGCGGAAAACCACACCCCCAAAGAACGGGCCGAGTTTTTGAAAAACGAGTACGGCATCGGAGGGCAGACCTGGACTTTCCTGGATGGCAGCCACGGTTTTCTGGAATACAATGCCCGCGGCATCCAGCTGCGCTCCTATCCCGAGGGACAGGAACAGCGGTTTTCCTGGTCTGATGCGGCAAAGAGAATCGGCGTGCTGATTGCTGCCGGCAAGTATCTGGACGAAGCGGAACGGCCTGACCTAGGTGTGTGGGACTACAACGGCGTCAAGGAACGCCACCCGGATGATCTGGTCCTTTACCAGATGGGAGACTTCTTCGAGTTGTACGGCGAAGATGCCCGCACTGCCGCTGCAGAGCTGAACCTGAACCTTTTCAGCCGCTCCATTCCGGGCGGAGGCCGGGTGGAGATGTGCGGATTTCCAGCGACCCAGTTGGAACAAACTGTGGAACGGTTGCGCGACAAGCACGATGTGACGGTTTCCGCCCAGCAGAAGGGCAGCGCCCAGCGCCGGGAATATACCATCCTCTCCATCGACCACGAAGCAGAGCAGGCCATTGATGCCCACGAGGCTGAGTTTGGCGCAGATGGATTCCGGGCGTTCCCGGATGAGGAAGCAATTCAAAATGCAACCATCCGGGAATTACACGAGCGATACAAGCCCATTGTGCTGGAGGCGGTCGCCCGGGATGCCAGATACGGGAATGTTTGCAGCGACGGCGACCGAGAACGCGCGGTAATTGAAGGCCGGGCGGCCATCCAGCGGGCTGTTTTGTCATCTGGCAACCAGGAATTGCTCCACCTCTATGCCTATATCCCAGAATTTCGGAAGCGCATAACGCAGGAAATTATCGACGAGACCTATCCCAAGCTCTATGAGCTGCTGCACCCCCTCTCGGATGCAGACATTGACAAGGCCATCCAGAACTGGAATGGCAAAATCGAGAGTAAGCACGCTGTTGTCCGCTATATGAAAAACCATGCACGCGAAAAAGACACCGCTGCATGGCTGGCCCATGAGTATGACGGCAGTGATGGTAAAACCCCGTTTACAGTCCGTCCCGGAAGTCCGGTCAGGACAGAGCTGCCCTGGCCCAAAGTTCAGCGGCGGATTGCCCAGCTCATCAAAGAGGACCGTTTTTACACCCAAGTCGAGCGGGATAACCTGGATGATGTGGACCCTGTTTCGATCCGGGAAACCCTGGCTGATCGAGGTATCGTAAAAGGCCAGGTGGTGGAACCTGAAAAGCTGGACAACGATCCCTTTATTCGGCAGGTGGTCGAGGACGCCGAGCAGGCAGCCGCAGGACCTGTCGTTGATGCACCGGAGGAGCCGGAACCGGAAGCCCTGTCCGATGCAGAGTATGCCCGTCAGAATCTGATTCCGGGCGAAACCGCTTTTGACCTGGATGACCGCCGGTTCATGGTGGATCAGGTGGACTTGGATTTAGAGCGCGTCAGCCTGCGGGATGTGACCTTTGCCGAGGCCACCGGTTTCCCCATCTTCCGCTCGGAGTCGATTGCCGCAATCCGTCAGTACCTGGAACAGGAAGCGGCCCCGGCCAAACCTGAGAAGCCCTTGACGGCGGAGGACGTGACCGACATCCAGGTGGAAAGCAGCAGCTATTCCGCGATCTCTCGGGAAAAGGAGTATCATCTATCCTGCAAGATCAACGGGGTGCCGGACACGCTGGTCTACACCGTCTCCCAGCACGATGATGGCGAAGGCTTTACCATCCAGAGCCAGAAGGACGATATCTGGAAGAAGATGTCCCGCCCGGAGCTGGAAAAGTTGGAGGATGTACTGGCCAGAGCGGTGGAGTTTGACTACTGGAGCAAATCCATCGAACACGCGGCGGATGCAGACGCCCTTGAAGTAGTGACACTGGATTACCGGTGGGCCGAAAACCTGAATCTGAGCGATGCGCAGCAGGATGCACTTTGGAGCCAGATCGAGACCCGCAGGGCGCAGCTGACCGCCCAGCCCACCTTTGTGACGGAACCGGTGGCAGCCTACCCGGCAGAGGAAACAAATCTGCCCTATGATGTAGTGGTCGAAAAACTCCACATCGAGCCGCCCATTGAGTCTCACGAACAAGAAACGCCTGCGCCTCCCGCCCGGAACTTCCGCATCTCCGACAGCCACCTGGGGGAGGGCGGTCCCAAACAGAAGTTTGCCCGCAATGTGGAGGCCATCCGCACCCTGCAAACGCTGGAGTCTGAAAACCGGAACGCCACCCCGGAAGAACAGGAAACCCTGTCCCAGTACGTCGGGTGGGGCGGCCTGGCAGATGCCTTTGACCCGGACAAGGACGGCTGGGCCAAGGAGTACGTCCGGTTGAAGGAACTGCTCTCTCCCGAGGAATATGCCGCTGCCCGGGCCAGCACCCTGAACGCCCACTACACCAGCCCCACCGTCATTCACGCCATCTATGACGCAGTGGAGAAGATGGGCTTCCAGACTGGCAACATCCTGGAACCTTCCTGCGGCGTGGGCAACTTCTTCGGGATGCTCCCCGAGAGTATGGCGGGAAGCAAGCTGTATGGCGTGGAGCTGGACAGCATTTCGGGCCGTATTGCTCAAAAGCTCTACCCGGAGGCCAACATCACGGTGGCGGGCTTTGAGACCACCATGCAGCAGGACTTCTACGATCTTGCCATCGGCAATGTGCCATTTGGCAACTACAAGGTCAACGACAAAGCCTACAACAACCTCGGTTTCTCCATCCACAACTATTTCTTTGCCAAAGCTCTTGACCAGGTGAGGCCGGGCGGCGTGGTGGCCTTTGTCACCAGCCGATACACGATGGATTCCAAGGATTCCGCCGCCCGCAAGTATTTGGCCGAGAGGGCCGACCTGCTGGGGGCCATCCGGCTGCCCAACAATGCGTTCCGTGCCAATGCCGGCACCGATGTGGTGTCCGATATCATCTTCCTGCAAAAACGTGATCGGCCCATCGACCGGGAACCTGACTGGGTACAGCTGGGTCAAACCGAGAGCGGCATCTCCATCAACCAGTATTTTGTGGACCATCCTGAGATGGTTCTGGGAGAACTGACCACCGAGAGCACCCAGTATGGCCGGGAGGAAAGTACCGTGCTGCCCCTGGAAGGTGCAGACCTGGGAGAACAGCTGAAGGAGGCCGTGAATCAGATTCACGGCACCTACCAGGAGGCAGAGCTGCCGGACCTGGGGGAGGGAGAGGCCATTGAAACCTCTATCCCGGCTGATCCCAATGTGAAAAACTACTCCTACGCGGTATTGGATGGAACGGTCTATTTCCGGGAGAACAGCCGGATGGTGCGCCCGGAGCTGAACGCCACCGCCGAAGCCCGTGTGAAGGGAATGGTCGGCCTGCGGGGTTGTGTCCAGGAGTTGATCGAACTGCAGATGGATGCCGCTGTGCCGGACAGCGACATTCAGGAAAAGCAAGCAGAGCTGAACCGGCTCTACGATGACTTCTCTGCCAAGTACGGTCTAATCAATGACCGGGCAAATCGGCTGGCCTTTGCCGATGATTCCAGCTACTACCTGCTCTGCGCACTGGAAGTGATCGACGAGAACGGCAAACTGAAAAGCAAGGCCGATATGTTCTCCAAGCGGACCATCAAGCCCCACAAGGCTGTGACATCTGTGGACACGGCCAGCGAGGCGCTGGCCGTATCCATTTCCGAAAAAGCCTGTGTGGATATGGAGTATATGGAGCAGCTCACCGGCAAGCCCCGTGACGAGCTGGCTGAGGAGCTGAAAGGCGTGATCTTCCGTCTGCCCGAGCCGGTGCCGGAGGGAGAACAGCCCCGCTATGTGACCGCTGACGAGTATCTGTCCGGCAATGTGCGCAAGAAACTGCGGCAGGCGCAGCTGGCAGCACAGCAGGACCCGTCCATTGCCATCAACGTGGAAGCCCTGGCCGCTGCCCAGCCCAAGGACCTGGATGCCTCGGAGATCGAGGTGCGCCTGGGCGCCACCTGGATCGACAAAAAGTATATCCAGCAGTTCATGTACGAGACGTTTGACACACCGTTTTATATGCGGCACGGTAGTATTCAGGTAAACTATTCTTCGTACACCGCGGAGTGGCAGATCACAGGGAAAAACTACCCGTCCCGGAATGATGTGGCAGCCTACACCACCTACGGCACCGACCGGGCCAATGCTTATCGGCTGCTGGAGGATGCGCTGAATCTGCGGGACATCCGCATCTACGACACCATTGAAGATGTGGACGGCAGAGAAAAACGTGTGCTGAATGCCAAGGAAACCACCCTGGCCGCGCAAAAGCAGCAGGCCATCCGGGATGCCTTCAAGGACTGGATTTGGCAGGACCCGACCCGCCGCCAGGCCCTGGTGCGGCAGTACAACGAGGAGATGAACGCCACCCGTCCCCGTGAATATGACGGCTCCCATATCACTTTCGGCGGCATGAACCCTGCCATCACCCTGCGGGAACACCAGCTGGGGGCGATTGCCCATGTGCTGTACGGCGGGAATACCCTGCTGGCCCACGAAGTGGGTGCGGGCAAGACCTTCGAGATGGTGGCCGCCGCCATGGAGAGTAAGCGCCTGGGCTTGTGTCAGAAATCCCTCTTTGTGGTGCCCAACCACCTGACGGAACAGTGGGCTTCCGAGTTCCTGCGGCTCTATCCCTCTGCAAAGATTCTGGTGACAACCAAGAAGGATTTTGAATCCCACAACCGGAAAAAGTTTTGCAGCCGGATTGCCACCGGCGACTACGATGCCGTTATCATCGGCCACAGCCAGTTTGAGCGTATCCCCATCAGCCAGGAGCGGCAGGAGCGGCTGCTTCAGGAGCAGATTGATGAGATCACCGAGGGCATCGCAGAGGTGAAGTCCAACGGCGGCGAGCGTTTCACCATCAAGCAGCTGGAACGTACCAGAAAATCTCTGGAAGCCCGGCTGGAAAAACTCCAGGCCGAGGGCCGCAAGGATGATGTGGTGACCTTTGAACAGCTGGGCGTGGACCGCTTATTTGTCGATGAAGCGCATAATTATAAGAACCTCTTTTTATACACGAAAATGCGGAATGTAGCCGGCCTTTCCACCAGTGACGCCCAGAAATCCAGCGATATGTTTGCCAAATGCCGTTATATGGATGAAATCACTGGGAGCCGAGGCGTGGTTTTTGCCACTGGCACCCCTGTGTCCAACAGCATGACCGAGCTCTACACCATGCAGCGGTATCTTCAGTATGACCGCCTGCAGGAGCTGAACATGACCCACTTCGACTGCTGGGCCAGCCGATTTGGGGAGACAGTCACAGCTTTGGAGCTTGCCCCTGAAGGAACTGGATATCGAGCGAGAACGAGGTTCAGCAAGTTCTTCAATCTTCCCGAGCTGATGAACCTGTTCCGGGAAGTTGCCGATATCAAAACCGCCGACCAGCTCCATCTGCCCACGCCGGAAGTGGAGTACCACAACGTGGTGGCCCAGCCCACCGAGCAGCAGCAGGAAATGGTGAAGGCACTCTCTGAACGTGCCTCTCTGGTTCACAGCGGCACGGTGGACCCCTCTCAGGACAATATGCTCAAGATCACCAGCGATGGCCGGAAGCTGGGGTTGGACCAGCGGATCATCAACCAGCTGCTGCCGGACGAATCCGGCACCAAGGTCAACCAGTGCGTGGACAACATCATGCAGATCTGGCAGGATGGCCAGGCCGACAAGCTGACCCAGCTGGTGTTCTGCGATATCTCGACGCCCCAGGCAGCCCCGTCCAAAAAGGCAGCCAAGGCGGTGGACAATCCTGTCCTTCACTCGCTGGAGCAGGCAGTGCCGCTGACTGATGCAAAGCCGGCATTTACGGTCTATGAGGATATCCGGCAAAAGCTGATCGCCCGCGGGATGCCCGCTGAACAGATTGCCTTTATTCACGATGCCAACACCGAGGTGCGGAAAAAGGAACTGTTCGCCAAGGTGCGCACCGGTCAGGTGCGTGTCCTGCTGGGCAGTACCGCCAAAATGGGAGCAGGAACCAACGTGCAGGACCGGCTGGTGGCTCTGCATGACCTGGATTGCCCGTGGCGTCCGGGAGACCTTGCCCAGCGCAAGGGCCGTATCGAACGTCAGGGCAACAAGAATCCGCTTGTCCATGTGTACCGCTATGTGACAGAGGGAACCTTTGACGCTTACCTCTGGCAGACGGTGGAGAACAAGCAGAAGTTCATCAGCCAGATCATGAGCAGTAAAAGCCCGGTGCGCTCCTGCGATGATGTGGATGAAACGGCACTCTCCTTTGCGGAGATCAAGGCCCTGTGTGCCGGTGATCCCCGAATCAAAGAACGGATGGACCTGGATGTGGAGGTCTCCAAGCTCAAGCTGATGAAGGCCGATCACAAGAGCAAGCAGTATCGGCTGGAAGATCAGCTGCTGAAATTCTATCCCCAGGAGATTGAAAAGCACAAGGGATTCATTCAGGGATTTGAGGCAGATATGGAAACGCTGGCGGCTCACCCTCACCCGAAGGATGGGTTTGCCGGGATGGAAATTCGGGGCACTGTGCTGGATGACAAGGAGAAGGCGGGCGCTGCTCTGCTGGATTTCTGCAAGGAGCTGAAGGGCACTGACCCGGTGCAGCTCGGCAGCTACCGGGGCTTTGCCATGTCGGCAGCGTTTGATGCGTGGAAGCAGGAAGTTACCCTGATGCTGAAAGGCCAAATGACCCATCGGGTAAGTCTTGGCACCGATCCCCGCGGCAATCTTACCCGTATCGAGAACGCACTTGCCCAGATGCCCTATCGTCTGGAAGCGACCAAAGCGAAACTGGACAATTTGTATCAGCAGCAGGCCGCAGCCAAGGAGGAAGCGGGAAAGATTTTCCCCTATGAGGATGACCTGCGGGTCAAATCGGCCCGTCTCGTGGAACTGGATACCGCCCTGAATCTGGACGGCAAGGGGCAGCCCCAGCCTGAACAGGTAATGGCCAAGAGTGCCCGGCCTTCGGTGCTGGCCGAACTGAAAGCCACTGCTGCCAGCAAGCCCTCTGTCACCAAACCCAAAACCCATGAAAAGGAGGTGGATGCCCGATGACCAACGCGGAACTGAACACAGCCCTTTATGAGAAAATGTTTGCAGAGCAGGAGCAGTACAAGGACTGGCTGCTGACACAGCCGCCTGCGAAAATCCTGGATTGCAGCTACGAGTATACGGTACGAGAGAACTTCCTGATGTCTTTGGAGTACAACAGCCTGACCAACGACCAGGCCGCCGCCCTGCTGGCCTGTCCTGACGTGCTGAAAGACCTTTTTCATCAATATGAGAAGATGGGGAACAGCCAAATGGAGGAAGTCTGGGCCTGCTTTGAGAACCGGGCAGAGCAGGTCCAGGCCGTGCAGGGACAGGCAAAAGAGTCACTCTACTGGCACAGTTCCGCCCGTAGGCAGGAACATGGTGAACCGGCACCATATCGTAATTCCGATCGGATCAACGCCCAGTGTAAAGAAGCCATTGAAGCGGCGATTGGCGCTCATTATAAGGAAAACCGGCTGGACGCCAAAGCAGCGGCACAGGAAGTTCTGGACAAGTTTGGACCCGAGCGGGTTCAGACTGTCCTTGCTGCAACAGTGCAGGACAAGGACTGGGATGCCCGCATTTCCGGTGAGAATAAAGCGTGGGCACAGACGGTGCCCATGCCGGAGGGCAGCGAGGATGGAAACCGGCGCTCCCATTGGGTGGTGGACAGCCATCCCGGACTCGTCAATCTGTTTGTGGATCAGGTCCGGGACCTGGTTCGGGAACGGGAGAAGGAAAAGCCGTCGGTGATCCAGCAGCTCAAACAGGAGCCGACCGCCGGTAAGACCAGGGCAGCGCCTCCAAAGAAGCGGGAGCCGGAAAGATGACTGTCCCCAAGCGGAAACGGAACATCCAGCTCAACTTCCGGGTGACAGCCGAGGAGCTGAAACAGATCGAGGAAAAGATGGGGCAGCTGGGTGTTTTCAACCGGGAAGCCTATCTGCGGAAGATGGCTTTGGACGGCTATGCCGTCAAACTCGATCTGCCGGAGCTGAAAGAACTGCTGTCTCTCCTGCGGCGCAGCAGCAACAACCTCAATCAGCTTGTCCGAAGGGTCAATTCCACCGGCCGCGTCTATCAGGAAGATTTAGCTGACCTCTCCAGGCGTCAGGAGGAGATTTGGGAAGGAGTGCATACGATCTTGACACAGCTGGCAAATATCTCATAAGAAAAAGGGGAGAGGCGGTGCGGTTGGCATCGTCTCTCCCTGTTTTTTTATTGGTTGACATCCTTGCCTTTTGGGCAGGGATTTGAGACAATCAATACAGAAAACAACGAAGGAGGCCCTGAAAATGACTGCTCTGTTCTCGATCTTTAAGCTTTTGCTGAAAATTGCAGCAGCCCCTGTCGTAGCCATTCTGGCCCTGTTTGTCTGGTTTTGCACCTGGCTGGTGTGTGTATCTGGTGCGGTTCTGGGACTGGTCAGCCTGCTCCTTTGCGTTTGTTCGGTGCTCCTGTTTCTCAGTTCGTCTGTGACGGGCGGCATCATTTACCTGGTTCTGGCCTTTTTGGCAAGTCCTTTTGGGCTGCCTACCGCTGCGTTATGGTTGTTGGACAGGATTCAAGGACTTCGGTATCTGATCCAGGAAAATGTCTATGGATGAAAAAAGGCTGTCGGGATTCTCTCTCGGCAGCCTTACTTTTTGAAAGATACGATATCGTTGGGGGTACATCCGATGATGTCACAAAGTTTTTCCAGTGTAAGCAGGGTAATGTTCTTGTTCTTTTTGAGGGCATCGAGCGTTTTGTTGTCGATGCCGTTCTTCAAGAGCTGGTATTGCGTGACATTGCGTTTTCGCATTGTCTCCCACAATGGGCTGAAATCAATCATGCGGCCTACCATCTTCCCCAAATGTTATCAACTCAATTATAGGGTGGCTGCGGGAAGCTGCATATTGTGGATATAATCACAATATAGTATAATGAATATAGGAGCGAGGAAGTGATTTTATTCTATATCAGGATGCGCTTTCCTCGATGCACTGTACAAGCTGAAAAAGGTGGCTGTGATGAGCAAATTGGGAATGAGAAAACACACCTGTTGTTTTACTGGACACCGCCCGGAAAAGCTGAGAATCTCGGAGCAGGCTGTCATCTCACAACTTGAAGCAGCAATTCAGAATGCAATCCAGGAAGGCTATACAACCTTTATCTCTGGAATGGCCAAGGGTGTGGACATCTGGGGAGCTGAACTGGTTTTGCAGCATCCCCAGGTCCGGCTAGTCTGTGCGGTTCCATTCAGAGGATTTGGAATGCGGTGGGAAAGTGATTGGACAGAACGGTTTTGCCGGATTATCCAAAAGGCGGACGAAGTAGTCTATATCTGTCCCGGTTATTCAACGGACGTGTTCCAGACGCGCAATATCTGGATGGTCGATCACTCATCACTGGTGATTGCGGCGTATAATGGAACTCCGGGAGGAACAAGGAACACCATTATGTATGCCCAGTCCCAGGCGGACTGTGAGATTCGCTATCTTCCGCTGTAGTCGGGAGAACAGTACGGAATGAATTTAATACGGAATAGGGCGGCCTGAAATTACAGGCCGCCTTTTAAGAGTTTTGGATAAAATAAAAAGAAGCCAGCCGGTTTTCGCCAGCTGGCTATTTTACTGCTCTGTGTGTTCCAGGACTGCCTTTATCATGGTTAGGACAAGTTCCTGCTTTTGCGGGGGAGCGTCCTTCCAGAGCTTTTCCACTTCACGAATGGTACTGATCTCGTTCTCTGTCAGTTCATCCTGCAGCAGATAGTCTGGTGAAATACGAAGTGCCTTGCAGATGTCGATGAAGACCGGCAGACTTGGCATTTTAGTTCCGCCTTCGATCTGTCGGAGATAGGTTGCATTGATGTTGCAGAGTTCTGAAAGCTTGTCTGAAGTAAGCCCCCGATCTTTTCTGACTGTATTGATGCGCTTTCCCAACTGGTTCTGTCCCATGCTGTATACCTGCCTGTAAGCTATTAGAAGTCATTCTATGTACTTTTAGACTACATTATGATTGAGACTTTTGATAGTGTCTGTTAGACTATATGGTATAAGCTAATAGCTTTGAGCCGGGAACATGATGCAGACAGAAAGGGAGGGTTTAGGATGATCGTAACATTTTGCGGCCACAGGGAAATTGCGCAGACCACAGAAGTTGAGGAATGGCTGCAAACCGTGATCCATAGTCTGATTGAACAGGGAGCGACAACTTTTTACCTTGGCGGATACGGCGCTTTCGATGGATTGGCTGCATCTGTTCTGCGCAAGGAAAAGAAAAATCATCCCTCGATTGAACTGATTCTTGTCCTGGCATACCTGAACGGCAGACAGGATGCTGTGGGTTATGATGGTTCTGTATATCCAGAACTTGAAAAGATACCGCGCCGCTTTGCGATTCTGCATAGGAATCGCTGGATGGTACAGTCAGCAGATGTAGTCGTAGCCTATGTTCTTCATGATTGGGGTGGGGCGGCGACAACATTGCGATATGCCAAACAAAAAAGAAAAAGGATTATCTCATATTCTGAAGGAACAAGAGGACAGCATCTCTAGCTGCTCCTTTGAAAGGAGGGGAGAAAAGTGGCCACCACCCGCATCATGCCGCTGCACACCGGGAAGGGCCGAACCGTAAAACGCGCCATCCGGGATATCATCGGGTATGTAAAGAACCCGGAAAAGACGGATGACGGCAGGCTTGTCACCAGCTATGCCTGTGACAGCCGGACTGCGGACGCCGAGTTCCTGTTGGCCAAGCGGCAGTATACAGCAGCCACGGGCAGGGTACGGGGCAAGGATGATGTGATTGCCTATCACCTGCGGCAATCCTTTGTGCCGGGAGAGATCACAGCGGAGGAGGCAAACCGCCTCGGCGTGGAGATGGCGCGGCGGTTCACCAAAGGCAATCACGCTTTCATTGTCTGCACCCATATCGACAAGGCCCATGTTCATAATCACATCATTTGGAGTGCAGTTAACCTGGACTGCGACCGGAAATTCCGCAATTTCTGGGGCAGCACCCGGGCGGTGCGGCGGCTCAGCGACACCATCTGCATTGAGAACGGATACTCCATCGTGGAGAATCCAAAGCCCCATGGAAAGAGCTACAACAAATGGCTGGGCGATCAGGCCAAGCCGTCTCACCGGGAGCTGCTGCGCACTGCAATCGACGAAGCATTGGCCAGAAAACCGGCAGATATGCCGGCCTTTCTGAAGGAGCTGGAACAGTCGGGCTGCACGGTTGGCCAGAGAGGGAAGAACATCACCCTCTGTGCCCCTGGCTGGAAAAAGCCGGCCCGCATGAGCAGCTTGGGCAAAGGCTACACCCAGGAGGATGTGGCTGCAGTTCTGTCCGGGGAGAAAGAGCACACGCCGCGCAAAAAGTCTGTTGCCGCTGTACCGGCACCCCCCAAGATCAACCTACTGGTAGATATTCAGGCAAAACTCCAGGCAGGGAAGGGCATGGGGTACGCCAACTGGGCCAAGATGTTCAACTTGAAGCAGATGGCCCAGACCATGATGTATCTGTCGGAGCATAACCTGATGGACTATGCGGTCCTGAAAGAAAAGGCATCCTCTGCCACGGCCCGCTATGATGCGTTGGCCGCCCGGATCAAGGCGGCGGAAAACCGGATGACCGAGATTGCAGAGCTGCGAACGCAGATCATCAACTATGCCAAGACCCGAGAGGTATATGAGGCTTACCGGAAAGCCGGGTACAGCAAAAAGTTCCTGGCCGAGCATGAGGGAGACATCCTGCTCCACAAGGCTGCCAAAGCAGCCTTTGACAAACGGAAACTGAAGAAGTTGCCCAAGGTCAAGGAGCTGAGCACAGAGTATCAGGAACTGTTGGCCGAAAAGAGAAAGCTCTACTCGGAGTACCGCCGCGCCCGCGATGAGATGCGGGAACTGCTGACGGTGAAGGCCAACGTGGACCGGATTATGAACCAGGACAAGGAAAAAGACAAGGAGAAAGATCGTCAGACTGACCGCGACTGAGATCAGAAACAGAAACCGCCGGACGTGGGGGCTGTATGCCCCTGCGTCCGGCTTTTATTTTTGTCACAGGTGACCATGAATCTTATTAAAAAATGCACATAAAAACAGCGGCTTTGTCTTAAAAAGCCGCTGCCTGCTTGTACTGTTTGTCGGTGCTCCTTACTCTAACTGATGTGACAAACAGTTCTATTGTTTTTTGATGCGCTCTAAATCAATTACCTGTCCATTTCCATCGAATGTTAAAATGATCTTGTACGAAATATCATCGAATTCATAGACATCCGTGTCTGCGTTACTTTCAATCTTATTTGATTTGCCCCATTTCTCGTCAATATTAATACGGTACTGGCCAACATTTTATCCTGAAGTTCTTTCTCCGTGTACTTTTCTATTTCTCCAACTTCGACTATATCTATATAGCCCTCCGGGCTGCTGGGAAAGAAGTGCATCCCAATATAGACGATAGCTGCCAGGAGAACCACACAGGCAACCATTATAAGGCCGCGTTTTTGCATATTATTCAGCCTCCTGTGTTCAGAACACCTTGAAGTTAATTTCCTGTTTACGTTTTTGCATATAAACCTGCCATAAGCAAACGTGTTGGTTCATTTTTCAGGGTCAAACAAGCCCCATACAGCAATCACCAGTCCTAGAAGGGTCAGTCCCAGGAAGGTGTACAGGGCAGGCAGAAGGCCGTACCGGGAGATATTCCACAGAGCAGAGGACTGGCCGTTCAGCGTCCAATCATTTGCCATGGAGCCGGCCAGCAGCATGGCAGCTGAAAGGGAACCAGAACAAAACAGCATCATGCCAAAAAGCAGTTTCTTCATCGTGTTTCCTCCTTGCAGGGAAAGGACAGCCTGTTTTTACGGCACCAAGCAGCTCAGTAGAGCGCTGGCAGCTCGCTCTCAGCTACGTCTGTGACCGGATAGTCGTAGTTGTTCCAGCAGGCTCCCAGGTCGGCGGAGGTGAAATAGTCCGTTTCCCAGTCGGTCATTTTAATCCGCCCGGATTTCACAGCGATGGCAGAATAAACAACTTCATAGGTCTTGCCGTCGGTGCAATGGAACCGGAAGCTGGTCACAGAGCCACCGGCAACAGGTTCGGTTTTCTTGTCCTTCAGGGAAATGCTTTCCAGCAGGTCGCATAGGCTTTTCATGTCTACAGGATCAGTGATGATTTTTTTCTGGGCTTGTGCTGGATTCTGAAAGCGGAACATCTCAACCTTGTCCAGATCTGCCGGCTCAAAGGGCAGTTCGATGTACACCGTCCGGGCGCAGGCAGCCAGAAAAATGCTTAGAAGTAGTCCTAGGGTGACGGCCAGTGCCAATAGCAGTTTTCTCATAGTGATTACCTCCTTTGTGTTTCAATGAGATCAAGCGGGGATGCTTTCCGCAATCTGAATTAGTGTGGATGCCGGCAGGGGAGCGGTGAGGCAGTAGATGGTGTCGCCGGAGGCGGAGAGCCAGACCAGAGCGTTGGCGGATTCCGGGTCGCTTTCCAGGTAGAAATCGGCGTCCTGTCCGTTCACCGAAACCGTTTGCATCACAGCATCCTGGGGGAGCAGGAACAGGCTGGTGGCGTCTGCCCCGCGGGAATAGATGAAGGAGATCATCCGGCCATCGCTGTCGGTGTAAACCATCATGGAGGTGGTGTCAGTGATGGTTTGCTTTTGCTTTTCAAAACCCTCGGGAACCCATGCAGGTTCGGGAATGGAGAGGTCAAGGGAATCCGGCGCAGATGCCACAAAGCGATATTCGGTAAAGGATTCGTATTGCTGCCGGACCCAGGCAAAGAAGGCAGCCCGTGCCTGGACATCCACGGTGAGCCATGTGGTGCCGGCCAGGATGACCAGCAGCAGGAAGCAGGCGGCCCGCTGCAGCAGCGGGTATAAGACCGGGTGCCGCGCCCTGTGAAGCAGCCGGTTCATCCGGCGCTCAAACCGGGCGGAAAAGACGTGCTCCTGTCCCATGGTGGCCAGGAGAGAATTGCAAAGGGCGCTGTCGGCTTCGGCAGCAGCTGTGCAGAGCATTTCGTCGGTCAGCATAGGGCGTTCTCCTTTTCATAGAGTTCTTTCAGCTTGCGCTTGGCCCGATAATCCAGGCTGGAAGCTGCGGAAAAGGACAAGCCCATCAGGGCTGCCGCCTCTTTGACGCTGTAGCCCTGATGATACCGCAGCAAGATCATTTCCCGGTACCGGGCGGGGAGCTTCAGGATACAGGCCGCCAGAAGATTTTCTCCATCGTAAGAAACCGGGACCCCAGCAAGTTCCTCCTGCAGTTCCACGGTGGGATGCTTTTGCCGGCGGCGGTACTGGTCAATGGCCTTGTTCTCGGTGATGGTGACAACATAGCACCGGGTTTTGGGAGAAATGGGCTGGTCAATGTTCTGGATATGCTGGGCAATGCTCAGGAACGCCTGATGTACCGCGTCCTCGGCGTCCTGTTCATTGTGGAGGATCTGGTTGGCCGCATGAAACATCAGCCCCCTGTATTCCAGGTACAGCTGCTCAAATTTGGACCGATCCTCCGGGGTGTCGATCATTTGCAGATAGACAATCATTCCAAAACCTCCCCGCAGGGCAGCAGCGGCCAGTTTTCAGGCCCATCAGGTGTCCAGCTCGCAGCAGTAAAGGGTGTCTGTGTCGGTGTCATAGAGGCCAAAGGTAAAATTGAAGGAGCCGCGGTCCAGGATGTCAGACCCAGGGGCTTTGCCGCCTTCAGCCTGCCGATCCAGGAGAACATAGTATCCGTTTTGAACCGCCGGCACCAGCGGATTGCCGCTGTCATCCGTCAGAAAAGGGCCGATCTGCCAGGAGGCATCACCGGTTTCCTCCGATAAGCCGTAGACAAGAACCTGGGTGGTCTGGTCCACCGGGAGAGGATGCCAGGCATCGCTGGCCTGAACCTGTTCCAAAACGGTATCATCCTGGAAGGAAAGAACAATACAGGATGTTCCGTCGCCGTTGCCGCTGTGGGTATCATAAGAGGAAACCTCGCTGCCGGCTGAAAGGTCCAGGCTCAGGGCTTCCGATGCAAGATCCTGGGGCGTTTTGGCTTTGCAGGCCGTCAGGCCGGCCAGAAGAAAGAATGCCGTCAGCGCGGCAAAGATATTCTTTTTCACAGTATCCTCCCGTAAATATAGGATAGAGAAGGCAAAGGAGAAGGGGGATTTGCTGGCTGATTTCTTCCAGCAGCAATCGTGATCCAAATAATAAATGAAAAATAGATGATAAGGACGATCATCAAAACGGTGATGCTATGTTTGGCGATTTTGGACAGTGACTTTCTTTTTGCAAGCAGCACAATAAGGAGTATCACGAACACACAGCCCGCCGCCGTCAATACAATGTAATTCAGAGAAAAATTTAACACGAATTCCATGCGATTGTCCTTCCTGGTTCTACTGATTGGACAGGCCACAGATGACGGCTTTGTCATCATTGTTGTGGTAATTGACGGTAAGTGTAATGTTGTCCTTGATCGTCCAAATATCTTCCATGGGGCTGCTTTCATCAGGGCTGCCCCAAACTTCGGCTAACTGCCCCCTGCGGTAGCCGCATACAATCCGATTCACCTCAGCTTCTTCCATTTGGGCGATGGCAGCAAGGCTTGGTAAGTTGTCGGTGCTTTTTCGGTTGTGGTATCCGAAAAACCATGCAGCTGCCGCCAAAATGAGGATGGTGATGATTGCAATAAGGACGGTTGTTTTCTTTTTCATATTACACGACCCCTTCCTGTCGCATTCTGCTCGGTTACATGGATGGGACTGGCTGCATAGGTAGGCGCTCATTCCTTTTTGCACAGCTTTCCCGCCCCTGTACCGATCAGCATACCAATGGTTGAAAGGAGAATGGCGGCAATAAAATCGACGATATCGGGAAACGATGCGACACCTGCGAGGACAAATTGTGCAAGTGAGAGTGTCAATAAGCTGTAGAGCAAGTATGTAATGGAAAAGAGGACTGGTGTGATCCAGGCGAGCCGTAAGGGTAAACGCTGTATACCTATAATGATGGAGAAAACAAAAATGATGATGGGCAAAGAGACATACTGTACCACAATCACATGGAGCATTGCCATTTGAGAATTGTTATAAAAAACCAGAAGGAAATCGCAAGGGCCGCCCATATAAATCCATATATGGCTGCTATTTTACAAAGGTGACGATTCCATTTGTTGTTATGGTGGCGTTCCATATCCAGAACCTCTCTGTCCGTCTTTAGAGAAAAGAATTCGGAATTCATCTTTTCCGCAGCAGGAGATTATATTCCGAACTGGGTAATCAGTCCAATGGCGATGCAGATAAGGCCGGCCATGCGGGCAATCTTTTGGGCACCTTCTTCACCGTAGCGGAACTTTGCCTGTTCCGGGTAGACGGGATGGATCACAAACAGCAGGCCGTAGAGAATCCAGGCCAGATTGAGAAAAATGCTATTGTGCAGCACAGCGGCCAGGATGCCGCAGACACACAGCAGAATCATTCCCAGGCCAATCTGTTTTCCAAAAGTCCATTGCTTCATAAAAAGCTCCAATCTGTTTTAACGGTGCTTGTCAAACCAGGAGTTCCAGGTGGGGCGGGAGGATTTGGTATTCTTGCGGAGGCCGTACACAAACAGAACAGTCATCAGCAGGGTAAACACCACCATAAAGGTTCCCTTTACTGGTGAGCCGACGAAAACGGCAATTCCTGCGAACAGGGCCAAGATACAGCCCATTACCACAGCATAAAGAACCGGATGTTTTTCATGCAGAGAGAATAAAAGGTTACTGAGAATCATGTCAGACAGAAAATCAATCATGTAGGACACTCCTTTCGTATTGAAACCTGGATTCCATTTGAAGTTAAACTGATCGGTTGCTTTTTCTATTTTGAGCGGATGCGATGGCTCCGGCAGCCAGAAGGAGGACGGGCCATAGAAGCAAGCCATAGACAGCAGCAATACCGTAATTGATGTAGCCGGGATTGCCATAATAGACAACAGCCCAGATCAAATCGGTGAGGGCCTCTGAAATCAGAAACCAAACGACAACATGGACCGCGCCGGTTCTGGTCCGATTCACTTCCTGGATCAGCAAGAACACAAAGTATAGGGCGGCGCACAGAAGCCATCCGGCCAGCCAATATTCAGCGTCATACACTTGGCCAATGGAGACGATTGCGGTAATCATTTGAGCGTTCTCTCCTGTTTTGAATCGGTGATATCTGTTTCCATGAGGGAACAAGGGAAAAGATCCTTGTCAAGATTTCCAGCCATATCGTCCGGTCAGTACGGCTGCTACGTCGAAGACAACAGCAAAGCCAATGAGAAAATACCGGACAATATTGCTCAGGTCCAGGACGCCGCTGCCGGTTATCGTTACAGCGCCCAACACGGAGGCAATGGCAAGCAGCGTCAGGATAACGGTTATAGTTTTGCAAAGAGTCTTGTTCATGAAAGCTTCCTCAATCGGCTTGATAGAAGTCATATACACCTTCTGCCCAATCCAGAATTGCATCGTAAGCAACACCGTCTCCAGGGGTGAAGGTGGTTCCCTCAATCTCCATGGAAGTTGAGCCGAGAAGCACGACGATTTCCTGCCCGCCGCGTACCTTTTCGCGGGGATTGTAGGTGAAGCGATAGAGCCATTCTTCACTGAACCCATTCTGAGAGCTCTGAATGTCCATATCTGCGATGGAAGCTGTTGAATCTGCGTTATCAACAAAGACCTGCTGATGATCCGCTTGGTCCGCATATTCCAGTTTCACAACAGGAGCCGAACGGATTGTTTCCATCAGGCTGTTTTCCATGGGTACGTTCTGACGGTTATGCGGCGCAAGTACAAGACAGGCGGAACTCAATGCGATCAAAACAAGTACGAACAGCTTTTTTTCCATGGCGATATCCTCCTATTTGATTTCTTTTCCGCAGTAAGGGCACCTCAGCCGTGCGCAATCAACTTATATGTCGGGACTTTTTCAGCGAGCAGTCGGGACAGGCCAGGCAAAGTGCCTTTCATCAAATCCTGTTTCTGTAAAAGGGTGACACGCTGCCCGAACACAAGAAGCAGGGTGTCTTCTGTTTCCCATACAGATTCAAAGTCACTGTACGGTACAAACTCCGTTTTATCTTTTTCTGAGAAGGTCATACCCTGGTCCGAGAAAGAAACAACCGGAGCATGACCTTCCGAGGTTTGATCTTTCCCTTCCAGCAGCAGCCGGGCCGAGCGGTCAAATGGTTTTTCCCGATTCTTTCTGGTGCGCAATAACCCAGAGGCCCCCAGGACCACAGCGGCTGCACCAGCGACTAGAGGAACCAGCAGCTCCTTTGGTTCCATCAGACCGGGCACAACCAAAACAATTCCCGCTGCCAGGCAAAGGATGCTGAACAGCCTAGTGCGCAGCCGGCTCCGCTTGGCTCCCTGGGAGGGAGAGGGGAGGCGGTCAATGTATCGCCACATTTTGGGGTAGCGTTCCCGGGAGAGATGCTCCGATCTCGTTTCCAGTGCTTTGCTCACCTGGGGCAAAAGGCGGCTGATGTCATAGGAGCTGATTTGAAACAGGTAGGGGGCGGTGGTATAGCTCGATTCCATTTTCATCACCTTCCGTATGGCTATGGCGTATGGCAGGGCGGTCTGAATGTAAACTGATTCTGTTTCTATTGTGCCATATACAGCTGCATTTTGCCAGAGATTTCTTCTTGTCATGTAAACGAATTAGAGCGGCATTTTTCGGCACTAACTGAAAAATTTTTTTCTCACTTGACTTGTCTGACGCAAGAGCTGCAGCCTCCGGGTGCAGCTCTTATGCTTTGGGCTCCATACGAAAAATTCTCTTGGAGCATTTTTCTGCGTATTTCAATGTCTGATATGCACCTCCATAGTTTCGCCACACCATAGAGACAAGGCAGTCTGATTGATCGACCATCCAGCGATTCCGGGCCGTAATGGCCTTCTTATAATGGATTCCTGCAAGCTCAGTGGGGATAATGATGTCATCGTATCGTTCTTGATAGTATTCTCTGTGGGTGTTTATGGACTGTTTCATATAGGGGAGAACAAGGATCAGCAAAATGTTTTTTTCAGGATGGCGATGCTTGAGAACCCTGACCGCATTGGCACAGAGTGAATCAAATTCTCCCATCCCGCCTACATAACAGGTTAGTTCCTGCTCTGATTCCAGGATGCTTTCCAGTATCTCCATGAGGTGGGATTAGTCAAAGCCAAAAATCTCCCGGTGCCCTGCAAATGTACAGATCATAGTGTCCCTCTCATCGGCAAAAGCTGTTATAAGGATAACTCGACCCACAAATTTGAGAAAAATTAAACTGTATAAATGAACTATTTACACAGACTATTATATAACGATGCAGGGTCCTTTACAATAAGAGAAACCAGATCAGCAAACCATACTATGAGGGCTTATAGATGGAGTTGGATTACAAAGCGATTGGAAAGCGGGTCAAGATTGCAAGGATTCGGGCAGATCTGACGCAGGAGGCGCTGGCGGAGAAGGCCGGGCTGTCAGTGACGCACATGAGCAACATCGAAACGGGCAATTCCAAATTGAGCCTGCCGATGGCAGTGTCGTTGGCAAACGCCCTGGATGTTTCAGTGGACGAGTTCCTTTGTGATAGCGTGATTCGTTCCAAGGACGTGTTCTCGCATGAAGTCCAGGAGCTTCTGGACGATTGTGATGACTATGAAATTCGGATACTCACGGATTTGTTAAAGGCGGCCAAGACCACAATCCGCAGGGATATGAAGCTCAAACAGCAGGAGTAGTGCAGGAAAAAGAGTTGGATGTTCTGCGTTATGCTCCTATACAAACGATGAAGAGCCGGGTTCAGAGGAAGTGAAACCTCTAAACCCGGCTCTTTTCTTTTTGTCTTTCGTACAAGTCCGGCCCTGGACCATACATAAGATAGACGGCGAGGGCCGGAAAAAGCGTTTGCAAAACGCGTAGCCGCAGAAGGAACTTCTGCGATCAACAGGGGATTGGGGAGTGCCCCAACAAGCCGCTTCTGGCAAAGTGGATAGCCAGAAGCATCGCTTGCCAATTCTATTCCATCGTTATTCCGTTATTCAGTATCACCAGAACCATCTTCATTCCGGCGAATCGCAGGCCGTTGTTTAGGTTTGCCGTTTACATAACGGCGTTCCAGGCAGAACACCATATCATTCGTGCGCTCAAAAAAACCAATATCACGTTTCCAGCTCATGCCGCATCTGCAATGCTGAAGCCCAATAAATTGCTGCTTCATCTTTCGGCCACAACGAGGACATACCTTGTTTGATTTACCCATTTAACTTACGGATGATGTCATCCATGCTCACACCTGCATCGAGAAGATTTTGAATGGCCGACTCTAGTTTAGCCTTCTGAGCTTCCCGAGCAGCTTGCGCATCTGCCTCAGCCTTTTGGGTTTCCAGTTTGGCGATCGCTTTTTCAACTGAATTAAGGGAACTACGGTTCGCCTTGAGTTGTGCTTTCAATCGTTCGATCTCAGCAAGGGTTTCGGATATATTTTGCTCCAACTGTGCCTTTTCGGCCATTTTAGATTCCATTGCAGATGCAAAGTCCATCTTGTTCGTTTTGGATTTCTTTTGATTTCCTTTGGGCCGTGGCATAACAGCATCCTCCTTCATCCGGTTGATAATTCCTACACAAAGTATAACATGAAAGCGTTTGCTGCGCAACAGATGTGGCGGTTGAGTGCGAAAGTTAAATACGACATTCTGAAGTCCGGCAGCAAAAAAATTACAGACAAAACAACTCAAATAGAGTTTGACCAACACGATTGATTGTGTATAAGATGCTGCCTGGCAGCTATTCTATTAGTGTTACATCAACACACATGGAATGAGAGATCATCATGGAATCACTTTTCGGTCAACGCTTAAGACAGCAGCGCAAGGCTAACGGGTGGACACTGGAACAGTTTGCAGAAAGGGCAGGGCTATCCACAAACTATGTAGGTGATCTTGAAAGAGGTAAAAAATCTCCCAGCTTGGAAACTTTCATCCGGCTTGTAGAAGTTTTAGGTGTATCGGCAGATGCGTTAATCCGGGATTCTGTTGCATCGGCATCCCATGTTGCTGATGACGAACTGAGCAACAAGTTGAGTCAGCTCACGCCAAAGCAGAAGAAAGCGGCAGTTGACATACTGAATGCCTATATTGAAAATCTTCCCTATATCACCAATGAATGATTAAAGGTGACAGTAGCTTGGTCTGCTGTCATCCTTTTATTTTGCGCTAATCCTGTATATAATCAACTCTACAAGCGTTTAACAAACTCTAACGAGTTGCAAAGCCGGAGGCGTAAAATGAAATTCAATGAATGCAATTATGTATTGCCTGACCTATACGATGACTTGGATTGTGCGAAGAAAGGCCGTTTCAATCCCTACCTGCAGGGAATGATGCAGCGAGAGTGCTCAGGTGTGGAGCTGTCCAGAGAAGAACAGGCGCAGGTGCGAAGAATCCAGGTTGTACTCCAAAATGTTCCGCAGTGGAGCGATGAAGAAGCGGTTCAGGTGGAAATGGCCGAACAGGGCGGCCAGGTGCTGTTCTGCAAATTCTTCAAGGAGCACAGCTCGTTTGCCATGCTGACGAAGGACTGCAATGGACTATATTCCATTGCATTTGTATTGGATTGTGAAATCTCCCGTAAAGAGAGAAAAGCCGCCGCACGTCTTGTGCAGCGGCTTTTGAAAGAAAGCAGCAAAAGCTGGGATATTGATTTGCTCACATTTCCTGTGCCTGAAATGATAAAGTATGCGTCACTGTCTTTGGCTGCGTCCGCTTTGATGCAGGCTTTTGACACACCAGAGAAGATCAAGGGGTGAAGTCAACGCTGGCCTGAAGCAAAGGGTCCCATGTGGATATCGAGAACACCCCTGGGCGGCTGAATTAGAGCGTCCTCGTACCGGCACTTCCATTGCAGATTCCGGCTCATCTGCCCATCCTCGACGCCATCCACCGTTTCGCCGTCCTGAATGGGATTGTCGTTGGCCAGGATGTAAGAGGCCAAGTTGTAAGCGTGATTGACCACCCAGTTGGGGTCCATGTCGTGGAAGTGATATTGCAGGTCCGGCAGATAGAGTGTGCTCATGCCCAGGGTGTCGATCAGCATATCCTCGGTGCCCTGGATGTTAAAGAAACGCACATTCACCCCGAATCGTATGAACCGGTCCGGCCCTTCGATCTGGTGGGAGCGTACATCCTCTGCCAGAAATAGTTTGCCACAGTTCTGGAAATAGAACGCCTCACAGGTAGGGTACAGTTCCGCCAGAGCGTCCAAGAAGTCAGCGTCCAGATTGGCCCGTTCCAAAGCTGGAAGGGCAGCCGCCAGCATATCGGTAGCGATCACCTGATATCGGCACTCCCGGAAGATCCGGTCCCGGTCCTCCTGGCAGTCCCACATCTGGCTCATCAGAAAAGCGTCAAAGCCTTTTCCCTTGAACTTGTCGCATTTCATTACCATCAGCTGCACCGGGCATTTGCCATCCTGAAATTCCGCGATATGGTCCAGGGCGGCAAAGCCCGCCATTTTCTTATCGTAACTGAAACACTCCACTCCGCCGATGTGCTTTTCCATTACAGCAGTCATGCTTTCCTTGTCCAGCATGGGCACTGGCTCTTTGAACAGCATTTGAATGAGGTAAGGTCCCCCGGGCTGGGGGCCTTTTTTGTCATCCAGGTTTTGTTGGAACACTTTATTGCTCATTCGATTTCCTCCTTATAGCAGTAGATCATGCGGCAATGGACAATCACTACTTTGTGTGTGGAGTTACTCCAAAAACTAAAAAAAGAGCCACGCAAAACAGGATCAGTCCAATGAAATTGCGTTCTATCAGCAGTTTTATGGCCATGAGAAGCAGAAAACCGCAAATCAGAACAATTATACCGTTCATTTCGTTCATTTTCCTTCTTTCGGTCTGTTAGCGAACAGCTTCCACCGGAACTCCAGCTCTCTCTGGACAAACTCTTTCGGCAGGCCTTGGGGATTGGCGATGAGATACCAGGCCCGAAAGGTGCGCTTCTCTGGGTCTGTCTCCTGCCGGTAGAGATGATAGCCCGCCTCATCCTCCTGCGTCCACTGTCCTGCCTGCCGCTTGGCCTGCACAAAGGGTTCCAACACCTGATCCAGTTCCTCTCTGGTGCGGCTTGAGGCCCAGGCATGATCCACATCCTTGGCATGGGACTGGTAGAACAGCAGCTTTCCGGTATGGGTCTTCGCCTTGCACTCCGGCGTTCCGCGCAATTCTGCCTGACGGCGGTACTCCTCCATCTGCTCCGCCGTTCCGTACCGTTCCACCATCTGCTCCCGCACATAGATGAACCAGCTGTAGTCCTCCGCCTCGGTGAAGGGGGCGCAGACCGGCTGTAATGCCTCCACGGGGTCTGCCTCGAAGCGGTCGATGAAGTCGAGGTAGTTGGCTTTGACCAGAGGCAGAAAGGTGTCCAGCAGCCCGGTGTTCAGCCGCAGGTCCTCTGTCAGCATCCGAAAGAATGAACCGCCTGTTGTGGGTACAATTCTGAAAGAGTAGAGGTAGTCATCTCCCTGCTTTATGATACAGCTGAAGCCCACCTCCACATTTCCATGGCCGATTTCGTAGTCTATGTAGTTGTAGTGGCTCCGGTCAAACCAGATCTGATAGGTCAGCCCGTTTTTTGTTTTCTTTTTGAAGTCGCCTTTTTTCAGCCGCTTCCAGCCCTTTTCCTCCAGCCCCAGGCCGTTCCACAGGTGGTCCAGAAGCTCCTGAAATATATCTGCCGGGCGTTTTTGTTCCATAGTCTCCACCTCCTGGCAAAACTTTTTCTGGAATTCAACTTCTGCCTTCACGGGTCGTCCTTGTTTTGCGCCATTGCTTGGGCGATCTGTTTCATGGCCATGTCGATATAGAGATACACCCCATCACGGTCGCAGTGGAACAGGTTGGAGTAACTTGTACTTTCATTCGGTCGGAGGGGGTTGGGCTCCACAACCTCGGTGGCTTCCAGCAGGCCGGCGCCCAGTTCTGCCGCAGCAGCAAGCGCTTTTTTCAGGACAGCAAACTGCCCGTCGCTCCAATGTTTCTCCAGATCTTCCAGCACCTTTGGTTCCTGCTCCAGATCTCGGAGAAGCTGTAAAACCTGATTGGGAGACAGATACACGCCGGAGCAGTAGTTTTCAAGGATCTGATTTTTTGCCGGGTTGGGCAGGACAGCCGGCACCACCTGCGCCCACGGGGTGAAGTACCGGGCATATTCCGGCTTCTCCTCCATCAGAAAGGAAAAGCTGCTCCCTCTGGTGTAATAGTAGTCCCGGAAAAAGCCCTGGACCACCGCAATATAAAAGCCGTGGCTCTTGTCAAACAGCTCGTCCGGTTCTGTCTCGGCACCAACCCGCAGGGTATCCAGATATTTCTCCGCATAGAAATCCTCGATTCCATGCTGCGCGGCAAGGGTCAGAACCTTTTCCTCCTGTCCCTGCCGTATCCAGGTTAGGGGAGTAAGATACCATTCCCGTATTTCCTCTGGCGAGATCGGGTGAAAAGTTACATCATATCCCATAAAAGTCCTCCTTAGTAATCAAGCAGGATGGGCACCTGCTGATCTTCGGCAAACCGCATGGCCCGCCAGAACATGGAGAAGGCAAACTTGGCCAAGGATTGGGTGTCATACTGTGTGTGTTCCGGGATCTCCGCCTTGCTGTAGTGTCCATCTGCTTCTATGGCTCCGTCTATCGGGTATCCCTCCGTGTCTGCCCAAGCCAGGATGGTATCCTCGTCGGCCTGCCACGCCAGCTGGTTCAGCTTCTCCAGCTCCTTCCGCAGTCCGCCCACTGTGGCGATGGCGGCGGTGTTATCGGTGGGCAGAGGTGCCTGGAAGAAGAATGCGTCCGCCAGAGGCAGCCACCAGGTAACCCCGCGGAACAGGGACCATACCTGTTCGTTATCTCCCGCAAGACGGGCGATCATAGGGTTTTCCATGAAGTCCCAGTCTTTCTCCACGGTGGGGGGCACCGGTTCCTTGTATGTATGGCAGGCGGCCACCAGCAGCATTGCGCCGAAGGCATCCCAGTCCGGCTTGTCGGTGTAATAGGGCTTCTCGTTATCCTCCGGCCAGGGAGCATAGGGGGGCTTGTCTGGCTGAGAAATGGCGCTCAAGATCTGATCCCGCCAGTTCTCTACCGCCGCCTGGATTTCAGCAGGGGACAGTTCTTCCTCGTTATCAGCAGATTCTCCATCCGGCGTAATCCGGTTAAAGGCGTATCCGTTTTCCTCCGCCCACTGCTGAACGATGGTCTTCCAGTTGTGAGAATAGTACCGGGTCAAGGTTCCAGCATAGATGTCAAGTCCCATTGTAATGCCTCCTTCTTTGGTAGCAGTAGCATATCCCTATTTCGCAAACAGGGAAGCAATGATTGTGATGCTGCACACGAACACCACACCTGCAGAAAAAACCAAAATTACTTTTTTCAGTTTTCCATCGGTTTTTACAGCCGCGGCAATGGGGCCGGAAAAGGCTGCCAGGAAAATAACAGGAATCAAAACCCACCAATAACGGTTCATACAAAGTACCTCGTCTGCGGCTTTGCTGTTCAGGTCATTTCATACAGCAGGGAAGTATTGCCTTGCACCAGCTCCAGATGGGAGCGCAGTGTTTCCAGCCCGCTTTGTATTGCCTCTGCGGGCTGGTCCCAGTCCGGGGCAATTTCAGCGGCCAGTTCCGGGAGGTTTCGTTCCCGGAGTGCCGACAGCAAATCGGCTGCCAGCTCTCCCTCCAGCAGAGCGCAGTCCAATGTGTCCTCTGTCTGTGGGGCAGGGAAGCGGACATCCAGGTCCAGTTCGTACTCGCACCAGTCCCAGATGGCTGTATAGACCGCGCCGGAGCAGTCGCTGTTGGACAGTTCCTGCCGCTGGCCGTCTTTGAGAAGATAAAAGGATGCGATCTGTGACATGGCAATTCCTCCTATATGTTATTCGCTTCCATCAGCCCTTCTGCCTGCATCCGGATCACATAGAAGGCCCGCACCCAGGGCAGCTCCTGCTCCATGGATTCCTCCAAAGCCAGCAGGCGGCGCTTTCCAAGCCTGCGGTCCAGGAGGGCAAGGATTCGGACAAGAGGATTCTCGCTGACCAGGCTTTTCTCGATGCTCTGGTTATCAAAGATCCCAAATGCCTCATAGAACACCTTTTGGTCAAAGGTGCCCTGCTCCAGCGCATAGGCATGAGCCCGATCAATGGCCCCTTTTGCGGAGTCGTGATCCTTCAGCGTTGTGGACCGCAGGTGATGAAATTTCGTCCACACATTCTCAAAATAGGTGTAGTGGTTGCTCCGCAGCACTTCCACGCCGTCCATGCGAATGGCTGCCCGGCCCTCATGGTCGGCGCTTTTGCTGTAACGGGTGACAAAATACTGGATGTGCCCCCGGAGCGCCGGGCACAGGTAATCATTTTCCAGCTTGTTCCGGATTCCGCTCCAGGTTGACAAAGGTACTTGTCTCCTTTCTGATGCCGTTGCGGGCGTTGCCCTTTCCGCAGAATTTGCCTTTTGTGTTTGAAGCGTTATCCGTTGAATCCGCCGACTTCAATTTTATATTTGCAGTCGACCTCGATACAAACTAAATGTCCCATGAAATAGTCGGGTTCCGCATCCAAATCGATGTAAAAGCCAGTTTCGCTTCCATTTACAAATACCGTTACATTGTTTACAAACAGTGCTTTTACAAACTCATCTTCTGAAATCTTCCCATCCGCTTCCAGCGTTCCATCTTCGATCATTTCATTCACGACGTCTATGCAGTCATCGTTCTCATCCAAAAATGCTCGGATAATGGTATCTTTATGGTCATTGACCCAATTTACCTTTTCCAAAACGATATCGCCTATATTTCCCTCTGTGTTCTGAAACTCAAGGAGAATTTTAGTCTTTCTATCCCATACAGTCCATTCTCCAACATGAAAGCCGAGTTTGCGGTCAAATACAAATTCCGTATTCCCCAAAATGATTTTATCCGGCATTTCGACCCTTTTCTTCAAAAACAGTCCCATAATACGCCTCCAAAACTTTCGATTGATTACTCAGTAGGATAACCCATTCGCTTGCTGCTTTTGGAGATACTCCCGGAAGCATTCGATGAACTCTCGATTCCGCTTTGGGACATCAAACCCTTTCCGATGGGGAAAGAACCCCTCCCGTTCCACATCGTCCAGCAGCTTGGGCAGATCGGAAAACCGGGCAAAGAAGGGCAGGGCATAGTCCTGAATCTGTCCCGAAATCTCCTGGATGGAGCGTTCCCTCTCCAGCAGAGTAGATACCTCATAGCGGGGGAAGTCATCATGCCGGCGTGTCAGCCGGGCGATGGAGGTGCCTACGATGCCGTCATAAGCCTCCTCCGGCCCTTCCTGCTCACTGCGCCACTGGGCAATCACCGGGGAACTCACATCGAAGAAGGCAGTAAAGGTGGTGGAGCCAAAGCGGATGGAGGGCGAAAAGTAAAAGGAGAACACAAAGATGCCATCCTTTTTGTAGATGTCGTTTTTGCTCTTGCGGTATTTGTAGCCCAGTGGGATCAGCGGCTCCGCGATCCGCTGGCAGGTGTAGACAAAGATCTCACGGGGCTTGGTTCCCTTGGGGAAATCCTTCTTCTCCATGCTGCCACCTTCTTTCACTTATTTACAGTGCGGCCTAAATCAGTGCGCATTGAGATACCCCGCCAGTTTTTTCTCCAGCAGTTCTGTCATGTCATTGCACAGGCGCTTTACTTTATCCTGCTCGTGGGCGTAATACCAGATGGTTTCCTCTCCGGGGTGGAGCAGGAGCTGGTCGCCGTCCGCTTCTTTCCAGAACTCGCCCAGCACACAATACCGCTCCCCATGGATGGTCAGATCAAACATCCCGGAAAGGGTAAGGATCACGCCTGTGGATACATTGATGCCTGCGGTCAGCAGGAAGAACTCCCGCACCTGGGACGGGAGCGTGAAGCCCAGCACGCTTTCTTGATTCCCGATTTGCTCCTCCGTGGCGGCGGGCTTGATCTCATCCGTGGGGTCCAGCACCTTTGCCAACGCCTTGGAGAACTTGGGATAGCGTCGAAACAGCTCCGGGTTGTCGGCCTTGAATTTCGCTTGCTTTTCCCGCTGCACCCGCTCCTGCTCCTTGCAGAAAGCGTCCAGCTCGGCCAAATACCGCTCCTGGTAGAGATTGCTGGCCTCAAATGCTGTGCCGCTCTTTTCCAGAATGGCGATGGCTCCCTTTTGGCTGCCAAACACCGGGACCCACTGAAAACCGTGTCGGCAGGGCTTCAGTTTCAGGAATTCACCCCGACTCAGCAGGGCTTCCAACTCCGTCTCATGTTCGTCCCACCAGTTCCGCCAGGTTTCAGGTGTTTCCCGTCCCTCAACCAAGTCCAGGAGTTTTTCAGTCAATGATTCTTTGTCCATAGGTGCGATTCTCCCTGATAAATGAAAAACTATAAATCCGTAAGAAAGATTTCCGCAGCTCCCTTTTTCCGCAGTTTATACTTCTGCACCTTGCTCAATGGAATTTCAAACGATGCATCTGTCTTAGGAAATCTGTTGTCTAAGATGTCTTCATATAGGACGGTAATAAATGGATTCCACTTTTGCAGCTTAGTTCTTTTCGCTGATTTTTCCAAGTATTCGTACCCGCCGGCCAAATAGAAAATCTCCAACGCCAATGCCAAATCGCAGTCCGGGTCAGCGAGGATTGTTCTTGGGACTTCGAACCCGTCATCCCAGTTATACTCATCAAGTTTATTCTTCAAATCAGCATACGCCATTTCCTCCGCCTCCGTTTCAGAGGTTGCAGGAATAGATGCTCATAGCCCCGTAATCGGTGTGCAGGACAAGCCCGCTTTGGGTAAAGGCAAAATTCACCTGCCGCACCACAAAGGGGTCATCAATGGTGGCCAGCAGTTGGCCGTTGCCGATATCCCATACTTCTATGGGGGAGCTGCCACGATCCTGCTGAACGGCCATCAGGCTGCCCCTTGTCCTCACCGAGCAGGTATCCGAAAAACTCAGCCCCTGTCGGACGAAAAACGGGAAAGGATTGTCCATCCCCTCTCCGGTCTGGGTCAGATAGAACTTGCCGCCCACCGAGAAGCACTGATCATCCGGAGAGAAGAAGGGATGCCAGCCCGCATTGGGGATCACTACTTTTTTGGCGGACTTCAGATCGACCAGCACATACTCACCCTCGGTGACGCGGTAGGCCGCTTTGCTCTGCCGGGGAGAGAGCATCCCAAAGCAGTAGTAGGCAAAATTCGGGTCTTTTGACTTCTTGCATTTTACCGTTTCCCGCCATACCTCCGTGTTGCTGCCAAAGTCAAAGACCACGATTTCCTGGCCCGTGTACCACAGGGCCAGATCGCCGCTGGCATCCAGCATGGTTTTCATGCTGTTTTTCTTGTTGGCAAAGGGTGTGATCGCATGGGTGCAAAGAGAAAACTGTTCCAAAAGATAGCTGTTGTTCAGCAGCAAGATATCATTGGGACAGAGGACCTGCTCATAGGTCATCCGTTTGCCACCCAGGGAAACTGTCTCCAGAATTTCTCCATTGCCGTCGAAGTGGTAGAGGTTTTCATCCTCAAAATCTCCGACTACCCTCGTCAGGAAAAAGTCATCCCGTGAGATAGCAGCAGCCAGGGGCATAAAGCCGTTGCTGTCCTTGCCGACAAACCGATGGCACCGCGCCTGCCCAACAGCGGCATCCGGATTCTGATAGACAAATCCTTTCCGCATTTGGCTCATCATGGCGCTGGCCGACTTGCTCTTAACCTGGAAGGCGGAATCGCACAGAATCTCTTTGACCTTCCCGCCGTTCAGGCAGGTTCGGATGGTTAGACCGTCTATTTCAATCTGCCACTGCTTGTTTGTGGCGGGGTTGAGGAAGGCTTTTTCAATCATGGGTTTGACCATTCCTCCTTTCGGATCAGGATGCTTTTTCCCTCGGAGTTGATGCTATACAGGTCATCCAGATGGATGTGGAATCCATCCCCGCGAAGCGTTTCTGCCATACCCAAAGCGGCTTTCGCCAATAGATGCAGCCCCGCCCGGTTCCCCGTTAGCTCCAATTCATTTCCATCAGCATGAGTGGTAAAGGAGAGGTGGGCTTCCGGTTCCACTGGAAGGATGGGCAGTTGTTCATCATTCAGTTGAAGGGTCAGTGTTTTGGTTTGCATTGTTTGTATCCACCTTTTGAAAACGCCTCAATCAAAATCCATCCAGACCAGGTGTTTTCCGCAGTGGAGGCACTGGAACAGATAGCACTGCAGATGCCCACCATTGACGGATTCCTGAATCATTTCCTTATGTTCGTCATCCCACATGGGATCGTCCAGCACATCCTCCAGCACACCCAGCGCCCGCAGCTCTCTGGCACCCACACGACCAAGATAGGCGCAATAGTCGCCGCAGTGGGCACGCCAGTATTCCTGCTGCCAACCGGAGTAGCCGGGAGTTCGGTGGAGCAGCTCGTCCAGTCGGGCCGGGTCCTCCACGCCATCGTCCACGGAGCAATCGTCCTGGAAGCTGCCGTCATATTTCCGGGCTGCCTCGCCGCTGAAGATACACTCCGGGCACAGACACTCAATATCCTCCACAGCGTAAAAGGGCCCTGTATAGAAAATGTGGGTCGTCTTGCCGCAGCAGTCGCAGACAACGCCATCCGCGGACTCCTCAAAAGCGCCGGTTTCCAGAGGGTTGGGGTGATACCGGAAGGCGGGCAGACCCAGCTTGGCCTGCCGCTCCTTCTCTTTCTGCTTTTCCTCCGGCGTTTTGGGCTTGGGGAGGGCGTAGTGGTTGCCCCAGTTTTCTGCATATCCCTTCAAGGTGCCCAGCCTTTTAAGGATTTTTTGATCGGAACGATTTCCGATTTGGCAGAGCAGTTCATAGGCATCCTTCTTGAAGTCCAGCAGATCATACACATCCACCAGCACTTCTTTGGCTTGTTTGTCTTCCGACTGCTCCAGTTTCTCTTTGAACGTATAGAGCGCACGGACACTGTCTGGGTCCCCCTTTGCTGCACGAAACTGTTTTTGAAGTTCGATATATTGTTTTCGGTATTCGTTCATGGTCAAACTCTCCCATCAATCCCACCAGAGATACCAGACAGTGGACTGCCGCAGCACATCGGCCAGAGCGCCCAGGGTGGCATCCTCCGGCCCCTGGTCGATGACATCGGGGCAGAAGCCATACAGTTCCACCGCGGTATTCATGGCCTTCTTCTCAGGAACGGGGGCCGGGAGCAGGAATTCCAGCTCGTCGTGGCTCATGGCCCCAGGCACCGCGCCGTACCGCTCGAACCAGTATTTGGCCGCAGCCATCAGCTGGGGCGTATCGGGGCAGTCGTTCCAGTTGCCGAAGGGCAGATACGCGAAGATCTCCCAGGGGTTCTTCACCGGAATTTTCGCCAGAATGAGAGGGTGGGTCATATCGGTGTCGGAATCCCAGTAGCAGGAGATACGGTTATTCTCATAGCCGCCTTCCATCTCGCCCAGGATTTCCTCATCCCAGTCCATATCGTCATCCTCGGCTTCTTCCTTGCGCTGGCCGGTCAATTCCTCCAAAACCGCCTTTCCGTCCTTGACGGGGGCAGAGAGTATCTTTTTCCGGTACTCCATTACAGTTTTGAGGTCAAATTCGTAGAAGTCCGCATCATGTTCCGGGTCGGCGTTCATCACCAGACACTCCAGCAGCGTTTCATCATCCGCCTTGATGAGCACCGGCACAAAGCCTTCATGTACGCTGTCCCGCTTGGCGTAACCGTAAGCTGCCATGATGGGGTCATCATCCTTCATGGAAGGGAAATAGGTGCATTCGCAGTCCAGGTACTCCATAATGGCCCGGGCTGTATCAGAAGGTTCCAGGGTATCCTCGTCGAAGTCCTGCCCCTTCCAGTTTTTGAACCGCCGGTCGATGACTTTGGCCATAGCCTGGTAGTAGCTCTCATCAAAGGGGATGAACAGATAGGCTTCATCCTGAATCTCGTCGGAGTAATTGCGCTCCTGGCCGATGACCCCAATGGCGTAATCGTCGATGTCGCTGGGGAAATAGGGGCTGTCCGGCTCCCCATAGTAGTAGGAGGCAAAGGCCAGGCCCAGCTTGTTAAACAGTGCCCCAAAAAGCTTTCCGTTCAATTTATCCCGGATAAAGCCGCGCAGGTCAGCACGCTTCAAATCTTTCATGAACAACTCATATTCATCGTTGTAACGAACGATGAATTCATCACTCATCAGGTCGTGCTCCATGCACCAGCGCAGGTAAATCGCCATGTGGTTGTAGGCGTTGATTTCCTCCACCGGCAGATTCTTTTCCTGAATGGTTTCCAGGTGCCGGGCTGCATCGTCCATTTCCTCAACGCCGCCGTCCTCGTCCACATTGCCCATGGTGCCCCGGGTGATGGCATCCTGGCGGTTGGGCTTCACTACAAAGCTGATGCCCTCCATCTTGTCCAGCAGAGCATCTGCGTCGTGGGCCAGTTTGTACTCCATCTCATCCCGATAGAGGGGGATTACCTGGTAGAAGTTGACCTCCTCGCCACTCGGCAGGATGCAGACCTCGCTGCCATCCTCGGTACCCTGGGGCCCCGTCAGAATGGCGGCGCAGAGCTTGGTGTTTTCTGCAAAGTCCTCCTGCTGGTCCAGGGTGTGGCCAAAACCCAGCCAGGTGTCGCTGGCAATAGGCAGACGGGCCAGGTCTTTCAGCAGGCGGATGGGCCAGTACCACCGCTCGTTTTTCATGTCCTCGTACTTCAGCTTCCAATCCTTGGGCAGCGCGATGGCCAGCTCCGCCCGCTCCAGCTTGTACTCTGCCAGTTCCTCCGGCACATTCATCCGATGAGCACCCATGCCCATGGTGACCAGGGTGTAATAGTCATGCTCCTCAGAGGGCGGCACCACGCAGATGTCCACATGGATGTCCGGGGAACTCAACTCGTGAAACACGGTCTCGAAATTGCCGAAATACTGCTGGATGTGCCCTTCGATGGCTTCCATTTCCTCCCCGGAGTAGACCTCGGGAGCGCCGGTTTCCTGATCCTGGGGCGCTTCATCCTCCGGCTCATCGGGCGTTTCAGGGTCCGGGTCATCTTCTCCTTCGTCCTCCGGGCCGCCCTCCGACGGTTCCCAGGAGATTTTCAGGGTCATCTGATCCTCGGGCAGAGAGACCCCCGGGCTGCGGGTGATGGCGTGTTTATCGTCTGCCGCAAAGCCGATGGTTTCCCCGTCATGGAGCTCCACGTCGTTTTCCAGAACATAGGAGACAAGGCTGGCCAGGAAGTCCCGCAGCTGGTTGGGGTTGGCATCGGTGCCCAGCACTTCCATCTCGTCCTTGCCGAACACATCCATGCCGTAAGTATAGCCATTCATGCCGTTTTCGTTCCGGTACAGGCCGAACCAGATCCAGTTGAAGATGGGCAGCTCGTCCTCCTTCAGCATATCGGCAAAGCCCTCATAGAACCGGGGCTCAAACACCACGCCGCTGGTGTAAACGCCGGTGGCGTATTTCTGACGGCAGCAGGCGGCCAGCATCTTGGTGAACAGCTTGCCTTTTTCCAGCAGGTCTTTCTCTTTGCCCAGAACCGCCACCATGATGTGGGCGCGGTGCTCCCTGGCGATCTTGACCGCATCCTCCCACATATAGTTGTTTTCTGCGTTGGCCTCAGCCTCGCCACCGGGGATAGGAGAGGTGGACAGGCTGACGGCGGCCAGCATATCGCCCACTTCAAACACCAGGGCGTCATCGTCTTTTCCCTCGCTGGTGTCGTATTCATCCACGGGAATGTCCCACTTTTCCTTCATGTCCTGGATGAACTGAGCCTTGTCCCATTCTCCCTTGGACAGCAGCACAAAGCCGGTGAAGACACCTTTGTGGTCGCTCTCGCCCTCAGCCTCGGCCCGCCTGTCGATTTCCTCCTGGCACTGCCGGATGACAGCCGGGGCATCCTTGTCCTCGGGGTCCAGCTCCGCCCACCGCTGGGCGTAGGGGATGGCCTTTTCCTCCTGATGGTAGAGATACTGGTATCCATAAGCCATCCGCATATTCCACTGGGCCTTGTCCTGGCCTTCCTCCCGAACCGATTCCAGCAATGCAATGGCTCGGAGCAAGGCTTTTTCTGCTTTGTAGTAGGGCGGTTCTTCTTGATGGTCGCCCAAAACTGCGTAGTTTTCCAGCGCCCGGGCCATGGCATAGACGATGCGGTAGTTCCGCCAGTCCTCCGGGATGGCGTTCAGCGCCTGGATGCAGCGGGTGTACTCGTCCTCGTCGTTCCACTGCTCCAGCTGCTGGAAGAATTCTTCTTCGTTCTGCGGGGTGTAAGGGATATAGTCCATGCCCGTCAGCGTCTCGTCCAGTTCGGAGACCTGATCCTCATCGTCCGGCTCCTCCTCGGGCGGTGTTTTCAGATTCACTGTGCCCGCTTCACGGCGGAAGGTGTGGAAGCTGGCCCAGGGGATGTCCGTGCCCTCAAAGAATTCCTTGGCCTTCTGCAGAACAGCCCGGATGTCCCAGGCGATGAAGTCCACATAGCCGCAGAAAAGGCCGGTGGCTCCGCCGGTGAGGGTGAGGATCTCAGGGCCATCGCCAGTGGTGAACACTTCTTCCAACTTGTCCCGGAAGTCGAAGATCTTCTCCGAGCCTTCCTCCTCCCGCAGGGTGTCCAGGGGATAGCAGAAGAAGCCCGCCGCCGCACCATCGGCCTGCAACTCGTCCATGAAGTCGTTGTCGGCATTCAGATAGCCGTTGATGAGCGGCACACAGCAAGTGGAGCCGACCATCACATCCAGCCGCCAATCGGCGTTGGGGTCTTCATTGGGTTTCATTTCGTAGCCAAGATAGCTCTCCAGATAGGCTTCCGGGTCGGTGGAGAGTTCCAGACCTCGCTCCTTCAGAGCGTCGGGCAGCTGGGACATAAGCATGGACGGTTCTGCCTTGGGTTCCTCCAACACATCAAAGCTGCCTATGTATCTCATGTGGGGAATCTCGCCCAACACCTGGTCGGTGAGGGTGGTGAGCATCCACCAGACACGGCCTTCCGCCTCCCGGAGCATGGGCAGCAGCTTTTCGCAGTAGGCGGAGAGGGCGAAGCTGTTTTCACCCTGCTCCTCCAGCCAGATCTGCACATCTTCACCGGAGATGTCCCATCCATCCTCGGTACGCAGACCGATGTTTTGGAGGGGTTGACGGCCCACAAGGATGTTCCAGTGCTCCAGCACCTCCTTGGGGGCGTGCTTCTGGAAGTAGACCAGCTCAAACAGCTTGACCTTGTCACCCTCCGGGGTGAGGATCAGCTCGTACTTCTCGCCGCCCACGCCCATCTCGAAAGAGATTTCGTCAAACGCCTGGTTCAAAGCCCCTTCCATTTGGACCACGAGTTCGGCACCGCGGGTGTGGTCTTTGTCCTCATCCATCATCTGGCGCAATTCTGCTTCCATCTCGGCAAAGGTTTCCCACCAGTTCTCTGTCCGCTCCCGGAAGCACATCGAAAACCATGGCCGAGAAATGTCCGCTTCGCACCATTCGATGAATCGCTTGGTGTCCTCATCGTCAGGGCGGGCCTCCAGCGCCTTGCGGAAATAAGGCAAGGCTCGGCCCCCCTGATCCAGGTAGTAATAAGAATAGCCCATGCGGAAGTTCCAGTAGTGATCGCCCTGAAAGTATTCCTCATGAGGTTTCAAGAGAGCGATGGCCTTTTTGAGCAGCGCACGGTTGGAAGGTGCTCCCAGATTATTGTAGGCTCGCGCCAGCTCCATATCAATTTCCGGGGTACGCTCCTGGGCGGGGATGGCCTCCAGCGCGTCAATAATTTTCTGGAATTTGTCCTCCTCATGCCACTTCTGGCACTGCTGCAAAATATCCATATCCGGGTTCTCCTCGTCCTCATCCGGTTTCCAGTCTTTGATCTGCTGGAACGCGCCATTCTCATCCCGCTCGAAGGCACATGGGGCGGGGGTGTTCAGCAGAGGGATGATGTCGGGATCGTCGTTGCAGATGGTGTTGAGGCCGTAAATACCGGCATTGTTGGGGTCATCCATGTAAGCGTCGCTCTCGTCACCGGCGGTGAAGCGCCAGCCGCTGTCCCAGTCGCCGTCCGGCTTCTCCCGGTAGCAGTAGCCAACCTTGCAGCCCTCCACCGTGATGCGATTGGTGGCAATGCAGCCACTGGCTCCTGACCAGTCGGGGAGCAGATTCTTCATGTCCTCTGCCTTCACATGGTAGTCCCGGTTGCGTCCAGCGGCCTCGTACAATTCCTTCCGCAGCGCCTCCACATCCCGAGCCATCTCCTGGATTTCCTCGCCGCTCATCATCTCACTGAGGTCATATTCCTGCGGGCTCTGGGCAAAGTCCGCCAGGGCCTTTTTCATGGCGTCGTGTTCCTCTGGCGTGGCGGTGATGCGGATGCAGCGGGCGGGGGTGTTGTACTCGTCCAGGTCCTGGAGGTTTACACTGCCGCTGACGCTGCACTCCAGCAGGATGGCAGCCAGGTCGGTGACCACATCAATGGCGAAGTGGAAGTCCATCTCCACGCCATCCGAGTGGGTGAACTCCAGATACTCCACAGTCTGGCGGAAGTCCCAGTTCTGCTTGTCAAGCCCGATCTTGGCAAAAATCTCGCTGAGGGAGATTTCCTCTTTGTTTTGATCAGCCAAAAAGGCCACAAGGTTCAGGCTGTCATCCGAGCCTCCGATGTAGTTGCCCCAGTATTTTTTGATATACACTCGTTCCACCTCCTTTTACTCCGGCCACTCATCTCCGTCACAACGGCTGACGAAGTCATAGTGCAGGCTCTCAAAACAATCGTTGGGATAGGATTCACCGTCCTGATGAAGCTCCAGCCCCTCCAGATCCATCATCTCATTGATATATGCAAGGGTATCGTGGATGCCCGCAATATGTTCGTCCTGAAGCATCTCAGCCAACACACCTTTCTGCTCCTGGCTCAGTGCGGCGAGAAGATCATTCTTTGCCTTGTTATCCTCCGTCTTGGGAAAGCCATCACTCTGGACCCAATGGGCCGTCATGCTGTCTTTCCGCTCCACAAGGCCGTCAATGAATGCTTTGTACAGTTCCAGCTCCTTGCTCATGCTGATCCTCCATTCCCAGGCATTTTACTTGCGGATCAGACTCCCGTTATCTACGAAAGCGGCTTCCCGGATGCGCTGGAGAGATTCCGGCTCCAGCAAAAAATCCCGCAGGTTCGGGTCCTCAAAGAAGGACATGGGACGCACCTGTGTTGGCCCGGCAACCGCCCACAGCCGCGATGTTGCCAACCGCTCCGCTGTCTGTAGTGCCTTCTCCCGTTCGCCCAGATAGAGATAGCGGGCGATGGCATCCCGATAGGAGGAATCCGCCATAGGTACACCTTGAAGGTCCTCAAAGAGAGCTACGGCATCTCTGGCAGTTCCGAACATACAGCAGTGATTGTACAGCTTCCGTTTGGCGTCTGGCTCATCCGGCGAGAGCTTTTTATTCTGTTCCACCAGCTTTGCCCAGAGCTGCTCCTTCGTTTGAGGTTCCTCCGGTTCATGGTAGGGGTAGTTCTTGTCGTTGTCCGCAAAGGGCATAACGCCCCGCTTGAGGTAGTCCATCAGGATGTCACAGAACCGATCCCGCTGGGGGAGGCCATTCTCAGCCCGGATGCGCGCCTGTTCCTTCGTCAGCGCCTCGATTATCTCCTGCTCCCGGTGGAGCTGGATGGCTGCCACCGTCATGGCAATCATGTGCTCATCGCTCACATTGCTGTAGTACCACTCCTCCAGCCAGGGAAGGACGGTCAGATCCAAAGCCAGCGCCTTTTCATAGTCCAGGTTGAAATAGGCGACCTCGGCCTTGACAGCTGCTACCTGATGGGGGTATTTATCGGCAAAGGACTCCAGAGTATCCAGGGCCTCCTCCCTGCCATCCATGATCTCATAGCAGACCATGCGGACTTTCTTGGGGAGTTTCACGACATCCATGTTGACGCCTCCTTCAGTCTTTTTTCTGTAAATAGTAGGTTCCACACCGGCCCCACAGCCGGGTGTCCAGATTTTCCTTTTTGATATCTGCCACCTGCCGAAAAACCGGCGCACCCCGGACGCAGGCTCCCACAAAATAGAGGGCTCCACAGCTGCGGCACTGCATATAGTGGCAGATGGTATAGTGCTGTTCAGCGTCCAGCACTGCGCCGGTAGACTCCAGTGGGCAGTCACCGGCGTACAGTTCCATGTCACCCTGCCGCTCCAGTTCCATGAGTTTCTGGAGAAGCTGGTTATATTGGCGGTAGGAGATGCTGCTGTTTTCCTTCATTTGTGCCGCCATCTGACCACAGGAGGGGCAATTCAACTTCTTGCTGTCCATCTTCATCTCTCCGGCTACAAATTACTTTCTACAACCATGACGGTGGTATAGGTCAATGCTGTTTCAATCCATTCCAAGACTGAGAAAAGAAAGGCTGATTCCTTTTCTGATAAACTTGGCAAACAATCCCGGACAAGGAGTATCCAGCGTTCCCAGTCCTCTTTCCCAATCCAGTTATCAAAGCAAAGGTCAAATTCCTCCTGTACTTCTCCATTGGTGGGGTCCTTAACCGGAAAGATTTGTTTCAGCGTGGGGATCAGCAGTTGTTCACAGTCCGGCCAGCCAATGGCGAGGATGGAGCGGTAGCAGTTCCAGTCCTCCCACTGCGGGTCATTCCCACAGTCAGGACGAAGGGGCAGGAAGGCCATGTGGATCTTCTCGCCACTCTGGGTGTATAGGCGGGGAGTGAGGTCGATCTGCCTTTCCCGGCTCTTGGGCGGCAAGAAGCCATGGTAGATTGGGGCGGCCAGAGTTTCATCCTTCATTTGTTGTTCTCCATTCTATCAGTTCACATCCACCCGGATAATAGGCCGGTAGAAGTCATAGTCGCCGTTCAGCTCCTTGTCCTCCTGCACTTCCGGCTTGTAGTGGGGCGAACAGGGCAAGAAACCGAGGAAAATTCCAAGTCCGCCGCAGATGCTGCGCCCGCCATCACCGCCGCAAGTAGTAAGCTGCTCGGCCTTCACGACCTCCCGCATATAGGGGTCATAGGCGATGGACACTCCGAAGAAGTTAGGCTCCTCCATATCGAAGGGCTTGTCCTCATCCTCCGGGCTTTCGAAGTGGTGCAGGTGCATGGAGTAGTCCATTCCATCCCCCCAGGGGAACAGAGTGCGGCACCCGCCGCCGCACAGATAGGCCCACTCGTCCGCCGTGGGCAGGGAGAACCCCTGCTTTTCCAGACTGGCAAGAAGGGTTTCATAGGCTGTAGGGTTATAAATGCAGATCTGAAAGCCCTTTTTCGTCCGCTCAATGCGGGCAGATTTGTACAGGGTAAGGCCGTCAAGGTCGCTCCATGCAAAATCCCGGAACTCTTTCAGCCAGTCAGGGTGGGCAGCCAGCCTGGGATCATCCATTGTGACCGGCTCCCAGCACAATTCCTCCAGCTCCCGGCCCACCAGCATAGGGCCAGTGGCTGCCTGTCGAATGGGAGCCATACTTTCCCGGATCATCTCCTCCGGGTCCTGTTCCATCTCCCATTCCTGGGACAGGCAGTTCAGTTCCTTCCGGCTTTCCTGATTCAGCCCTACGGCGAATTGCTCCCAGCCCAGGGTGACGGTATCGCCGGGGACAAAGACGAACGCCCGGTTCTCTTTCCTGAATAGGCCGGTGGTGCAGCTCTGGCCCCAGCGGTCAAAGGTGTGCAGGCCGAGAAAGACCATATCGTAACGAGCAGCCAGGCTTTCCATGAGCGCCTGTTTCCCGGTGGTTTCCAGTTGATCGAATTGGGGGCGGGATAAGTTTTCGTTCACAGTAGTCCTCCTTCGATCCTTTCTGCGTGTTCCAGCAGATAGCGCCGGCCATCCTGCTTGGCCTGCTCCAAGTATTGTGGAAGCAGGCCGGAATGGATGGCGTCCAGCGAGACCAGAACAGCGATCCGCTGGTATTCCTGTAATTCGAGGGAATAACAATTCCGCTCCCAGAACAGCGGAGCGAACTGCTCCACACAGTCAGGACGCAGAGTGGGCATCGCCAAAAGCGCCCGCCGGCTCACATATTCATTGGGGTCCTTTGCGAAGTCCAGGATCATGTCTTTGACTTCTTGGTTGCACGGACATTCTGGCAGATACGCGGCAAACTGCCACTTGGCCTCACTCTCATTGGAGGCTGCGGCCCTGCGGCAGAGGCGCTCGAACCATTGGGGATGGGAAGTGGTCTCCTGTATAAACCCCTCCGCTTCGTTGTCCCTGGCAATCAGATAGACCATCTCATCCAGCAGGACGCTGTCTGCCGTTTCTGCATCCATTTGGGTCAACACCTGGCAAAAGGCACTGTAAGTGTCATTCCAGTATGGATAATCAACTTCCCACTCACCGCCGATCTCCTCGGCGGTTTTGCCGGGATAAGTTGCTTCCTGCCATTGATGGAACTTTATTGCCTGCTTCAGCAGGCATTCACGGATGCCCTTTGCCATGTGCTCACCTCACGATTCTCTGAAATGCTCCAGATACAAATCCCGCACAGAATAGGGGCCTACAAGGTTCGTTTCCTGCCGGCCATCCCAGGAATACACATGAATTTTGCCCTCGTCCCCAATGTACTGCTGCTCCTCAAAGGGTGCGGGGAAGGGGAAATTTTCTACCATGCTCCAGTCGATCTTGGGTTTCAGCCCATCAAACTCCTCGCGCTTGAGCCGTTTGAAGTTGAACATCAACGCTGCGCCGATTCCATCGAACAGCAGATTTGCGTATTCTCTGGGGGTAATGCTCTCGCTTACATTGGCGGCATCAATGTTGACATCCAAAACCTTGTTGCCGCAGTTTGTCCAGATCTTGTCGGGCGAGAACCAGGTGGTGCGCCTCTCATTGTCTACAAAGTCCTCACGGGGATACCATCCGTTTGCGCTGTCTGGCTTGACGCCTTCCCGAAGCGGCCCGTTGTACGGGGAAAGCGGATAATATCGGTGCCGCACCGGATCAAATCGGTCAAACGAAATTTTCAGCAGATATCTATGCTTTTCACTGCGCATGAGCTTATGGGGCTTCACGATATGTTCTTCGATCAAGCTCCAAATGTACTCATCTACACGGATGGATACACGAGGACGGCTGAATAGTGTGATTTTGTTGGTGTCTGTATCTACATTGAGCCAGACACGATTGATTTCAACCATTGTCATGCCTCGCTTTTCAAAAAAGCTCCGCTAGAAGATCGGCTCTCCCAGATAGACTCAAATTCCGCCTGCTCTATGATACAGGCGTGGAATTCCTCGCCCCAGACATGGGCGTTCAATTCCTCCACAGTGGGAATCGGCGTGATCTCGATGACACCGTCGTAAAGGTCAGGGATGTTGCGGGTGCTGCCATCCGCAAAGATGTCAATGGAGCGTAGGGCCAGCCGCTCATTTTCGGTATCCACTTCATAGAGAATGACCGATGGTTCACCCTCCGGTGCGCCCTCCCAAAAGAGTTTGATGTACTCCAGCATTCCATTTCCCTCATTTGAACCAATGCCACCCCGTCATGGTGCCGGTTACCTCATCTATCTGTATTGCAATATCATAATTGCCGCGACAGCCCAGCAAGGCCGCAAGATGATCATTTTCCATAATCAAATCATAAAACTCAACCGCTATACCTTGGAATTCCTCTGGGATCTCCAGCACAGAAAAGAAATCCACTGACTGAGCATTTTGGAAAAATTCAATGGCCGTTTTACTGCATTTTACTACTATCCCTGTTTGAGTAGTTAACTCTCTCATGCTTCCGCTGCCTCGCTCATGTTCAGATACATCCCCATCGTTTTTTCATTGGTACAGGCCGCCCGGATCATTTTGGCCAGCATCATTAAATCGTCGATGTATTGGGAGTATACGCAGAACACATCCTCGTCGGAATCGAAGTGAAACAGATCCTCACCACTATTGTTTTCCTCAAACTCCCGGATCACGCCCCGAACTAGCCGCTCCCAGTCTTCGCTGCTGCCGGTCAGTCCCAGTCGGCGGAATTCCTCCATCCTGAATCCGTCGCTGATTTTTAGAAGAAGGGAGATCGCATAGGGGTGGTGGGGAATGAGAAAGAACGGTGCGATCTGCTCCGGCTTCACCCAGATTTTGAAGGGCGGGCGCGGATCAGGTATCCAGGGCAGAATCTCCCATTGGTCATCCCGTCTATTTCCGTATTGGCAAAAGTCTTTCATGCAATCCCTCTCTTTCCGGCATATCAGGAGCCCAGTTGGCCTCCGTTTGCCGGGCGGAAGAGCCTGCGGCCCGCCAGCAGTTCTTCCAGCTTTTTGGCCAGCGCCTCCACAATGGCGTGGCAGGGGCGTTTGTAGCCTGGAATTTCCAGGCGTTGCAGCCCGGCACACTGGAGGGTTTCGTATTGGTTCAACATGAACAGGGTCAGCTCTGAGATAAGCTGGTATCCCTCCATATTGTCCACGTCGGTATGGCCTTCCTTGGCGGTCATCAGACCGATGATTCCCACGGCCACCGTAAAAGCCCCGCAGCAGGACACTTCCGTCTGCATCCCGATGCCCATTACCGAGAACATCTTGCGGGTTTCCTCGGATAAATGGAGGCCGTAGTATTCGTTGCAGGCCCGGAACATAGCTTCGGCACAGGTCAAGTCGGTGTCGATGTGGTAAAAGTTGACCAGTTCATAGAGTTTCATTGTTGCCATACTGTACTCCAATCGCAAAGCATTTCGTTTTGTGTCACCCGGCACAGCTCGTCCCGCACCTCCATCAGGGCAAAGCCCAGCAGGTTCTGTCCCCGCCACTTCATCGGGTCCTGGGCCTCGGGGGAGTTGGCTGAAAGCCGAATGCCCCAGATGTTATCATAGGGGCTGGCCTCCACCAACACGCTGTCCCCGGTGGAAAGGAGAAACTCCCGCAGCTCCCGGTTCTGGCTGAATTTGTGCCAGTTGCCAAGCAGCACAATGGGGTATTTGAACTTGTCCCATACCTTCTGGTCAAAACCCCGCACCTTACGGCCCAGAGCCTTGATCTGCTTTGGGTCGCTGCATTTTAAAATCTGATCCCGAATTTCTTTGTCGCCGAACAGCTCGGCCTTGGCAGCCATCATATACTGCTCCATGCAGAGGTAGGAGTCAGACGTCGTATAGAAGTCCTCCATCCACCACTGGCTGAGGCAGCTTTTTGTCAGCTGGCCGTCCTCGGCAGGCTGATGCCCCCAGAACAGGCACAGCTCTCGCGTTCTCCCATCGGCAAACTCCTGCTGAAGCCACTGGCGGGTGTACTTGGGCCGGCCCTCCGGCTGCCACGCATCCACCAAGAAGTCACCATGCTCCAGCACCTCGCTGCTGTCCTCGTCATCCCACCAGCCCCTCCAGGTCACCGGCTCGGGAAAGAGGGTGTGATATTCCGTCCGCTCCTCCGGGGAGAGGGTGTCCAGCCAATCGCCAAATCGGTCTATGTAATCTTCCCCATAGCCCATGCGCCAGCCAATGGAGTATCGCTCGATCTCCCGGTGGGCCAGCCAGGGGGGAGGCATGATTTTCTTATCTTGTAGTGCCATAGGGTTTGTCCTTTCCTGTTGACTATTATTGCAGTTCTTCTTTCACATTCAGTGGAACACCGTCCAGAGATGTGATTTGTGCCAACTCTGCTTTGGTCAGGTTTTTCAGGAAAATGCAGTATTCGTCCGGGTGGCCTCCCACAAACTCCATCTTGGCCATCTCAGTTTGCTGTGGATCAGTGATCCACAGGCAAGGGTCTCCTGTTGCCCAAAATCGGGTCAATGTAAGGACTTGACCATTGTAGAGAACTTTCTGTTCCATACCCATACCTCTTACCGCAATTGTCTCTTTTTCTGAGAACATTGTATCATTTTTAAAGTCCTATAAAGTTCCAGACAATGTGCATTTTAGTCTGGAATGGTGATTTCGCAGACCTGTGCCCCAAAGTCTTCCAAGAACAGTTGGACGTTTTCGGGGGAGTCAGGGGAGAAGCTATCAGAGAGAATCGGGACGCCGGTGGCCAATACGGCACTGTCCTGTCCGACCACAAAGGAAACCATGACTGGGGCGGCATTTTCATAGGTGTAGAGGTAGAGGGTGTTTTCAGTCAGGCCGTCGCAGACAAAGGTGTCCGAAACGGTGCAGATGCTGGCAGCGGCTAAGGTTTCCGCACCGTCCATGGCATTGATCTGGTTGGCTGCGGCGCTCTGGATGGCGGCATAGATGCGCTTCTGCAAAGATTCAGGAAAGCCGGTCAGATCGGCCTGGCCGGTAAGGCTGGTAACGGCCTGGTCGGAAAATTGGATTTCATAGACAGCTTTGGGCTGGGAGAAGTCCCCCTGGCCAGCGTTTGACAAAATTTCTCTCACAGCGGGGTCGCCTGTAAAGAGGGAAACCCAGGCTTCGTTTTGGACTGCTTCATTCATTTCAGATACCAGTGCAAGGCCCTGATGGTACAGCTCCGAAGCGGGGGAGGATGTGGTTTTGTTGTTACAGGCCCCAAAAAAGAGGAGAGCTGCCAGAGATATCACAGGAACAATAATTTTAAGGCGTTTCATAATAGTATCTCCCATCCATAGCATCATACCGAAGCCCTCTCAAAAATCACGAAGTTCATCAAACTTCGACAGCAGGGCGTCTTCCTGGAGCGTGTCGCCCGGCAGGGCATCCAGGATACCCCGCAGGGCCATATAGATTTCATCCCGTTCCTCGGTTTCGATAAAGCCCATCTTGTTGAAGGTCTGGGTATAGGCTGCCACCGCATCCAGAGCCTGGGCCTGGGCGTCCTCGCCCGGCTGGCTGGCCAGCTTCATCAGGTGGGAACGGGTCTTGCGGTATTGATTGGCTGCCTTTTTCGCAGCAGAAGCAGGGATATGCTCCGCACCGTCCCAGCCCCGGAAGGGATTGTCCAGGTTTTGCGCCAGCCACTCCGGTTTCCGGGGTTTGGTGATCCGCAGGTCCATTCCCGGCTTGCTTTTCCAGAGCTGCTTTGCCGCTTTTGCCGCCGTCTCCGGCAGGCTGGTCATCCAGAACCAGCGAAGCTCCGGCATCTGCTCCGGGGTGGGGATGTCAGCTGCGCCGAAGCCGAACAGGTCGAAGGTGGAGAGGTTCGTCAGTTCCCGGAACCCTCCCACGGCAGAGAAGTTCCCCAGGTTTCCCGGCGCGCCCCAGAGCCGCAGTTCCTTCAGGTGGGGATGGACCGCAGCCAGCCCGGTGAGATCAAAGTCCTTCAGCTCGATTCCATGCAGCCCCCGTAGGTTCAGCAGTTCCGTGTGCGGGCGGTATTCCCCGATAAATTGGAGGGTCAAACCGCTGCCATCTTCGGGGGCATGGATTGCACAGGCGTCCGGCCCCTTGTTCTGGAACAGGAGCTGCTCCGTTCCCTCACACAGCCACAGCTCCTCCAGCCCGGTCATGTCCAGCATCAGCTTTCTGATGCTGGTGTCCCGCAGATCAAGTGTCCTCTGACCGTGGTTCAGCAAAGTCACTTCATCAACAAAGGGGGTTTCCCGCAAAAACTCCAGCAGATCCGGGTGCCACCGCTCGCAGATAAGGGTGGAGAGGCAGGGCAGCGCCTTTAGTTCCAGCGCCGAATCGAATGGTGCGTACTGGTCCATCACCCGATGGCTGCTAACCTTCAGCTGGATACCGCCGATCTCCGTTTGCTCGTCGCTCTCCGTGGCCTCCTTGAAGGCCCGCCGCCGTTCCTCTGGGATGGCCTTCCACCGGAACTGGAGGTACACATCATAGCCGTCGCTCCAGCCGCCGAAGGAGCGGCAGGGCTGGTCGGTGAAGGGCGGGAGTGTGCCCACCAGTTTATACTGGGGCGGGACCTCCATCGGCACCCGCAGCAAGTGAAGGTCGCGGGACCAGTACATGAAGTCCTTGTAGAGCGGGCGGAGGTGGGGCAGTTCCTCCGCAGTCAGAGGGGCGTCGCCCACCCAATCCAGAGAGAGGATCACCGCCCAAGACTCTTTGCTCACCGTGTCTGGCGGCGCAATATAGGCCACCTGACAGGCGGTGTAGCGTTTCAGGTATTGGTTGTAGACGGTATAGACCTCTCCGGCGCTGGCTTTCATGGCGTCATGCTCCTCTCATCCGTTCTTTTCCAGATAGAATCCCCATACACAGTTGGAGAACTCCCCGGCGGCAAAGCGGTGGATCTGCCCGTTAATCTCTACCTGCCAGACCTCGAAGGTATGGTCTTGGTGATAGATCGGGTCTTGGACTTTTACACGCTTTCCGGTGGTTTGCCAGTCGTAGTCAAAGACATTCACACCGAACAATTTGCATTGACCGTCTGGGCCAAAGGTTTCATATTCCCAAGCCATGAGATGCCTCACAATCCTGTCCGCTGCCAGCCGTCCAGACGCTCCTGCACTGCGTCGATCTTCCAGCCATCGCCCACCCGCTTCATCAGGAAGCGGCGGCCAAAGCCGGTATTTTTCTCTTTGGTGTAGATGTGGAGCTTGTTCCTGGTGATCTGCTCCGCATCGAGAAATTCTTCCCCGTTGTAGGTGCCCTGGGCGCTGTAGGAGAGGCCCAGAGGCCGGTAGCCTGGGCGGGGCTTTTCACTCACATACTTCTCCCAGATGGCCAGCAGGCGGGGCATCGCCTCGGCATCTTCAAACCCGGCCTGTTCCATGTACTGCTCCCACTCGGTCATCTCGGCAAAGAAGGCGGACAACACCTTGCGGCATTCCTCTGCTGCCTGCTGGTCCAGCTGGACCGGCTTTTTGGCTTTCTCCCGCTGGAGTTGGGAGAAGCGTTCCATTTGCTCCTTGGTAAATTGTACATGGGCCACCGGGGTGATAGAGTGGTTGCCTGCGATGGCCAGCAGGCCCTCGTATGTGACGGCGGTATGGTCGATCTGGATGTGGGAGAGTTTGGGAATAGCGGCTGCCTGGAGCAGCCCGGCATCATCCAGCCCGGTGCGGTTGAGGGTGAGAAGGTCCAGCTTGCAGCTTTGCAGGGCGGCTAGTCCGCTGCCGTGGATGGTGGCGTTGCCGTCCAGCAGCAGATAGCGCAGCTTGGGCATGGCGGAAAAGACAGGAAAACAGCCGTCGGTGAGAGAGCCGTCCTCCACGCCGAAGTTGGCCATGTTTTTGTGCCCGGCAAAAGGAGAGAGCAGGTCATCCGTCACCGGATACCCTTTCACATGGAAGCCCACCAGGGTGTAACCGGCAAGCTGCTCCATGATCTCTGCGGTCAGCTCCGGGACTTCAAACTGCTTTTCTCCGTCTAAGGTCAGGACACCGCTCTCCCAGCTCACTGTCCGCGTCCGTTTTGGCCATTCCATCGCTGTTTCCCTCCTTACACCTGCTTCTTATAGTTGGCTTCAATGTCGATGAAGCGCACATACACGGCGCAGATTTCACCTTTTGCGTCATAGCCGAAGTAGACGGGATAGTAACCGTAACCGTCACCAGAGCCGGAGGCGAAGATGGGCAGATTGGAGTCTGTGTCCGGCACCGTCCAGTTGAGCCAGTCGCCGTAGTTCCCCTGATATTTGGGGTGGGCTTTGGCGTTTTCCTTGAGAAGATCGCAGAACAGGTCGTTGTAGGGGTCGATGTCCGGGTCTTCTTCCAGACGCTTGGCCCAGTAGGTCTTGAAGGCTGCCTGGGTCTGGATGTCCGCAACGCAGCCCATCCCAGTGTCTACGCCAAAGCCAAAATACTCGTCCTCGCTCGGTTCCTCAACCAGATCCTCTTGGCCGGTCATGCCCAGCTCATAGCGGACAGGCTTTTCCCGGCTGACCTCCACCTTGACGCAGGCGTAGCAGTCGCCGTATTTCTCACTGGGCACCACGCAGATCTTCACCGGATAAGTCCCGGCGGGGATCGTCTGGATAAAGGGCGGCGTGTCCTCCAGCTCCACCAGAGGATCGCAGGCGAAAATCGTTCCTGTTGGGAAATTGACGGCTCCAATGTCCAGCACATCCACACCCATATTCCCAATCACTTTTTCTGTAAAATAGTCATCCAGGTCCGTTTTGCAGGCCAGTTTGTCCTTTATGGATTCGTATTTGTTCAGCCATTCGGTAGTCGGCATAATGGCTTTCTCCTGTTTGTCGTGTTTCTTAATATACTCGCTCTTAGAGCCGTCCCAGTAGCAGTTCACACCGGCCATTCTGAAAATGGTGGGGACAATTTGGGTAGCCATAGAGGACATGAGCGCATTCCGGGCACAGTCCCATCATCTGTGAGGAGCCTTTGAAAACAGGCTGCCACACTCATCACAGACGGCCAGTTTTTTCTGCCATGAGGTTCACCAGTCCCTTTCCCGGATGGCCTCCTCAATATCAATCGGAATGCCAAACCACTTCAGAATGTAGTCTACGGTGACGCCAATGCAATCCCGGGCCACCGTTTCAATCTCGCTGTCGTTCTCGTAAAATTCATCCTGAAGGTCATTGATGCCGCAGACCGCCTCGTCCAGCTTTTCCTGCACCACTTCGGTGTCGGTTTCGCCGCTCTCCAGCAGGTCGATGACTTTTTGGAGCTGGGCCTTTACCTTATCCACCAGAAAAGTAGGATAGTAATCGTCCTGATACATCTCGTCCAGCAGTTTGTAATTGGGATCAAATGCTTTCATGGGGATTGCTCCTTTCTTATTCAAACATCAGGCCATAGGATTCGGTCTGGCTGCCATCATCTTCATGGAATATGCACTGATACAGAGGCTGTCGCTGTGTTGCTTTACGGAACCGCTCCAGAACCGGAGCCAGCGGCTCATCAGTAGGGATACCGAGTGCATCAGCAACCCGCCGCCAGCTGTCCATGTCCATATCTTCCAAGTTGATGTTGCGTTGCCTCTGTCCGTATTCCTCCAGTGTTTTGGAGTCCGCATACTCCTTTGCGTCACAGCAGTCGTGCCAGCAGATGCAGCTCACAATCAGTGAAAAAAGGTCATCCATGCTCTCAGCCAGACGGCCTGCCTCACCTTCGCTGCTGTAATAGCCGATGGAGCCATCTTCCAACAGGTGGTATTCTCCGCCGGAGCCATCTCTGGCAAAAGCCATACCGGGCAGTGTGAAGGTTGCTCGACCATCCGCCTCATCCCTCGGAGACAACTCATCCAGCAGGAAGAAGTCAAAAAGGGAATCAAACTCCTTTGCCAAATCAGGGTTTTCATGCAGTGCCTTCAAATAATCCATCGCCGTTTTCCCCCCGTTTACTGTTCTGGTTTTAACTCATGCAGCCTTTCCCGCAACAGCGGTTCTTCAATCATCTCATCGTTTTGGTAAAAATGTTCCTTGTCACGGGCCAGATGATCGGCAAGCGGAGGTGCGTCCAGCGGGGTGCATACCGTAAAACTGTCCCGATCCGCCCCCTTAATCTCCCGGTTGAGGTAGTACACCCGCCTGGTATCGCGGGAATACCAGTGACTGAGCAATTCCCATGAGGGGAGATCTGCCTTGGGGAGCTGCTTACCGTAAGCATAGATCCGTTTCTCATCCCTGGCAAAATAGGTGTCACCCAACGAGCGGAAAGAGGAAACTTCCGCGCCTTTGATGATCTTCACCCTGCCGTCTCCGTTGTGGAAATAGACTTGCCGGCTGTCCTTTGCATATCCCTGGGGCGCACCCAAATCGTTCTGGCCATTGTCCAACACCTGGAAGGTTGTCAGCTCTACATCTGGGATTCTCCCGCTGGTAGTGTAGACGGCTGTTTTGTCCATCGCGTAGGCATAGTTTAGCACCCGAAACGATGCCGGGTCTGCTCCACGCAGGCGAATCCCGCCGAGAAAGCAGGCCGTAGAGGATTTGCCCCAGTAATGCCAGCAGCAGAAGTCTTTGGGCGAAACACCCTTCAACAAGCCGTTTTCATACAGGCCAGAGAAATAAACGGCTCCATCTTGAAGGAAAAACTCGTTGTCCACCGGCTCTATGTTTGTGATCGGCTGCAGCAGTTCTTTGTGATGATCTGTTATGCTCAGCTCGATTTCATCGTCACTATAAACCAAATGGAGCCCATGAGGGGCCTTTCTATCGAAATGCAGTTCAATGTCATGATATTTGAGGATGAGTGGTTTCCCGTCGCTTCTCATGGTGGAAACAGCATCGGGCTTGCCGAAAATCTCTATCACCTCATCCTGTGACATTCCAAATTTCAGCGGTGAAATGTTCTGGGGATTCTGCAATATTTGATTGCGCCAAGCAGTAAAGTCCTGTTTCATGATTTTAATAGCACTGGAGGACCAGCCATATCCGATCAAAGCGGCGGGCTGCCAGGTCCTCTTTGGTGATATAGAAATAGATGTGCCCGCAGTCTCCGAACATCAGCTCAAAGTCGCCAAGCTCTACGGTATCCAGCTGGAACAGCAGCATCCAGCGGTCACGGGCGGAATCTTCCGCCCGCTGACGGACCTCCTTGGGGATATTGAGCCAGCCGTTGCCCAGATAGTAACCCTGGGTCACCAGGTCGCACTCGTCAAACATGCTGTTCTGGATCACATCGGGCCAGCCCAGCAGCTGGGAACGATCATCCGGGTCCTCGGGGTCCTCGCCAGTCAGCTCCTCCCATGCTTTGTTGAAAGCGTCGTCATCTTCCTCGTCCGGGAACATCTCGCTGAAGTCCTGCCAGGAAGGATAGGAGGTCTTGGCATCCAGCTTGATCTTGACCATGGGAAACTTGAAATCCTCTCCCATCTCCGCAGGAAAGTTCGCAGCGGACAGAGCCGAAAGATCTTCAAACCAATAAACGCAGGCGCAGCCCTTGTCCTTTGGGTCGAATCCCCAGCACTGGGTGTCCGTTTCATAGAAGAAGGAAAGCAGGCCGTGATCGGGCAGAAGATGCTCTTTGTCAAACTGGGCCAGTTCCGCACAGTTGAACTGAGCCAGGAAGGTGAGAGGACGGTTCTCCACCACATGGTCATAACTCTCGCCCTCATAGGTGGGCCAAACGAAGTCCGGCGGCACATCCGGCTTCCCGCCGAAGCGGGTAGCGCCCAGCTTGTATGTTTCTTTTCTGGCAATTTTCAGCTGAATGCTGTTTTTGCCCAATGACTCCAGTTTTTCTTTGATGCTCATGTCAGTTCCTCCTTGATGCGTTCTCGCAGCTTTCCATCCAGTGCCTCCACGGTTTTCATGGCAGCGGAATCAAATCTGCACTGCCGCAGATCCCGTTCAATCAGGGCAAACACATCTGGAAAGCACTCAATCTCATCCTGGTACTCATATTTCGCATACAGTTTCCCGTACTCGGAGATCCAAACCTCTGCCGGGTAGTAGTAGCCGATATGACCGATGGGCTGGCATTTTTCACCGGCAGCCTGTTCGATCTCTGCCAGTTCACAGCCGGACATATCCCGAAAATAGGCTTCTTCCAAATGGTTTTTGATTCCGTTGACCAGGTAAGGAAACAGAGCGAATTGGAAGTCAGCCGCCCAGTTCAGTTTTTTCTGCTCCAGGTACCACTCACAGCACAGGCCGAAATACTTGCGGTAAAACCGCTGGGTGGTCTTCATCATTGGAACGCCATGAGCGGCGTAATACTTCTCTGCAATGGAGATGTCCACTTTTCGCCCTTCCTGCCATCCGGCGTACTCCATCAACTGCTTGACCTTGCTTTTGAAATCGCCGGAAATGGGGATGCGTTCTTTGATCATGGTGGTTACCTCCATTACCAGATTTCAGACATTTACAACTCTGCCACAAACTCATAGGAAACCGCAATAATGTTGTAAACATCATCGTATGTAAACAGCCGGTAGTGCCGATAGATGCCTTTGTCAAAGTCCTCCCGCACCGGCAGAGACTTCAGCCAGGTGCTGTCCTCAATTAAATCGAAGGAACTGCCATCCAGATACTCCGTCCCAGCCATATTTTCATAGGTGTCCAATTCACAAGTAAAATAGGCCAGCACCTGCCGGAAGGTGAGTGTATAGGGAAACCAGTCTTTTTCGTCCCTGCGCTGGGAGATTAGATGGCCATTGATGTCCCCCGTAAAGGTCAGATTGTTCAGAGCATCCTGTTTCACCTGATCCAGATAGATGCAGTCCCGTCCCTTCAAAACACCTAAGCAGGTATTAACAGCAGTCGCTTTTTCCATAGGCAATTCTCTCGCATCAGCTTTCATGGGTAATACAGAAAATCTCCTGGTTTAAGTCAAAGTAGATTACCATCAACTCGTCGGTGATCTCCGGGTTGAAGGACAGATCCATAATGAAAACTTGTTGATCCATCTCGTCATCCACCAGACTGCCGAACCGCTTGAGCTTCAAAAAGTCCACCATCTCGGCAAAGGTCAGCTTGGATGGGTCGGTTCCCGGAAAAAGTTCCGCCGCAATATCCGGGCCTACATCGTCCCGGTGGAACTCCATGAAAAATGTCACAACGCTATGGTAGCGGCTGTCCTCGTCCGCCAGCGCCGCTTTGATGGCGGCTTTGGCCTTCTCCGCCAATTTCTCCGCCTCATCCAGCATTTCTCCCACCGCATCCATGGCAGCAGGATCGCCGGTCAGTTCTTCCTCTACATCGAAGATAAAGGGTAGTCCCGATTCCTCGGGAAAGTTGAAGATTTCCTCGCCGGGTGTATATGTAAAATCAATGCGTTTACAGTTCAGTTTCATAATGTTATCCTCCTTACCCCTCAATGTTGGCGGTTTTGAGGCCCTTTTTCAAGGAGCCGTAGACCGTCACAGCATGGTCGGTGAACATCTCGTCGCAGTCAAACCAGGCGGTGAAGCTGCCGCCGGAGGTGACGGACAGGCTCGTCAGGTTGATCCGCCGGGCAAATTCCTCCTCGGTGATGGGGTCTGTTTCCGGGTTGCGGGGATTTTCTTCATCTTGGGAGAGCCAGTTGTTGGCCAGCTCGGTCAGGTTCTTTGCCGCAAGCTCCCGCATGGCCTTGTCCCAGGTGTCACAGTCGGCCAGCAGCTTCTTGGCGGCACTGCGGGCGCGGGTCCAGGAGGGCTTGCTCTCGGCATTGACCTCCAAAGAAAGGCTCACATCCTTTCCGCACCACTGGATCTCGCCCTCGAAGGTATCATAGTCCTTGTCCAGTGTCAGTTCTCCCAGCACCTGGTCCTGGATCACCACCGGCTTGTGGTACTCCTCCAGAATAGCCTGAAGTTCCGAGCAGTCCTCATGGGCAATGACTATCTCGGAGATACACCAGGGGCGCACCACCAGATCCTTTGCCTGTTCTTCCTTCATCCGGCGGATTTTGAGGCGGCAGATCTGCTCTTTTTGAAAGCGGCCCCAGCCCTTTTCGCCATTGCGTTCCTCATCGGTGACCGGCCAGTCCAGCCGCTCCTCTTTGGTGCTGACCTTGCCGGTGTCACAGAATACCATGCCCAGGGTCACGACGGTCATTTCCCAAAAGCCGCCGTTCCAGTTGTATCCGCCGCCAATGCAGCGGTTGATCAGAGCGACCACTTCCTGTTCCTGGGGTTCGTACATCTCATAGAATGCTTCAAACATGGGTGCAGCCTCCTTTACAGCAGTTTCAGCACCGCGGCAGCGGGCCCTGCAAACTCTGCCGGGACTTGCTCCAACGCATCCTGGTAGGATTTTACCGCCGCCCAGGAGTAGTAATAGAAGCTGTAGAACAGGTCATCGGGGAAGACCTCATCCTCCTCGTAGCGCATCTCATCTTCTTCCTCGTCGTACTCCTCCGACCACAGGTATTCTTCCTTTAGCAGGTCGGAAAAGCAGGGGAGAGGGGCTGCGTGTTCCATCTCATCTCCATCGTGGAAGCACTGGAGGATGCAGGCAAAGAAGTCCAGCAGCTCCCCGGCCAGGAAATGGGCCGTGGGGTTCCGGCTGCTCTCTGCGAGAGCCTTCGCCAGAATCCGGCCTAGAAACACCATGGCAAAGGGGGTGGCGTGCCACAGGGTACCCTGGTGCTCCATGTTGGTGGTAAGTTCGTAGAGGGAATCTTTGACCGGTTCCAGATCACCCATCTGCTCCAGCACCGCGAAATGCTCCGGGAAGTCCGTCCCCCGGCCATAGGCGGTGGTGAGCCGGTGCCACGGCACATCCGTGACCTTGAGATGGGTGATGTAGGCTCTGTTTTCCTCTGTCATGGCGTTGCCCTCCTTATCCCTCTGTCTGGCTGCGGTACTCCTTCTCCAGCGCGGTGTACCACCGATTCAGCATGGTTTCCAGACTGGTTTTTCCTTTGCGATCAAAAAAGGCAAGGAACTTTTGCATCAGTCTGGGAAACAGGTATTTGCCCGCTTTTGTCAGGTCTTGATTGATATAGACCATCCGCAGAATACGGCCCTGCCGGTCCAGAGGGTTCTTTTTCAGCAGCCCCTTTTCAAAGCAGAAGCGCAGGAACACCACATTCTCGTCGTAAAAGTCCTCCACCACTGCTGCGCCAATGCTGGTGTAGGTGATGTCGTACACCAAACGGCTCCAGTCAAATTTTTCAGCATAAAGCAGCTTCAGCGCCTTCGCCCAGTGTTCCTCCGGGATCACCAGCATCCTGTGCTGGGCGGTACTGGAGTAGCCGCGATAAACGGGCTCCGGCTGCCCCAGCAGCTCGCTCACACTATCGGCGTAGACGAAGCACAGCTCCTCATCGAACAGGCCGCCGATAAAGTTGCCGTTGCAGTATAGCATATAATTCTTGGACTTCGCCGGAGAATAGGAGAGGTTGTATTCCTGCGAGTCCAGGCTTTTATGTACCTTGTTCAGAAAGTCTATGGATGTCATGGCTGCGCTCCTTGGGGCAAATTCTTCTGAGATGATTCTTGGGAGAGATTACTTGTTTTTGTATGCTCTGTAGCCGCCAATACACACAACATCAAACAGCATCGGTATGGCTGCATAACCGGCATTTGCTGTCCCGTTTGATAGGAATACATAGAACGCACCCGCAAAGGTCAGGATTGTTAAGAGGATAGAAAGGATCAGCAATAACTTTTTCATGGCAATCATCTCCTATCCCACAATGGTGGTTTCCTTGACGGCCAGATTGTCGTAATCCATGCCGATCAGCTTCCCGGCAGCCTCTGGGGTACACATGAACCAGCTGCTCACGCCCCAGGCGTCCATCCTGGTAACGGTGAAAAAGTCGGTTTCAGGGGGAGAGGGATTTCTGGCGTCAAGATAGCAGTCGGAATAGAGGTAGACCAGATCTACCTCCCGGTCCGGCAGCCACTTGGCCCGGCGCACACGAGGCTTTCCATTTTTCAGCGTCTTTTCTCTGGGATTCTCAAACCACGCCAGTTCCTTGAGCTTCAGACCGGTGAAGGTATCCATGAGCTGCTGGGCAATCTCCCGGTGGGTAAATACTCCGCAGTCCCAGGAGCCCATCAGCCATGTCTGTATAAAGTCGCCCACCTTGCTGCCAGGAGCAGGCGGCCCGTAGACGCTCTCATCCGCCCACATGACCTCTATCTTTTCGCATTGATCTGGACGGGGACAAGACTGCTTGTTGCCATAGCGGTACATGATATTCACATAGCCGAAGTCCCTGCCGGTACGGTCATGACCGACGGCTTCTACTTTATAGGCAGTTATGGACATTGCAGTTCCACCTCCTGAGCCAGTACAAATCCGCACAGCCCAAGGGATGAGTCAATGACAAATACCCGGATGTGCTCCTGCTCCATGCGCCGCCGCAGCTCCTCGATGCCGCAGCAGGCAGGGAAACCGTAAGGGATGGTTCTGCCCAGCAGGTCTTTGTACTGTTCCAAAAAGCCGTTCACGGTGATCTCATCCATGCCAAAGAGGATGTTGTCCTGAATCACATTCTCAAACCAGTGGGCCATCAGACCGGTAAAGTGAACGGATACGTTCTCTCCGGCCTCAGTCCGGGTATCCATGTGCAGGGTGTGGGCTTCAAAGTCGGCGCAGCAGCGCAGAACTTTGTTGTCGTGCAGGTTTTCAAAGGATTGAATCAGGGTACTCACAGGGATTCCTCCTCATCCATGAGCTGCTCCTGGACCTCTTTGGGCAGGTCGTTCCATAAAATGTTGTATGTAAAATCCCGAATCTCCGGGTAACACTCCCGGGCGGTCTTTTCTGCCGTCTCCCGGTCCAGGTAGTGCATCTCCTGGTGAAAAAACCAGTTGAGCTTTTCCATCAGCCGATAGAGGCGGATCTGTTCTTCTTGGGTCATGGGATACAGCCTCCTAATGCGGCACCATGACAAGGCTCCAAATGCTGGTCACAATCAGCACGATTCCCAGCAGGAAGAAAATCACCCGGCGGGAGCCGCGGCCATAGAGGTGGGAATCCGGCTTGCCGGTAGGGTCGCAGAGCCAGTTCCAATTCAGAATTGAGCCAGCCACGGACACAACGCCCATGATCAAAGTCACCCACTCCCAGTGTGCCTGTAAAAAAGCTGTGATCTGTTCGCTGTTCATTTAGGGCTCCTCCTCGTCTTGGTCTTCGTCGATCACTTCATACCATGCCCCATCTTCACCAAGCATCTGTGAGGTGCCATAGGGCAGATTCAGAAACCGGATGATGTCCGGGTCGATGCGGCAGATATCCCGGATATCATAGTAGCCGCAGTGGGATTCGTAGTAATTATCGCCTTCGCCGTATATGCTTTCTTCATCTCCAGAGTAAAAGGCCCAACCGCTCTCCCAGCCCATATCTTCACGTTCCGGGAACACACGATACATAAGCTGTATCTTGCACCCATCCTGGGCGATGCGGTCAGAGGCATAGCAGGTGAGAGGGCCATCCCAATCAGGAATAACAGCGGGTTTTCCTTCCGCGGCACGGGCGACACGTTCCTCTGGATCATCTTCAAATACTGTTTCCAGATAGGTATGAAACCGTTCGTCCAACAGCTGTTCCACGCATTGAAGGTTCTTTTCAGTATAGGACAGGAGCAGATAGGCCGCTTCTTTTTCCGCAACACTCCGCCAGGCTCGGTCTTTCAGCTCGGTCAGGGCAATGTTCCGGCAATCCCGGCGGTAGACATAGGGGTTGGAGCGATCATTTTGGGCGTACCACTGGGCAAAGCCGGAGCCGCGACGATCAAAAGCCTGAGTGGACAGCTTTCCATTCAGTCGATTCCGGATGAATGCCCGCAGGTCCGGCCCATTTCCGGTCCGGACCGCTTCCACCACCTCCCGATACTGGGAGAGGAAGGGATTGCTCATCTGGCCTCGTTTGATGGCCCAGCCTAGATAGAAGGCCATCAGATTGCAGGCGTCTAATTCATCCACTGGCAGGTGGAGTGTCCGGATCTTTTTGATTTGCTCGGCGGCGTTGTCCATCTCCGCCGGATCATAGCCGATCTGCTCCCGGTCGGTGACCACATTCAGTCGGTGGGGATCTATGACCTCCAGGCTTTCATCTGAACACAGGTCCAGCAGGGCGTCCGCGCCGTGCTCCAGTTTATACTGGAGTTCCTCTCGATAGAGGGGGATCACCTGGTAGAAGTTGACCTCCTCTCCACCTGGCAGGCGGCAGGCAAAAGCGTCCTGACCAAACGGGCCGGGCCAGAACAGAATCTCACCCCGCAAGTCAGTACCCTCTGCAAAAGGAACGCCATTCTCTCCCTCCATGAGTGTGGCTCTGGATTCCAGGCACACATTCGGGTCTTCGATGGAAAAATAGGCAGTGGCCAGCATCATCCGTATGGGCCAGTACCATGTTTCATCTTTGAGTGCATCTTTTGTTAGCTTCCAGTCCGGGGGCAGATTGATGAGCAACTCTGCCCGCTCCAGGTTTTCCTCCCGTCGCTCCTCCGAAAAGTGCATCCGATGCCGGCTCAGACCTACAGTGACCAGAGTGTAGTAGTCATGTTCCAGCCGGGGTGGGATGATCGTGATTTCTATAGGATACTCCGGGTTGCTGTGATCGGTAAGAATCTGGGCATAGACGCCGAAATACTGGTCAATATGTACCTTCACATGGCCGAGGATGTCATCATCAGTGGGTAGGGGAGTTTCCTCCCGGATGATTTTTTCCCGTTCTTTCAGATCTATCTGCATAACTTTCTCTTCCTCCAGATATTCCTCGCAGTCACGGAATAGCTTTTGGGCATCCGGGTCCCCCGGGGCCAGAGCCAGCCAGCGTTTTGCGTATTCATAGGCCGTGTTGGCGGAATTATATGCCATCAGGCAGGAATAGCCCATTCGGGCGTTCCAGTATGGGTCATCCTCCCCTTGGGGACGGACTGTCTCCAGCAGCTGAATGGCGTGTTGGATGAGCTTTCTATCCACTTCACTATCGGTTCCACGCTCTCCATGATCGCCCAAAACCGCCAGATTGCTGTAAGCCCGGCTCAGTTTAACGGTAAGCAGATAGTCCCGCTCTGTTTCCGGGATGGCTTCGATAGCCTCAATACATCGGGAGAACTCGTCCGCGTCATTCCACTGCTCAATCTGATCCAGCAGCTCTACTTTTTCTGCCCGGTTCATGTGTCCACCGCCTTTCAGCTTTTTCCTTTTTTGAAGTGTCCGCTGCCTCGCCAGGTGTTGACTACACAGGTAAAGAGCTGGCCACAGTGCTTGCACCGAATCGTGTGAACCATAATTTCATCTGCCCATCCATTCTTGGTCTTTACCTTCTCCAGGGGACAGGTGGATTCCTCTGCCATCAGTTCAAAGTTGCCTTGGGTTACCAGTTGCTGAATATAAGCAATACAGGCTAGGTAGTCCTTGGGGGCATCAAATTTTCTCTAAGTTTGAATGTTTCGGCAGTGCTCGCACATAATGGATGCCTCCTCATGTAAACGGTTGTTGTCAGCCCTGTATATCCGCATCAACGGCCCCTTTTTTCAGGGTGCCATCTACTGTGATGACATGGCCCCAGAACATATCGTCGTCCTCAAACCAGGCGGTAAAACGCCCACCAGGAGATACTGTAAATTCAGTGAGCCGGATGCGCCGGGCGAACTCATCCTCCGTGATGGGGTCTTTCTCCGGGTCCCGGTCGGTCTGGTCATTGTCCGCCAGCCACTCGTTGGCTCGCACCGTGAGTTTCTGGGCTGCCATGGCCCGCAGGGCCTTGTCCCAGGTCTCCTGATCGGCCAGCAGCTTCCTCATCACGTTGACGGCGCGGGTCCAGGAGGCTTTCTTTTCCATATCTACGTCCAGCGAAATGCGGACTTCGCTCCCCATCCATTGGCAGGCCCCGTCGAACATACTCAGTTCACGGTCCAGAGTGAGGGTCCCCAGCACTTCATCTTTGAGAAGAATAGGCTTTGTATACTCCTCCCAGATCGCTTCCAGAGCAGGGCAGGGGACGTTTTCCTCCAGCACGCCTGTGACATACCACTGGGGTTCGGTGAGAGCATCGCCTTTCCAGCCGCGGGCCTTGATCCGGTAGACCTGACCCTTGGCAAAACGATTGGTGTATGCGCCTGACTCCCGTTCCTGGTCAGTGAGGGGCCAGCTCAGGTAACAACGGTCGGAAACCACCTGCCCAGTCTGGGCATCCGCCATGGCCAGGGCATGGGTGTGCGCCGTCCAGAAGGTATCCAGAAAGGTTTTGTCAGCACTGGTGCCGCTTTGGATCAGCACCAGCTTTTCTTCATCTTCCGGGGCATACAGGGCAACAAAGTCCTTGATGGTCCTTTTTTTCATGGTCTTGTCCTCAGCTGAAAATTTCCAGATAGCGTTCACGCAGCTCCGGGGGAGCTGCCTTGATGGCCCTGGCCCCGCCGTTCTCGGAATCCTTGCCCCAGATGGCCCGAAGCAGGATCTGCCAGGCGATGGCCCGGAATTTCGGGTCTTCATTTTCTTCCGGCAGGAGGTAAGCAGAAAAGCAGTGCTTGACTGCCAGCAGTGCATCCAGGCTTTCCGCGTTGGCGATCAGGGTGCGGGATTCCTTGGCAGGCTCCAGCCACTGCATGGACAATGCGCCGCGAACCAATACCTTCAGCGTCCATGGCTGAAAGCCAAACTTCCGAATCAAGGTATGAAGGAATTTCCCTTGCAGAGAGGAGTGTTCATCGTCGCAGCGATCCAGGTAATCGCACACCAGCGGTGCCCACTGTTCTCCTTCCAGCCCCAGAGCGAACACGGCGAAAGAGCCAGGCATAGCACAGGATTCATCAAAGAGATTGTTGTACCACTCGTCCTCCCGCATGGCCAGCCGGGCATAATGTTCCATTCGGACATGAAGGCGGGGGTACCGCACCGCACAGGCAAAGAGTTGATTGTCGCCTTTCCTGGGCAGGCCGGGAATGGGCAGGTAGATCTTTTCGGGCCCCCTGAACTCGATGGAATAGCTGCGGGGAAACTCCGGCTGCTCCAAAATCTCAATCAGATAGGTGAGAGCTTCCTCACAAGCCCCCTCGCCGCAGTCCCTTGCGGTGATACGGATGGTGGCAAAGGCGTCATTGGCTGATGCGGTCAGGTGCTTGGTCTTTCTCTTTTGGATGTCAGGCGGCAGCTTGCCGCTGCCATGGGTTTTCAGCTCCTTTACCATGGCGGGGCGGAGCTGGGAAACCAGGCCGAGGATGTGCTCGGTGGTGAGGGAGTCGTAGCTGGCCCCATACACCGTATGGCAGACAGCCACATAGCAGGCAAAGTGCAGCAAGCCGTCATCCACATCTTCCGGTGGCAGCTCCGGGCGAACCGTACAGGGCGGAAAGACGGTGAAACCATCGTCCCGCTCTCCCACAAGGAAGAACCGATCCTGCACCTGGCTTTCGATGTACTTCTCCAGCTTATAGCGGATCTCCTGCCAGCCCGCCAGCCGTCGGAGAGCATCGCAGAAGGCGACTGCTTCTTCATAAGGAAAGCCCTTCAGCGGCAGTCTGAACAGATATCGTTCCAGCAGCTGATCGGGGAGAAACGGCGTTCCGTTGTGGTTCCGCACCACGGTGGGGAAGGCAGCGTGATTTTCTCGGGCGGTGCCGTTCAGGATATCCTGGATGCAAAGATCGGCCTCTGCCAGCACCTCCGGGGAAGTGTCCGGCTTGTGGATCAGATAGTAGCGGTCATGCACGCCGTCACGCTTGGGCAAACTCATGGCGCGATCTCCTTTCAAGTCTGCTGATGCTGCATGGAGACGATCTGGCAGTCCGGGCAGAACTCCACATAGAGGGTTCCCTCTGCACAGTCAAACACCGTATCCCACTGGATTTGGGCCAGATACTTCATGGGCTTCCCGCAGTGGGGGCAGGTGGTATATTCTGCATCCTGCACCCAGTTGGCAAATCCGCCGATGGTGTTCACATCCTGGCAGGCTGCACCGTAAAACAGAGGCACCGGCGTTTTGCCAAGCACAAAGGGATTTTCAGTAAGGGCTTTGTAGTCCTCGGGACTGACATAGCAATCCGCCTTTTCCGCCCCGTCAAAGAGCTCGGAGGGAAAGACCTCCACGCCGCCATCCGGGGTAAAGCTGTTGAAGGCGGGGCCTTTCAAAAATCCCACACAGCTGGGGCAGCAGGTGGCCGTCAGGATTCCATCCAGCCCCAGGAACTGGAGCCGCTCATCCCGGCCATCCAGTACCAGCATATCCACCATACGCCCGCCGCAGTGGGGACAGGTGTCCTTTCGTGCCCGGCCAATGCGGACGGGGGATGCTTCGCCGGACACTCCCTTAACCATGGGATAGCAGATGTCGAAATTGAGCTGGGTTCGACGGCCTTCCTTGTCAAAGGTCCAGCCGCCGATCTGGGCGTAGCTGGATGGGTCCACATAGAGATTTTTGCGCCAGGGGCGGGGATTTCGTTCCAGTTCCAACAGAGTTTCCATCGCCTTGTCATCTCCCTGCATAGCAAGGCAGCTCATCAGCTGGGAGGCCCCGTTGGAATCTTCCGTGGACAACAGCGCGTGAATCAAACCATCCCGTACATCCTTGGGAGCATGATAATAGATCTCACAGGGCCAGAGCACCCCTGCGGCCAGTGCCGCCCGCTGGATCTCCGGGGCGATGGCATTATGGTAGCTAAGCAGCTGCCAGAAGTCGGTGAACTCCGGTTCTTCCATCTCCGCCAGCCGCTGGATGTTCTGAATCAGGTTTCTCTGCTTCTCTGTGATTTGTTCAGGTGTCCAGGCAAGAGCAGCGTTCCGCTCCTGTTCGCTCTTGCATTTCCAGCATAACCCCTCATAGCCCAGGGGCGTGCCGCAGCCGGGGCAGGTGTATTGCAGACGTGTCATGGTTGGCTCCTTTCCAAAAGAAAAGCGCCCTGCATCATCCTGTCACCTGGACAGGCTGGCGCAAGGCGCGAAAAGGCCGCAAAAAACTAGGCCCTGCCTGAAAGGCAGGCCCGGGCCTCTGACAGGCCGGCAAGTTGTAGAAAAAAGAGAGGGCAGCTCTGGGCCGCCGGAATAAAGGTTCCATAAGAGAGCCTCATCATTGGGTGAGTTGCCTTGATTTAGAGAAAAACGAAGACATTTTTTATCATTATACCACAAATCCTTGGAAAAGGGGAGAGGGAAGCAATGTAGAACTTAGAGAAAGCCAATCAAATGATAAAACAAAATGTTGTTTTTGAATAAGATGTTAACAACATAAAGGCGACGTGATATCATGGTGCCAAGATGCAGACCGTGACATGGGAGGTGCTTGGATGTCGGATCATCACATAGGGACGATGCGTCCTCATACGGAACGTGTCTATGTAGAAGTGACTGCTAGATTTGATTCCACTGGCTATATGCAGCCAGTGGCTGTTACCTGGTCAGATGGCCGGACCTTCCCAATCACCAAGGTGCGAGATTTTCGCCCGGCAGGGATGATGGGAAATGATCTGTCGGTGGATTGTTTTACTGTTTTGATTCAGGGGAAGGAGAAGCTGTTGTTTTTCGAGCACATAGATTCCCGTTTTACCGGACGGCTGGGCCGGTGGTTTGTGGAGAAGATGCAAAGTCTTTAATTTTTTTAGCAAAATAAAAAATGTTTTAAAAAATTTTTTTGAATCGTGCTTTTTCGACAAATTATCTCTTGATGATAATTTGGATTTTAGGTATAATGGTCACTAATTTACGATAGAAAGAACAATCATCAAGAAAAGGGGGCCCTTATGACTTCAGACCAACGAATGGATTTGAATATTTCCAACTGTCCAAAGTGTGGCACACGGCTTATGTGTGGAATAATCATTGTCACAGGGTACCATCAATGCCCTAAATGCAGGCGGCACTGGGTGATTGAAATGGAACGGAACAAGGTGACAGTAACCCGGGCAGATTTCTATTTTGAAGATCTGGGCTAAAAATGGCCCTTCATCATACATAAAACTGAATATAGAAACGAGACATACTGTAGAGGTGTTGAACTGGGTATAAGCCCTTAAGAACACAAGTCAGGAGTCCGCGTTTGTTAGATAGGACTGAACCGGCTATAGGCCGGACGAGCCGGCAGACGGAAGCAATTCCCTCGTGGAATTGTGGCTGTCTGTCGGCTTTTTTTATTTTTTCCTATCTCAACAGCCACCACAGGGAGGTGCATCCGTCTCGCCACACAGGAGTGACGGATGCGCCAGAACTGGGAGACGTACATCGCCAAATATCCCTGACCTTCAGATTTTGCACGTCAACACACGCTTCAAAATCTGGAGGATATCCTTATGCGCTTTGATCCTGTTGAATGTGGAAAGAGAATTCGGACACTTCGTGAAGAACAAGGGCTTACCCAAGTTCAGCTTTCAGAAAAATTTCAAATTAGCATTGACCACCTAAAAGCAATCGAACGAGGCCGAAGGGCCTGTTCTATTGAGCTGTTTGTTGAAGCCGCAGCTATATTCAATGTGTCTTTGGATTACCTCATCATAGGGAAGTCTATAACCTTAGACACAATTAGAGCAAGTATATGCGAAGCCATTGATGTTTTGGAGCGTACAAAACGAGAACTTTGAAAAGGTGGTCTACGAGACCACCAAAGGTGTACTACGAGTCACTCCCGCAGCGAAGATTTCTAATGTATCATAGAGTCACAGCAAGGGCCTCCCCCCAAAGGGGAGGACAAGCCCGAAGCCTGTGGACCTTGAAAGGTGAATAAGCAGCCTCCTGGTACTTCCAGACAATGATACTTCCGTAACTCGCGGCCCGGCCACAAAGAAGGCGGGGCGGCCGAAAGGCCGATGGAGCGGTGCAAATCCGCCGCCAGAAGGTTCCCAACCCTCCCCGGGGCGTCGAGGACAAATGGGGGAGGAAGCCCAAAAACAGTTTCAGCCCACCGCCCGGGATCACAGAACTCCAGACGGTGGGCTTTTTACATACCCGATCTTTTTTAACAATCAAAAGGAGGAAAAGCTTATGAGCCGTAGTTATGCACGCAATGCCAACACTGCATCTCTTATCACCCTGTGCCCGGTTTGCCTGCACTCGTTCCAGGACGCCAAGAAAGCATTTCTGCGTCGGGCGGACGTTCACCAGCAGATCAAAGATGTCTGTACTTACTGCCAGACCCGCTATGGTTTCGACTACTACGTCCAGCCTGCTGCGGCTCACCGGGATACCACCCGCCGAAAGGTAAGAACCTATGTCCCTGCATCTAACCATTGACCCGGAGTTTGCGAGCATAATCCCTCCCCTTCGGGAAGAGGAGCAGAAGCAGCTGGAGGAAAACATCCTGGCTGATGGTGTGGTTATCAATCCGTTGATCGTCTGGAACGGCGTCATCGTGGATGGACACAACCGCTACCGTATCCTTCAGCAGCACCCGGAACTCCAGTTCACCACCTATGAGAAGGCGTTTTCTGACCGGTACGAAGCCATCGCATGGATCTGCAAAAATCAGCTGGGACGGCGAAACCTGACGCTCCAGCAGTTCAAGTATCTGATGGGTCACCAGTACAAGGCGGAAAAGACGGCATACGGTGGAGATCGAAAAAACAATGCACCAAGATCAAGTTACCAAAATGGTAACTTGATCTTGAAAGAAAAAACCTGTGAACGCATTGCAGCCGAGAATGGCGTAGCCAGAAATACTGTTATCCGTGCAGAGCAATTCGCCAACGGCGTAGATGCCGCTGAGGAGGCCGTTCCCGGCATCAAACAGGAAATCCTTTCCGGTAGCATCAAGCCCACAGAGAAGGCCGTGGCGGCCATCGCCAAAGCCCCGCCGGAGGAAAGGCCCGCGCTGGTCCAGCAGCTCCGGCAGACCAAAGAACCCGAAAAGCCTGAAGAAAAGCCGAAACCCAAACGCAGCGCTGCAGAAACCCTGCAAGCTATCCGGGATATCTCAGACAACATGCTGCAGTCCAACGGGGAAATCGACGCAGACGATATCTGCGCAGAACTGGAAGACGCCCTGGACACCATGATTTTTCGCTGGGATACCTGCCTGGAAAACAATAGGGAACAACGCAGTGCCTGCCGGGACGGAATCAGAAGCCTTACAGAGAAGGGTATTCAGTACCTGCAAAAGATGAGGAGGACTACATGAGAACCAGTCACACCAGTGCCTACCAGGAAATGATGATCAACAGCAAGCTGCTGGAGGTTCCCCGCGGCAGCTACCAGCGGGAGCTGAACGCCAAGCGGGTTCGCAAGATTGCAGCGAAGTTTGACCCCCGTCTGGTCAACCCCCCGAAGGTCAGCTACCGCAACGGCCACTATTATGTGTTCGATGGACAGCACACCATCGCAGTCCTCAAGCTGCTCAATGGCGGCAGGGACCTGATGATCCGCTGTATCGTGTATACGGGCATGACCGAGAGCGAAGAAGCCCTGCTCTTTGCCCAGCAGGCTGGCGAGGCTGCCAAGCTGACACCCGGCGATAAGATGCGTGCCATGATCTACGGCGGCGACCCCGAGTGCATGGCCTTCCTGAAGGCCACTGAATCGGTTGGCCTGCGTCTGGATTACGCACAGCGCCGCGGGAAGCACCGAATCGGCTGCATCGGCACCGCTTTTGAAGAATTCAAGCGGGTGGGAGCCGACCTTTACAAAGAGGCTCTGTCCCTGATCGTGGCCGCCTGGCATGGGGACCCCGAGTCCCTGCGGGCCGAAACCATCCAGAGCGTGACCCGCTTCATCGAGCTGTACCGCCAGGAATATGATCCCCGGCGTTTGGTGAGTCGCCTGCACAAGACCGACCCCCTGACCATCTACCGGGAAGGCCGGGCCATGGGCGTCAACATGGCCGGGTATAAGAAGTATCTCTACCAGGTCTTCTGTATCTACAACGGAAGCAGCAAGAAGAAGGTCCTGCCCATGAAGTTCTAACCTGTCATCCGCCCCCCTTTTTTGCACAGACACCGCTCGCGGTTTGCGGGCGGTGTCTTACATAATAAAGCACGAGGGGGTGCATAGCCTATGATTTCTAAAAACTGGCAATACAGCCGGGGAGACATCTACTACGCCAATATGGAACCCCATGTTGGCTCGGAGCAAGGCGGGGAACGGCCGGTGGTGGTTCTGCAGAATGATACGGGCAACAAATATTCGCCCACGCTCATCATTGCCACCCTTACATCCAGGGTGGATAAGAAACGCCATCTGCCTACCCACGTCCTGCTTGACCACAACCCGGGACTAAAAGTCCCATCTATCGTACAACTAGAACAGATTTTCACCCTCGACAAACATCGTGTACAGCGGTTTGTTGGCCGCACCAGTGAGAAAGAAATGAACCAGATTGAAATGGCAATCAAGATCAGTCTGGGAATCAACTGAACGTCAGACAAACGATGCCGCATCCTTGCAGAACAAGCAAATGGTACAGTAGAATGGAGTCGATGAGTAGACACTTCCTTATGAAAGGGGAGGATACCAATCGAGAAAACGATCCTGCGATGTACCATGCAGCACTGTATATCAGAAGGAGGAAAAACGATGGCAAGAGCATTTAGAAAACTGCGCTGCAAACTGGTGGAGATGGATATTCAGCAGAAAGAACTGGCTGACCAGCTGGGCGTATCGCCGTCCACGATTTCGACGCGCTTGTCCGGGCAGCTGCCGTGGTCTGTTCCCGAGGCGGTCCGGGTTGCAGAAATCCTGGGCATTCCTCTGGATCAGCTGAGTGTATTTTTCTACGATGACAGCCCCGAGAGCCTGGCCGCACGAAAGAAAGCGCTCTGCCGTGCCACCTGATCGGGGCAGGATGGAGGTCTTTGTATGCGTACATTTTGGAAGAAAGTGGCTGTGGAACGGGCCGGTGCCGCGTTGGCGGCATCCGGCCTGGGCAGCCACTGGGCAGATTGGAAGGAGGTGTGAATATGGGTGTCCGCGTTAATACAGCAGTATGGATTGAATCATCCCAGCGCTGGCGGATCAATGTGCAAAAGAACGGGGTCCGGCGCAGTTTTTACAGCTCCAAACCCGGCCGGAACGGCCAGCGGGAAGCAAACCGAAAGGCGGACGCCTGGCTGGATGATGGAATAGAGGACCAGCGCGTGAAAGTTGGTGCCGCGTATCTCAAATTTTTGGAGGGAAAGCGGCAGACTACGAGCCGGTCCAACTGGGCACCGATGATGAGCCGATGGACCAACCATATTTCATCGGTGATTGCCCGCAAACAAATCAGTGCGTTGACCGAACAGGATCTGCAGGATGTACTGGATCGAGCCTATGCGCGGTCCAAACTGTCCAGAAAGACACTGATGTCTCTGCGGGCTGACCTGTGCAGTTTTATGAAATACTGCCGCAAGGCCAAGCTGACGACGATGTTCCCGGAAGACCTGACCATTCCAACGGCGGCGCCCCGGGGGGAAAGGACGGTACTGCAGCCGCGGGACTTTGTGGTACTGTTCAACAGTGATCGTACCATGTACTATAGGAAGGTGGTACAGGATGACATGATCCACGCCTACAGACTCGCGGTTTTGACTGGTCTGCGGCCGGGAGAACTGCGGGGCCTGCGCTGGCGGGATGTGAAAAAAGACCGCCTGGAACTACACCAGTCCACCAACAGCTACAACGAAATCACCGATGGCAAGAACCAGAATGCCCGCCGGTGTGTGGAGCTGTCTGACCTGGCCCGCATGGAACTGGAAGCACAGCGCCGCGAGTCGGGGAAGGTGACCCGGGATATGCTGGTCTTTGATATTCCGACGGCGAAACAATTTGAGCAGCATCTGGCACGGTACTGTGAGTACAACAACATCCCGGTCTGTACGCCCTATGAGCTGCGGCATACATTCGTCAGTATTGCAAAGGTACTGCCCGCAGGACTTGTCAAATCGCTGGTGGGACATTCCGAAGATATGGATACGTTCGGCGTTTACGGTCATGAGCTGAATGGGGATGCACAGCAGCAGGTGAACGCGCTAAATTCCGTTTTTTCAAGGCTGCTTGCGCTTGGATAAAATGGGGGTGTGGTCAAAAGTGTGGTCAAAGCCAAAAAAATAGCCCAGAAACTTGCGTTCCTAGGCTATTTTTCCGTGGTGGAGGCGATGGGAGTCGAACCCATGTCCGAAAGGCGTTCAGCGTGGGTATCTCCGGGTGCAGGCGATCTACAACATTCCCTCCGCGTCACGCCGGTCGCCAGGCTAACGCTTCAGTAGCTTCATGAGTTCATGACGGTCCGCAAAGCTTAAGTCCGTTCACGTGCTGTGTCTAAAGGACGCCCCGGCCCCACACGACACAAATGTGGGCGGAACGCGCAGCACTCAGGCTGCGAGCAACTGAGTTCTATTGTTGTCAGTTCGTTTTTTGGAGGATTTTAGAGCAGGTCCCCCGCTGCTACCCGCTGCCCAGGCCTCGCACCCCCCGTCGAAACCTTTACGCCCCCATGATACGCGCCCAAAGGCGCGGGGAAGGTGACTGCGAAAGGGGCATAGCTGCCCGGTGTTGTTCATTCAAAACGTCCGTTGGTTTTCAAAGCGCGGTCAATGGTGCGTTTGGCATCCCGCCTGGCGGCGTCGGCCCGCTTGTCGTAGAGCTTTTTGCCTTTGCACAGGCCCAGCTCCACCTTGACGCGCCCGTGCTTGAAATAGAGGGACAGGGGCACAAGGGTGTAGCCCTGCAGTTTGCACTGCTGCCCCAGCCGGCGGATCTCGCTTTTGTGGGCCAGAAGCCGCCGCTGGCGCATGGGATCGGCATTAAAGATGTTGCCGTGGTCGTAGGGGGTGATATGCATCCCTTTGACCAGAAGCTCGCCTTCTTCGATGTCCACCCAGCTGTCCTTCAAATTGACGCCGCCGGCCCGCAGGCTTTTTACCTCGGTGCCTTTCAGTTCGATGCCGGTCTCCAGCGCCTCGATCACGAAATATTCGTGGCGCGCTTCCCGGTTGGTTGCGATGGTCTTGGTGGCCGGCCGCTCCTTGACAGGCATACAACGCGCCTCCTTTCATGACGAGCCTTCGGTGTAAGATATTGTACCACAACTTTGCAAAAGTGCAAGGGCGTTTTTGTGGACGGAGTGTAAACGTTTACAGATCGTGGCGGCCCTCCAGGGCGCGGAAAATGGTCTGACGGTCGGCCTGCTCCAGACGGGAACCCACTGCCAGGCCCGAGGCCAGGCGGGTGGTGCGTACGCCCAAAGGTTTGATGGTGCGGGCCAGGTAGACCGAGGTGGCGTCTCCCTCCACGCTGGGAGGCAGCCCCATGATGACCTCCTTGACCTGGTCGTCTGTCAGGCGGGCCAGCAGCTGGCGGATGGTCAGGTTTTCGGGCCCGATGCCCTTGACCGGGTTGATGAGGCCGTACAGCACATGGTACAGGCCCCTGTACTCCCGGGTGCGCTCGATGGACTGGACATCCCGGGGGGTCTCCACCACGCAGATGGTGGTGTGATCCCGGCTGGGATCGGCGCAGATGGGGCAGGTATCCCCCTCGGTATAGTTCTGGCACTGGCAGCAGCGGTTCAGTTTGACGTGCACCCCGCGAATGGCCTGTACCAGGTTTTCGGTCTGCTGCTCCGACAGATTCATCAGCTGGTAGGCCAGGCGGGTGGCGCTCTTGTCCCCGATGCCCGGCAGCCGCTTCAGCTCATCGATCAGCGTCTCCAGAGGCGCGGCGGAATTGTTCATGTCCGGGCCCCCGTTACAGGCCCAGGCCGGGGATGTTCAGCCCGCCGGTCAGCTGGCCCATGGCGTCTGCGGCCGCCTTGTCCACCGTCTGCACGGCGGCATTGACGGCGGCAGCCACCAGGTCCTGGAGCATCTCCACGTCATCGGGGTCCACAGCTTCGGGCTTGATGGTCACTTCCAGCACCTCGTGCTTGCCATTCATCCGCACTGTGACCATCTCGCCGGGGGCGCTGGCGGTGTACTCGGTCTGCTCCAGCTCGGCCTGCTTGGCCTGCATATCGCTCTGCATCTTCTGGGCCTGACGCATCAGGCTGCTCATATCGGGGCGGCCATAGCCGCCGGGCATTCTTGCTTTCATAACAGATGTTCCTCCTCAAATCAGGTCGTGTGCCGGCGTGCGGTGTCCTGGATGGTGACATCCAGGCCCAGGGCCTCCAGCTTGTGCAGGGATTCCTCGGCGCTGGCCCGGGGATGGTCGGGAGCCTTCTCAGGCTCATAGGGGCCGATGGGTACCCGGATGCCCGACACGTCGGCGATGAGCTTTTTGATCAGCCGCTGGCTGTTTTTGTTGGCCCGGATGAAATCCCGGAAGGTCTTGCCCCCGTCGATCAGCACCCGCACCCCGTCGAAATAGGCCTTGGATTTTTTCAGATAGCCGTACAGCATGGGGTCGGTGGACTGGATGCGCGCCACCACATCGGCCCAGTAGGGATAGGGCTGGATGCCCTCTCCGGCCACCTTGCGGGGCTTGTCCAGCTGGGGATCTGCGGGGTAGGCGCCGGGCGCCGCCGGTTCATAGGGCGGGGGAGGCGGGGCCTCCTGCGGCTCCGGGGGCGGAAGTTCTTCCGGAACGGCCTCCTCCGCAGGGACAGCCGGGGCCACCGGTTCGGGCTGCGGCGATTCGGATACAGGCCCGGTCTCCCAGGGCGGGTAGTCCGTCTCGGAAGGCGCCGCAGGGGCCGGAACAGCCGCGGGTGAGGGCGCTTCGGGCGCCTGGGCTGCCGCAGGCTGGGATGGTTCGGATGTCTGCGCCGCCGTGGGCTGGGGCGTCTCGGGGGCCGCAGCCTGGGTCACCGGCGCACGGACAAAGGGCCGTGGAGCCTCTTTCTGGGGCTGCGCCGCCGGCTGCTGCGCCAGGGGCAGGGAAGAGGCGGCCGGCTGGGCGGCCGGTTCGGTCAGGGAAAACAGGGCCAGTTCCAGTTCGATGCGTTGGTCGCTGCCCCGGGACATATGCTCCAGGGCGGCGCCCAGGGCCCGGATGGCCCGCACCGCCTCACGGCGGCCCAGGGCGGGGCCTTTTTCCAGATAGAGGGCTTCCTCGTCGGGGTTGACGCCGCTCAGCAGTTCCCGGCCGCCGGGCAGCGCCGCCAGCATCAGGCTGCGGTAATGGGCGATCAGCTCCTCAGTCAGGCGTTTGACGTCCACCGACTGCTGCCGCAGGGCGGCCAGCTGGGCCAGGGCCGAAGCCGGGTCCCGGGCGGCGATAGCGTCGGACATCCGGAACAGATACCCCCGGTCGGTGACCCCGGCCATCTGCCGGACCACCCCTTCATCGATCTGCCCGGTGACCCCCGCGCAGGTGTCCAGGATGGACAAAGCGTCCCGCAGGGCGCCGTCGGCCAGTCTGGCGATCAGGCTGGCAGCGCCGTCGGTGAGGTGGAGATCCTCGGCCCGGGCCACCTGGGCCACGCGGCCGGCGATATCCTCGGGGCGTATGCGGGTGAAGTCGTACCGCTGGCAGCGGGAACGGATGGTGGCCGGAACCTTTTGGATCTCGGTGGTGGCCAGGATGAAAATGACGTGGGCAGGTGGCTCCTCCAGGGTCTTGAGCAGGGCGTTGAAAGCCGCCGTGGAGAGCATATGCACCTCGTCGATGATATACACTTTATAGGTGCAGACACTGGGGGTGTAAGCCGTCTCGTCCCGCAGGTCCCGGATGTCGTCTACGCCGTTGTTGGAGGCGGCGTCCATCTCCACCACATCCAGGATGCTGCCGTCGTCAATGCCGCGGCAGACCGGGCACTGGCCGCAGGGGTCGCCCTCCCGTGGGGACAGACAGTTGACCGCCTTGGCAAAGATCTTGGCACAGGTGGTCTTGCCGGTGCCCCGCACCCCGGTGAACAGATAGGCATGGCCCACCCGCCCGGCGGCCACCTGATTTTTGAGGGCCGTGACGGTGGCCTGCTGGCCCACCACGTCCTCAAAGCGCTGGGGCCGCCACTTGCGGTAAAGCGCACGATACATACCCGCACCTCCTTTGCAGGGATAAAAAAATCGGACGGCGCTGCGGGGTTGACCCCCGCCTTGCGAAGCATGGCATACGGATGCAGGCTGGCTGAAACGCACCGTGCACACCGCTTAAGGCTGCTTGGTTCCCCACCTGACCTGGTTCACAGCGGCCCAGTCGTACAGGGCCCGCATCCGTATGCCAAACCGCGCAGCAAGGCGCTGTCCGACATGGCTTGCACCGCCGGTGACCGGGGTGCTTTAGATATTTTATCATATTCTGCGGCAGAATGCAAGGGCCTTTGCGGGACGCTGCTTTGACACTCTGCTGTGATGAATTATTTTCGCGCAAAAGGGGGAAAAGGTGAGGGCGCAGGGGGGACGGTGCAGCCCGGCTCGGCCGGAAAGAAGCTGCATTTTTGTGCAAAGCGCGCATGGACAAAAGAAAAACGGGACGGTATTTCTACAAAACAAGATCTGCGATCCGGTGCAGAGAAAATCGGTTTTGCCGCGCCGGGCTTTACTTTTGTATGTGAATCTGTTACCATAATTCATATTCCATTGAGGGAGGGGAATCTATGACTGCTGATACTTTAAAAATCTTATTCGCCATGGTGGCCTATATGCTGATCGTGGTGGGCATCGGGCTGTTTTTTGCAAAACGCGCCCAGGCAAACTCGGAGAACTACTTCCTGGGCGGCCGGTCGCTGGGACCCTGGGTGGCCGCCATGAGCGCCGAGGCCTCGGACATGAGCGGCTGGCTGCTGATGGGCCTGCCCGGGGTGGCCTACTGGTGCGGCATTTCCGACGCCGCCTGGACCGCCATCGGCCTGGGAGTGGGCACCTACGTCAACTGGCTGATCGTGGCCCGGCGGCTGCGGCGCTACTCGGCGGTGTCGGGGGACGCCATTACGGTGCCCGATTTCCTCAGCAACCGCTACCATGAGAAAAACCCGGTGATCCTGGCCATTTCGGCGGTGTTCATCCTGGTGTTCTTCACGGTGTACGCCGCCAGCTGCTTTGTCACCTGCGGCAAACTGTTTTCCACCCTGTTCGGTGCATCCTACCATTCCATGATGATCGCCGGGGCGGTGTTTGTGGTGCTGTACACCTTTTTGGGCGGCTTTCTGGCCGAGAGCGCCTCGGACTTCATGCAGGCCATGGTGATGGTGGTGGCCCTGCTGGTGGTGCTGACCCTGGGCACCGCTGCGGCAGGGGGCATCGACGCCGTCATCCAGAACGCCAGGCAGATCCCGGGCTACCTGTCCATGGTGCAGCAGGCGGCCCCGGTCACCGACGCCGGCGGGGTGCAGCAGGTGGTGGACGGTGCGGCCCAGTTCGGCCCGGCCACCAGCTATGGCCCGCTGACCATCGTGTCCACTCTGTCCTGGGGCCTGGGCTACTTTGGCGTGCCCCAGGTGCTGCTGCGGTTCATGGCCATCCGCTCCGAAGGGGAGATCAAACAGTCCCGGCGGATCGCCACGGTATGGGTGATCCTTTCCTTGAGCTCTGCGGTGCTCATCGGCGTGATCGGCCGGGCCATGCTGGGGGCCGAACCCTCCCTGCTGAGCTCCGGCGATGCCGAGAACGTCTTTATCGTGATGGCCCAGACCCTGATGCCTCCGGTGCTGGCCGGCGTGGTGATGGCGGGCATCCTGGCGGCCACCATCAGTTCTTCCGACTCTTACCTGCTCATCGCCGCCTCGGCCTTTGCCAAGAACCTCTATGAGGGCATTTTCAAGAAGGACCAGGCCGACGACCGCCAGGTGATGCGGGTGTCCCGTGTGGTGCTGCTGGCCATTGCGGCCATCGGCATGGCCATTGCCTGGGACGAGGAGAGCGTCATCTTCACCATCGTCTCCTTTGCATGGGCCGGCTTTGGGGCTACCTTTGGCCCGGTGATGCTGTTCTCCCTGTTCTGGAAGCGCACCACCCGCCAGGGCGCCATTGCGGGGATGCTGTCCGGCGGTATCATGGTCTTTGTGTGGAACCTGCTGCTCAAGCCGCTGGGCGGCGTGTTCGGCATTTATGAGCTGTTCCCGGCCTTTGTCATTTCCTGCCTGTTCATTGTGGGGGTGTCCCTGGCGACCCCCGCCCCCTCGGCTGAGATCCAGGAGGAATTCGATCGGGCCAGAGGGTGAGCCAGCGCGCAAAAAAGAGATACCAAAAGGCCCCTGCCTTCTCGCTGTGAGAGGGCGGGGGCCTGTTCGTACCTGCATTTCCCGGGAAAACTCAGTCGGCCGGTTTTGCGGCAAAGAGGGCCATGGCCTCGGGATCGGGGCCGTAGGTCTTGTCAAAACGGGGGTCCAGGGGCGCGCCGCTCTGGACATGGGCGCAGCAGCTGTCCATCAGGGCGGCGGCCTTGGGCACCGCCTGGAAGAAAAGATCGGTCAGTACGCTGCTGCTCTGGGCGTATTCCTCGGGGTCCAGGGCGGAGAACAGCAGCCCGCCGATCTCCTCCCATTTGCCCGACCGGCGCAGCGCCTGTTCCGCCAGCCCGTTGATCAGGGGGCGGCCCGGCATCAGCAGGCCGTTGAACAGCTTCATGTTGACCAGGCAGCGGCGCAGCTGGGCGGGGGAAGCGGGAAGCACGCGGGCCATGGTGCGGCAGGCCGTCTCATGGACGGCAAGATAGCCGGCCGGGTTGACGGTGCGCCAGTCCACCCCATCCTGGGCCATCAGACGGCCTTCCAGAGCGGTCTCGATGGACACATGGCTCTGGCCGGTGCACTGGATGCGGTGCTCGATGTAGCTGTGGCAGGCGCTGTCCAGAGCAAAATGGCAGGTCATCCCCAGCAGATAGCTCAGCAGGGCCCGGCCCAGAGGAGAGCCGTCCACCTTGCTCAGCCCGCGGACAAAGAAGGGGGCCGCCGGCGCGTCATGGAGGGCGTTGCCCGCCGCCTTACAGGGGTTGGGACGCAAAGGATCGTAATAGAACAGGACGTCAGGGCCCTGCAGGCCGATGGCGTATAAGTCGGGGAAGGCCGTCACGGCTTCCCGGGCCAGGGGGCTGGGACAGGCTTGCAGGGCCTTGTCCCCAAAGCGGTGGTGTGCGTAGACAGCGGGCATAAGCGATACCTCCGATCTTACGGCTGGCCGGCGGCGCGGCCCTGGGCCACCGCCCGGCGGAATGCGAAAAATCCGAGCAGGATCAGGGGAGCGATCACCGTCACGCCCACCGAGGTGCTGCCCGACAGCTGGGTCATCAGGCTGACCAGGAAGGTGCCCACAAAAGAAGCGCCTTTGCCGCAGATGTCCAGCAGGCCGTAGTATTCGCCCGAGCGCTCGGGCGGGATGATCTTGCCGAAATAGGAGCGGGAGAGGGACTGGATGCCCCCCTGGAACATCCCCACGCAGACGGCCAGGACCCAGAACTGGGCCTGGGTGCGCAGGAAGATGGCGTAGGCCGCAATGCCCACATAAGCCAGGATGCAGACCGACACCAGAAGGGAGGACTCCACCCGGCGGGCCAGCTGCCCGAACAGCAGCGCAAAGGGGAAGGCCACGATCTGGGTCACCAGCAAAGCCAGCAGAAGGCCGGTGCTGTCCAAGCCCAGGGCCTGGCCATAGGCGGTGGCCATGTCGATGATGGTGTACACCCCGTCGATATACAAAAAGAAGGCGATCAGGAACCACAGGACCTGTTTGTTGCCCCGGATCTCCCGCAGGGTCTCGGCCAGCCGCTGGAAAGCGCCGTGCACCAGCTGGCCGTGGGCAGGAACGCTGTACCGCTGGCGGTAGCGCCGCAGCAGAGGCAGCGTGCAGCACAGCCACCAGACCGCATTGAGCAGGAAGGCCAGCAGCATGGCGGTATTCAGGGTCAGGCCCAGGGCCTCATACCCCAGCACGATGCCCAGACTGAGAACAAAGGGGATGCAGCTGCCCCCATAGCCCAGGGCGTACCCCACCGAGGATACCTTGTCCATCCGGGCCGGGGTGGTGATGTCGGTGAGCATGGAGTCGTAGAACACCAGGCTGGCGCTGTATCCGATCTTGGCAAGGATGAAAAAGCCCAGGAACCACATCCAGGACTGGACCAGTCCCATCAGGGAGCAGCCGGCAATGCCCACCGCCACACAGAGGATGAACAGCCGCTTTTTCATGCCGGGCAGGTCGGCCACAGCCCCCAGCGTGGGGCCCAGCAGGGCCACCACCACCGTGACAAAGGAGGCGGCGTAGCCCCAGAAGGCCAGATACTGGGCGCTGGTCAGCCCGGCCGCCCCGGCCAGGCCGTTGAAGTAGATGGGCAGGATGGTGGAGATCAGCAGGGTGAATGCCGAATTGCCCACGTCGTACAGGACCCAGACCCGCTCGCTGCGGCTCAGGGGCTGCTTTTGCGCTTGTTGGTCGTTTTGTTCCATGGGATTTCCCTCCGGTTCTGTCCCGGCCGCCGGGGCCGGGGCTCTTGATGGTCGGATGTGCCGCAGACGCCGCACAGGGCCCTCTTTGGACCGGGCCCGCAGGCGCATACAAGGCCAAAACTATCATACCACACACCGGCCCGCCGCGCAAGCAGGCCGCCCCGGGAGACAGAAAACCCCCGCCTCCTCGAAAGGAGAGCGGGGGATACGGGAAGCGGGGGATACGGATCAGGTCTCGGCCAGTTCGCCGCGGCTGGCGGCTTTCAGATAGGCAAAGATGAAACCATCCAGGTCGCCGTCCATGACAGCGTTGACGTTGCTGGTCTCATAGCCGGTGCGGTGATCCTTGACCATGGTGTAGGGCATAAAGACATAGCTGCGGATCTGATGGCCCCAGGCGATCTCGTTCTGGACGCCCTTGATGTCCTCGATCTTGTCCATATGCTGCTGCTGTGCGATCTGGTACAGCTTGGCCTTCAGCATCTGCATGGCGTAGTCCCGGTTCTGGAACTGGCTGCGCTGGGTCTGGCAGCTGACCACGATGCCGGTGGGCTTGTGGATCAGGCGGACGGCGCTGGAAGTCTTGTTGATGTGCTGACCGCCGGCGCCGGAGGAGCGGTAGACCTGCATTTCGATGTCCTCGGGGCGGATGTTCACCTCGATGGTGTTGTCCAGCTCGGGCATCACTTCCAGGGAGGCAAAGCTGGTCTGGCGGCGGGCATTGGAATCGAAGGGGCTGACCCGCACCAGACGGTGGACGCCGTTCTCGCTTTTCAGCAGGCCGTAGGCGTTGGTCCCCTTGACCATGACGGAGGCGCTCTTGATGCCCGCCTCGTCGCCGTCCTGGTAATCCAGCACTTCCACCGACATACTGTGGTTCTGGGCCCAGCGGGTATACATACGGTAGAGCATCTCGGCCCAGTCCTGAGCCTCGGTGCCGCCGGTGCCGGCGTGGAAGGTAAGGATGGCGTTGCTGTGGTCGTATTCGCCGTTCAGCATGGTCATCAGCTGCAGCTCATCCACGGCCTTGCCCACGGCCTCCACGGCCTGTTCCCCTTCAGGAACCAGGGCGGGGTCGTTCTCCTCCTCCAGCATCAGCAGCATGGTCTGGGCGTCCTCGTACAGGCCCTGGAGCTTTTCAAAGCGGCCCAGCTTGCCCTTCAGGTCGCCCACCTCATCAAAGACCTTCTTGCTTGCTTCGGCGTCATCGTAAAAGCCGGGGCGGGTCATGGCGTGCTCCAGCTCCTGCACACGCTTTTTGCTGGCGTCGATGGCCAGTGCGTCCTCCAGGTCCTGGACGGCCTTGCCATACTCGGCCAGCTGCACCTTCAGTTCGTCGATCGTTATCATAGCTAACCTCTCACATCCAAGTTGTGTGTATCCGTTCGCCTGCGCAAAGGGCGCAGGATCAGTCCTTGTGCTGCCGGTGCAGGGTGCCGGTGCCCCCTTCCACCACGCCGTCATGGCGCAGCACTACGCCGATGGTATCCATAAAGCACTTCACATCCCCCCAAAAGGTGATGTGGGCCACATAGTCCCCGTCCAGTTTGGCCTTGACAGGGATCTCCAGTTCGTCCCGGCCATGGATCTGGGCCAGGCCGGTGAGGCCGGGGCGCACATCGTTGGCGCCGTACTTGTCCCGCTCGGCCAGCAGGTCGTACTGGTTCCACAGGGCCGGACGGGGGCCGATCACCGCCATGTCCCCCCGCAGGATGTTCCACAGCTGGGGCAGCTCGTCCAGGCTGGTCCTGCGCAGGAATTTCCCCACTCGCGTGATGTAGCGGTCGGGGTCGGCCAGCAGGTGGGTGGGCATATCGTGGGGGGTGTCCGCCCGCATGGTGCGGAACTTGTAGATCGCAAAGTGGGTCTTGTGGATGCCCACCCGCTTCTGCTTGAAAAACACCGGCCCGGGGGAGTCCAGTTTGATGGCCACCGCAAGCCCGGCCAGCAGCCAGGACAGGCAGAGGATGCCACCCAGCGCCAGCACGAAATCGATGGCCCGTTTGAAGTATTTCTGATACATGGCCAGCCCCTCCCGTCCGCTCTGTGCCCAGTATGGGCAAACACTAAAAGTATAACACAGAACGTCCGATTTAACAAGTACCACAAGCGGCCGGGACCGGTCAGTCTTCCAGGGCCTTTTTCAGCCGGATGTCCTCGCCCAGAAACCGGTAGGGGACAAAGGCGGAGATGCGGCTGGAGACTTTCTCGGTGTAGAGCTTTTCCAGCAGGGCGCCGTCAACGATGTTGGTGGTGAGGATGGTGGGCCGGCGGCGGCCCAGCCGGTCGTTCAGCAGGCTGTACAGGGTGCTGATGACAAAGCTGGAATTGAACTCGGTGCCCAGGTCGTCCAGGATGAGCAGGTCGGCCCCGGTGACGGTGTCCAGCAAAGTCTCCTTTTCCCCGGCGGGGTCGGAGCCGAAGTGCAGCGTTTCCACCCGGCTGAAAAAGTCGGGGCTGGAGATATAGATGACGTCATAGCCCTTGTTCAGAGCGGCCCCCGCCACCGCCAGGGCGGCATGGGTCTTGCCCAGGCCGGCGTTGCCGGTCAGCATCAGATTCTCACTGTCCAGATCGAACTCCGCCGCATAGTCCCGCAGGTCGGCCAGCAGCTCGGCCATGTACTGGCGGACGCTTTGGCCGGTCTGGGGGTCCCGGCTGTCGGGGTAGTAGTCCAGCCGCATGGTATCAAAGCTGGTCACCGACAGACTGGACATGGCCTCGATCTCCTCCCGGCGCAGCCGCTGCATCTCCCGGCGGACGCACAGACAGGTCTTGCCGTCGGCCACTCCGGTGTCCTGGCACACAGGGCAGGTATAATGGGGCTCCAGGGCCAGGGGGCTGCGGCCGCTGGCGGCCAGCAGGGCGTCCCGCTTTTGACGGGCCTGGGCCAGAGCGGCTGCGGCCTGCTCCCGGCCTGTCCCCTGAGCCCCTGCCAGGGCATAGCGCACGCCGCAGCTGCGCAGGGCGTCCTCGGCGGCCCGAAGCTCCGGGACGGCGGCCTCTGCCTGGGCGCGGGCGTCCTGGGCCTGGGCCTTGGCCATCTGCCGCCGCGCCGATAGGATCCGCATGGCGGCCTGATACAGCTCGTTTCGTGTCCGCATGGAGGTCACTCCTTTCTCTTATGCCGCCGGGGGCGGTTGACGGCGTCCTTGAGGAAATCGGAGCCGCTGGGTTCCGGCCGGTCCACCCGCAGGCTGCGGCTGGCCCCGCTGAGGGCCACCGGCCCGCGCACATCCTGCACCGTCCGCAGGCCCTTGGCGTTCCAGGTCTTGAGGATGCCGTTCCAGTACCACAGGTCCCGTTTGGGCCCCGCCTGGACAGCGGCCTCCTGGATCATCGAATCGTCGTAGCCATACACCTCGTACCAGCGTGCAATGGCCTTTTTGCCGCCCAGGGTCAGCTGGTCGGGCTGGATCTGCAGCAGGCTGGCCACATAGGCCTCCCGCTTTGCCCGCAGATCCAGCAGCCGCAGATGGGCGTCGGCTTCCTCCCCCGTGACCACCCCTTCGGCCCGCCAGACCTTCAGCTCATGGCGCAGGGCCCCGATGGTCCGCTTGTCCCTGCCGGCCAGGTAGGCCAGGCAGAGCATCACCACCTCGGGCTGGTATCCCTCCTGCAAATACAGGGCCACCAGCTTTTCCATCTCGCTGCGGCTGAGGGCATGGGCAAAGGCGCTTTGTCCGCACTCGATCAGGCTGGCGATCATGGGGTCGGTGCGGGACGCCGCGGTGATCTCGGCCCAGGTCATGGGAGTGGGGGCAGGCTCGCCGCCGGCAGGGGCGGCGTTCTCGTCGTAGCGCTCCAAGAGGCCGGCCCCGGCCCAGTAGGCCAGGGCGCTCTCGGCGGTCATCCGACTGCGCAGCCGCAGGTCGGTGCACAGTTTATCCGGGTCGGTGACGCCGGTAGCCAGCACATACAGGGCCACCCGGACGCTGGCCTCCTCGGCGGCGCCCAGCCGCGCAAAGACCAGCTGGGGCACGGCTATGGAATCGCCCTTCTGGGGCTTGAGGCGGTAGATCATAGGTTTTCCTCCTCCGGCCGAGCAGGGGGCGTCCAGGGCTCGCAGTCCAGGATGGACGGCGCGGCCTGCCATCGGTCCGGGTCCTGCTCATAAGTGGTTTTCAGCCAGGCGCGGGCCTGGCCCAGCCCTTCCTCTGTAAGGGCAAAGACCTGCTGGAGCCGCAGCGCGGGGTCGGTGTACTCGATGGTCCAGGGCCCCGGCCAGATATCCACCGTCAATACGGCCTCCTCGGTCCCGTCCTCTCCCTTGCGCTTGCCGGGGACGGCACGGTAACGCATCTCGGCCTGGCAGGCGGAATAGAGATTCTTGTTTTTAAAGTAAAGCAGCTGCGGCAGATCCAGCATGGGCCGCCCTCCTTTCAGATAAACAAAATAGAAAAGCCCGCATGGGCACTCGGCTTCCGAGCATCCATGCGGGCTTGTGCGTTGGAGCAGGATACGGGACTCGAACCCGCCGCCTACTGCTTGGGAAGCAGTCGCTCTACCGGATGAGCTAACCCTGCGTAAGGTGCTTCATTATTGTAGCAGGCCCGGGGCGGTTTGTCAACTGGTTTGAGAAAAGTTTTTCCCGCAAGCTCCAAAAAAGTCCCGTCCAGCCGACATGTGCGGATGGACGGGACACATATGGTTGGATGGAGGGATTCACTCGGCGTCCTGCAAGGCGTCGTAGCCCTCCTCGCCGGTGCGGATCTTGACCACGTTCTCTACATCGTAAATGAAGATCTTGCCGTCGCCGATCCGGCCGGTGTACAGGGCCTTGCGCACCGCCTGGACCACGTCCTCCACGGGCACCTTGGAGACCACCACTTCCACTTTCAGCTTGGGCAGCAGCCTGGCTTCCATGGGCACCCCGCGGAAGTAAGCCTCATGGCCCTTCTGCTGGCCGTAGCCAAAGACGTTGGTGACGGTCAGGCCGGTCACGCCCAGAGCCTCCAGAGCGTTCTGCAGGGGGATGAAGCGGTCCTGCCGGGTGACGATGGATACCTTGGTCATGACGGCGCCGCTGCGGGGACGGTGCTCCACAGGGACGGCTGCCTCGGCCGCGGCAGGCGCTGCGGGTGCTTCAGGGGCAGGGGAGGCATCCGGAGCCGGGAAATCCCCGGTGGGGATGGCGGGCGCAAAATCGGGGTAGGCGATGTTGCCGTGTTCGCCGATGTCCAGGCCGGCCAGCTCCTCATTGGTGCTGACACGGATGCCCACTGTGTGCTTGAGGATCAGCCACACCAGGCCCGAGGTGACAAAGGTGAATGCGCCCACCGCCGCAACGCCCAGCAGCTGGACGCCCAGCAGGCCAAAGCCGCCGCCGAACAGCAGGCCGCTGCGGGTGGCCAGGGTGGTGACGCCCTCCTGGGAGAAAATGCCCACACACAGGGTGCCAAAGACGCCGCAGCACAGGTGCACCGCAGTGGCGCCCACCGGGTCGTCGATGTGCAGCTTGTCAAAGAAGCCCACCGCGAACACCACCAGCACGCCCGCCAGGGCGCCGATGATGAGGGAACTCTCGATGCTTACATAGGCGCAGCTGCCGGTGACGGCCACCAGGCCGGCCAGACAGCCGTTGATGGTCATGCCGAGGTCGGGCTTGCCGATGACGATCCAGGAGGTGATGGTGGAGGTCAGCACGGCTGCAATGGCTGCGCTGTTGGTGGTGACCAGAATGTGCATCACATCGGCGGGGTGCTGGAAGCTCATGGTGGAGCCGGGATTGAAGCCGAACCAGCCCAGCCACAGCACGAACAGGCCGATGACGGCCAGGGACATATTGTGTCCCGGGATGGCTTGGGGCTTGCCCTCTTTGTCATACTTGCCGATGCGGGGGCCCAGCAGCATGGCGCCGGCCAGGGCGGCCCAGCCGCCCACCGAGTGGACGGCGGCGTCTCCGGCAAAGTCCATGAAGCCAAGGTCGGCCAGCCAGCCGCCGCCCCAGATCCAGTGGCCCACCACCGGATAGATCAGCAGGGTGAGCACAAAGGAAAAGATAATAAAGGAGATGTACTTGATCCGTTCGGCCACGGCGCCCGACACGATGGTGGCGGCGGTGCCGCAGAAGACCAGCTGGAAGAAGAACTTGCCCCAGAAGGGCACGCTGGACGTCAGAGTGTCGTCGTAAAACGACAGGTCCTGGCCGCCCAGAACCAGCAGATGCTGGGTGCCCACAAAGGGGTTGTCCCCGCCGAACATCAGTCCCCAGCCCAGAAGCATGAAGCCCAGGGACGACACGGCGAACACGATGAAGTTTTTGGATAGGATGTTGACGGTGTTTTTGGCCCGGGCAAAGCCGGCCTCCACCGATGCAAATCCCAGGTTCATGAAGAACACCAGGATGGCCGCCAGCAGCACCCACAAGGTGTCGATGATCATGGCAGTGTCCATAAATTCCTCCCTCTGTCGGGGCGGCGCAGCGCGCTGCACCGCCGGTGGTTCCCTTCTGCAAAAGGGAAAGGGACGGTCCCCGGCAGCCTTGCAGCCGCCCGGAAAACCGCCCCATTGCGTACAAAACAGAAAAGGCGCCGGGGATCATCCCGGCGCCTTTGCCTTGCAGACAGGATAGCGCATCCCGGCCCTTTTGTCAAGTGAATTATGAACGGTTTGTGAATTGTGCCAACTTCCGGCGGCAAAACACCCCCAAAACTGTGCGCTGCGGCAGGGGAGGGGCGGGACTTTCGTCTGGGGACGGAAGGGAACCTCTTTCCCTCGGGCGCATTTCATGCTATACTATAAAAACAAAGCGAATGCCGGCGCTGCGGCGGCGGGCGGCTTTGCGAAAGAAAGAAAAATCGAGAGAGAGGCGAATGAAATGATCGAGTGCACCAGCACCGGCGCATATCTGGCGCATGGCCAGTGGATCCCGGCGGATGCCGGCGCCCCGGCGGCCCTGACCGCGCTGGGCTTTGACGCTGCGGCTATGGACCAGGCCAAAAAAGGCACCATTGCATGGGGCATCCTGCAGGCCCACAACACCAGCGGCAGCGAGGATGACCTGAAGATCAAGTTTGACGCCATGGCCAGCCATGACATCACCTTTGTGGGAATCATCCAGACGGCCCGGGCGTCGGGCATGACCCGGTTCCCGCTGCCCTATGTGCTGACCAACTGCCACAACAGCCTGTGCGCGGTGGGCGGCACCATCAACGAGGACGACCACCGGTTCGGCCTGTCTGCGGCCAAAAAGTATGGCGGCATCTTTGTGCCGCCCCACCTGGCGGTGATCCATCAGTATATGCGGGAGGAATTTGCGGGCTGCGGCAAGATGATCCTGGGATCCGACTCCCACACCCGGTACGGCGCTTTGGGCACCATGGCCATTGGCGAGGGCGGCGGCGAGCTGGCCAAGCAGCTGCTGGGCCGCACCTACGATGTGGCCCGGCCCGGAGTGGTGGCGGTCTACCTCACCGGGCAGCTGCCGGTGGGCTGCGGCGCCCATGACGTGGCCATTGCCCTGGTGGGCGCCCTGTTCAAGAGCGGCTATGTCAAGAACAAGGTGATGGAGTTCATTGGCCCCGGCGTGGCGACCCTGCGCCAGGATACCCGCAACGCCATCGACGCCATGACCACCGAGACCACCTGCCTGTCCTCCATCTGGCAGACAGACGCCACCACCCAGGCTTACCTGGCAGCCCACGGCCGGCCCGGGGATTACCGCCCCCTGGCCCCTGCCAACCTGGCCTATTACGACGGCGTGGTCAAGGTGGATCTGTCGGCCATCCGGCCCATGATCGCCCTGCCCATGCACCCTTCCAACGCTTACACCATCCAGGAGCTGAACGAGAATCTGGAGGACATCCTCTACGCCTGCGAGCAGGACGTCCAGAAGCTCACCGGCCGCAGCCTGGACCTGCGCTCCAAGATCGAGAACGGCCGCCTGCGGGTGGACCAGGGCGTGATCGCGGGCTGCGCCGGCGGCTTGTACGACAGCATCTGCGAGGCAGCCTCCATCCTCAAAGGGCATACCGGCGGCTGCGATGAGTACGCCCTCAGCGTCTATCCCGCCAGCCAGCCGGTCATGATGGCCCTGGACAAGGCGGGGGTGCTGGCCAGCCTGATGGCCTCGGGCGCCACCATCCGCACCGCCTTCTGCGGACCCTGCTTCGGCGCAGGGGACGTGCCCTTCAACGGGGCTCTGTCCATCCGCCACACCACCCGCAACTTCCCCAGCCGTGAGGGTTCCAAGCCGGGCGCCGGCCAGCTGGCCGGGGTGGCGCTGATGGATGCGCGCAGCATTGCGGCCACCACCGCCAACGGCGGCATCCTGACGGCGGCCACCGACATCGACTACGATCCCAACGTGCCCGACTATGTTTTTGACGACACCAGTTACAGGGCCCGGGTCTACCAGGGCTTTGGCCGGGGGGACTACGATGCTTTGCTTAAGCTGGGGCCCAACATCAAGGACTGGCCCGAGATCGACCCCCTGGGGGACAACCTGCTGCTCAAGGTGGCCTCCTACATCACCGACCCGGTCACCACCACCGACGAGCTGATCCCCTCGGGAGAGACCAGTTCCTACCGCTCCAATCCCCTGGGCCTGGCAGAGTTCACCCTCAGCCGCAAAGACCCCGCCTATGTGGGCCGGGCCAAGGCGGTGCAGGCCGAGGAGGCCGCCCGCAGGGACGGCCGGGGCGACCAGGCCCTGCTGGCCCGGGTCCAGGCGGTGCCGGGCTGTGAGCGGCTGACCTGGCAGGATGTCCAGATCGCCTCCACCATCTTTGCGGTCAAGCCGGGGGACGGCTCCGCCCGGGAACAGGCCGCCAGCTGCCAGCGTGTGCTGGGTGCGGGGGCCAACATCGCGGTGGAGTATGCCACCAAGCGCTACCGCTCCAACCTGATCAACTGGGGGATGCTGCCCTTCCAGATCGCAGGGCCCGCCCCCTTTGGGCTGGGAGACTACATCCTGGTGCCCAACGTCCGCAAGGCTCTGGCAGGGGACCTGTCTGACATCCCCGCCTATGTGCTGGGCGAGGACGGGCCCAGGGCGTTCAGCCTGTCCATTGCCCCCCTCACGGAGGACGAGCGCCAGATCCTGGCGGACGGCTGCCTGATCAATTACTACAAGCGCTGACCGATTTGCCGTAAAGGAGGCGATGCTTCGCCATGCCTGGCGATCTGCACAATCATTCCACCTGTTCCGACGGTTCGGTGCCCATCCACCGCCTGCCCCTGATGGCGGCCCGGGCAGGGCTGGACACCATGGCCATTTCGGACCACGATACATTGCACAGCGTCCGGTATTGCTACGAGCACCCGGTCCAGGACGGGGTGCGGCTGATCCCGGCCACCGAGCTGACCGGCTACGACTATGAACGGCAGCACCGGGTGCATCTGCTGTGCTATTGGCCCCAGGACTGTCCCCAGCTGCGGGCCCACTGCGATATCATGCGCCAGCGGCGCAACCAGTGCTGCCTGCAAAGCGCCCGGGAACTGGAGACCATCTACCCGCAGTTCACCACCGAGCAGGCTCTGGAGTATGCCCGGGACAGCGGGGTGCTGTACAAGAGCGGCATCATGCAGGCGCTGCACGAGCTGGGCCTTGCCGACAGCATCTATGGGGAAGTGTACCACCGCCTGTTTGGCTGGCAGCCCCGGGGCACGGTGCTGCACAGCCCCGAATACTTCCCGGTGGAGCAGGTCATTGCCACGGCCCGGGCGGCCCGGGCGGTGCTGGTGTTTGCCCACCCCACAGTATATAAAAGTATGCCTCTGGTACGCCGGCTGGCGGCCGAGGGCCAGCTGGACGGCATCGAGATCGACCATCCCCGCAACAGCGAGGAGGACAAGGAAGAATGCCGGCAGCTGTGCCGGAAGTACGGCCTGATCGTGACGGGGGGCACCGACTTCCACGGTTCGAACTCGGCCCATCCCCGCCCGGTGGGCACCTGCGTCACCCAGGACGATCAGATCGAACGGATCTGCGCCCTGGCAAAGCGCTACCAGAGCTGAAGCCGAAGGACTTATAAAGAGAGAAGGAAAAGAACATGACTTTCGCATTTCCCAACCAGGGCACTTGCTCCCGTATGACCAAGATCGAGCTGGCCCCCGACCACACCATCCAGTCGGTGGAAGTGGTGGGCGGCTGCAACGGCAACCTAAAGGGCATCTCCAGCCTGCTCAAGGGCATGAAGGCGGAGGACGCCATTGCCCGCATGGAGGGCGTCACCTGTGGGCCCAAGCCCACCAGCTGCCCCGACCAGATCGCCAAGAACCTCAAAAAGGCCCTGGCCGCCATGGAACAGCAGCAGTAAACGGGTCCTTATAAACAAAAACGGCCTCTGTCCGCATGGGCAGGGGCCGTTTTGTGTTTTATGGCGTTTGGCTGCAAATTCGTCCCGCCGCCTGGGCTGCCGCATCAAAACCAACGGAACGATGTGACAAAAACAGATGATTTTTTTCTGCACAGTGGGACTATACTGTATTTGTTATCCGCCACAAAGGCGATGCGGCATACAGCCGGGATTGGAGCAGCACATGGGGATCTTTGAACATTTCAACACAGGATGGGGCGGTTTTTCCCGGGAAGGCAGCCGGGTTCTGGAGGGCGCGGTGGAGCTGGCAGGCAATTTTGGCTGTGACAAGGCGGACACCGGCCATCTGCTGCTGGCCATCCTGCAGCAGGACCACGGTCCGGCGGGGCGTTTCCTGGCCGGCAAGAACATCCAGGAGCAGCAGGTGCGCCGCCAGGTGGCAGAAAACCGCAAAGGCCCGCCCCGGCGCCTCCACCGCAGAGACCTGGCGCCCGAGCTGCGCCGGGCCATCGACTATGCCCTCATTGACGCCCAGAACGCCCGTCAGAGCAGGGCCGAGCCCGAACACCTGCTGTGCGCCATCCTGGAGGATGGGGGCTGTACCGCCGGGGAACTGCTGGCATCCATGGGGGTGCAGCTGGGCGAGGCGGTGCGGGAGTGCCGCCAGCTGTCGGGTCAGCTGACCCTGCCCGTCCAGCCCCGGGCCGCCGCAGCCGCCCCCCGGGGCGGCCGTGCCAGCGACAAATACTGCCGTGACCTGACTCGTCGGGCCGACGAAGGAGAGCTGGACCCGGTGTTCTGCCGGGAGCGGGAACTGGACCGGATGATCGAGATCCTGTGCCGCCGCCAGAAAAACAATCCCTGTCTGGTGGGAGAGCCGGGGGTGGGCAAGACCGCCCTGGCCGAAGGGCTGGCCCAGCGGATCTCGGCCGGGCAGGTGCCCCGCAGCCTCAAGGGCAGGCGGCTGCTGGCCCTGGATATGGCCAGCCTGGTGGCGGGCACCAAGTACCGGGGCGATTTTGAGGAGCGGCTGAAAAACCTGCTGGAAGAATTGGTGCGGGACGGCAACGTCATTCTGTTTGTGGACGAGTTCCATACCATCGTGGGGGCGGGGGCGGCGGAAGGGGCCATCGATGCGGCCAACATCCTCAAGCCGGTGCTGGCCCGGGGGGAGCTGCAGATGATCGGCGCCACCACCAACCAGGAATACCGGACCCACATCCAGAAAGACCCCGCCCTCGAGCGGCGGTTCGGCCGGGTGCAGATCGAGGAGCCCACCCCGCAGCAGGCCCGGGACATCCTGGAGGGGCTGGCCCCCCGGTACGAGCGGTACCACAGCGTGCTGATCCCCTCGGATGCGCTGGATGACGCGGTGGAACTGTCGGTGCGGTATCTGCCGGGACGGTGCCTGCCCGACAAGGCCATCGATCTGATGGACGAGGCCTGCGCCGCCGCCCGCATCCGGGCCGAGCGCGAGAACCGCCCCGCTCCCTGTCTGACGAGGGAGGACATGGCCCAGGTGGTGGCCCGGGCCAGCGGGGTGCCCGTCCAGCGGGTGGGGGAGGCCGAGCGGGAGCGTCTGGCGCTGCTGGAAAGCCGGCTGTCCCAGGAAGTGGTGGGGCAGGAGAAGGCGGTGGCCGCCGTGGCCGCCGCCATCCGCCGCAGCCGCACCGGACTGGGGGAGCCGGGCCGGCCCATTGGGGCGCTGCTGTTTCTGGGCCCCACCGGCGTGGGCAAGACCGCCCTGTCCAAAGCGCTGGCCCGCAGCTGGTTTGGCAGTGAAAAAGCCCTGCTCAAGTTCGATATGTCCGAGTACCAGGAAGCTCACACGGTGGCCCGCCTTCTGGGTGCGCCTCCGGGCTATCTGGGCCATGACGAAGGGGGCCAGCTGACCGAGGCGGTGCGCCGGCGGCCTTACAGCGTGGTGCTGTTTGACGAGATCGAAAAGGCCCACCCCGATATCCAGAACATCCTGCTGCAAATTTTGGAGGACGGCTGCCTCACCGATTCGATGGGGCGGAAAGCCGATTTCACCAACACGGTGGTCCTGCTCACCTCCAACCTGGGGGCACGGTTCCTGGCGGGGCAGGCGGCCCCGCTGGGCTTTGCGGCGGGCCAGGAGGCGGCGCTGGAAAAGCAGTCCGCACAGGCTGTGGCCGAGGCCAAAAAGTTCTTCCGCCCCGAGCTGGTGGGCCGTCTGGATGACATGATCGTGTTCCGGCCTCTGGGGCCCGACAGCCTGTCCGCCATTGCCGACCGGCTTTTGTCGCAGTTGGAAAAGCGGGCCGCCCGCAGCGGCTACACCCTCACTCATACCCCCGGGGCCTGCCGGGCTCTGGCCGCGAGGGCCGCCTCCCCCTATGGGGCCCGGGAACTGCGCCGCCAGGTGGACCGGTCGGTGGAGCAGCCTCTGGCCGACCGCATTGCCATGGGGGCGGTGCAGCCGGGGGCCTGTCTTACGGCGGACTGCGCCGCCGACGGCAGCGTCCGGCTCATTTCAGGGGACGCGGCCACGGTATGAGACGCGTCCGCTCACAGCCGGATCAGCCGGGTGGCCACTCCGTCCCGGAAGGCGGTGTCGTGCTCCACGAACAGCAGGGTGGGGCAGCACTGGCCCAGCAACTGCTCCAGCTGCAGGCGGGTGTAGAGATCGATGAAGTTGAGCGGCTCGTCCCAGACGTACAGATGGGCCTGCTGGCACAGGCTGCGGGCCAGAAGCACCTTCTTTTTCTGTCCGCTGGAATAGCCCGCCATATCCTTTTCGAATTGCAGGCGGGAAAAATCCATCTTGCGCAGGATGGCCTTGAACAGGGTCTGGTCGATCCCGGCATCCTGCGCAAACTGGTCCAGACTGCCCGACAGTCCTGCGGCGTCCTGGGGCACCTGTGAGATCACCAGGCCGGGGGCGGTGGTCACAGTGCCGGTGTGGGGGATGTCCGCGCCGCACAGCAGCTTGAGCAGGCTGGATTTGCCGCAGCCGTTGCTCCCGCACAGGGCGATCCGCTCCCCCTGCCGGATCTCAAAACGGACCGGTCCGCAGACCGTCCGCCCGTCGTAGCAGACGGACACATCCTGAAAGGCGGCCAGCACCGGGGCATGGTGCGCCAGCGGGGTGATGCGGAGGGGTTCTGTCTCCTCCAGGTCTTTCAGCAGGCCGGATTTCTCTTGGATGGCTTTGGTCTGGCGGGCCTCGACGGATTTGGCCCGCTTCATCATCTTGGCCGCCTTGTGGCCCACATACCCTTTGTCCGCGGCCCCGCGTTTGCTGGCTTCCACCCGGTCGGCCCAGACGGAGGTGCGCCGGGCGGAGGCCTCCAGCCGCTGGATGTCCTTTTGCAGCTTCTGGTTCTGGGCCAGCTCCCGGGCCTGCTGCTGGTCGAAGTTGGCCTGCCAGGAGGAATAGTTGCCGCTCTGCAGCTGGATGGTGGCCCGGTTGAGGGAGAGGATGTGGTCCACGCACCCGTCCAGGAACTGCCGGTCGTGGGAGACGAGGATGAACCCGGATTTCCGCTTGAGGTAGGCTGATACTTTGGCCCGGGCGGCGGCGTCCAGGTGATTGGTAGGCTCGTCGATCAGCAGAAAGTGCCCCTCCTGCAAAAACAGGGCGGCCAGCAGGGCCTTGGTCTGCTCCCCGTTGGACAGGGTGCAGAAAGGCCGTTCCAGGGCGCCGGAGTCCACCCCCAGCAGCGACAGCTCACGCTCCAGCTGCCAGCCGGCGGCCTCGGGGCAGATCTGCTCCAGCACGGCGGCGGTGGGACGGCCGGGCTCTTTGACCGGGAAGGGAAAATAATCGAAGGCCACCGGCGACCGGATCAGCCCGCTGTATTCGTACTCTCCCCGCAGCAGCCTGAGGAAGGTGGTCTTGCCCCTTCCATTGCGGCCGATGAAGCCCAGTTTCCAGCTGGTGTCCAGGGTCAAGGTGACGTCCTGGAAAATGGGGTCAAAGCAGGACGGGTAGGAAAAAGAAAGATGTTCGATGGATATCTGTGCCATGGGGCAGCCCTCCTTTGCACAAAAAACAGGCCGCAGGAAAGCCCCTGCGGCCGTGCACGGCAAAACTGCCCCTTGTATCGACACAAAAGGGCGGCGGGACGGGTCAACTTTCCTGCAAATGGGCGCAGCGATCCCATACGGACGCCACGCGCGATTCCATTGTTCAGCAGGAAAAATGACGCATCCTTCCACCCCTTTCGCTTGATTTCGCAGATAAGATAGCACGGCGGCCCGGCTTTGTCAAGAGTGCATTTACAAACAGGGGACAAATCGGTATACTTATACTATTATGTCTCATGGGAGGAACCGATGCACTACCTGTTTTTGCTCAACCCTGCCGCCGGCCGGCAGGACACCACCGCCCAGACCCGGCGCCGGCTGGAGGGTGCGCTGCTGCAGTGCGGCATCCCACGGCAGGACTGCTCCTTTGTCCGCACCATGTATAAGGGCCACGCCAAAACCCTCGCCCGGCAGGCTGCCCGGACCGGACAGCCGGTGCGGATCTGGGCCGCCGGCGGGGACGGCACGTTCCGGGAGGCTCTGGAGGGAGCCAGCCCCTATCCCAACGCTGCCGTGGGCTGCATCCCGGCGGGCAGCGGCAACGATTTTTTGCGCACCTTCGGCACCAAGGCTGAGTTCCTGGACCTGGCAGGCCAGCTGCGGGGCGGGGTGGTCCCCATCGACCTGATGGACACCAGCCTGGGCCTGTCGGCCGCGGTGTGCGCCGCCGGACTGGATGCCCAGGTGGCCATGGGCGCGGTGGATTTCCGGCGCAATCCTTTGTTCCACGGGGAGGCGGCCTACCTGCTGTCGGCGCTCCGGCAGATCTGCGGGCCCATCGGGCGGCGGCTGCGGTTTGTGGTGGACGGGGAGTCCTTTGCCGCCGACGTGCTGATGTGCGCCGCCTGCAACACCCGGGACTACGGCGGCGGGTTCCGTGCAGCTCCCAACGCCTGTCCCTGGGATGGCTGGATCGATCTGGTCATCGTGCGCCGGGTCAGCCGGGCCAAAATCCTGTGCCTGCTGGGCCGGTACAAAAAGGGCGGCCATTTCAGCGGGGCGGAGCTGGATGACCGCACCAGCGGCTTTTTCATCTACCGCAGGGCCCGCAGCATCTCCATTGAGACGGCGGATGGGGCCGGACCTCTGGTCGCAACGGCGGACGGCGAGTGCGCGCCGGTGGAAAAGCTGGACATTTCCCTGCGGCCTCTGGCGGGCCGAGTGATCCTGCCCCGGCCTGCTTTTGAGCGCGCCAAAGCTCCGGCTCTGTGCGGAATATAAAAAAGAAAACGGCCCTGCGCTTCTTTTTGCCGGCGCGGGGCATTTTTGGCATTTTGTCATAAAAACTTAACAAAAAAATGGGCAAAAGCTCTTGATTTTTCCTGCCAAGATGAGTACAATACTCTTAGCACTCAGGGAAACGGAGTGCTAAGGGAAGGCCCGCAGGGCGGGCGGCTCCCATCAGAGATGTTATAAAAAGCATTTTTAAATAGGAGGGCAAGAATTATGAAGATTATTCCTCTTGCAGACCGCGTCGTCATCAAAACGGTTGAGGCCGAGGAGACCACCAAGAGCGGCATCATCCTGACCGGCAGCGCAAAGGAGAAGCCCCAGGTGGCACAGGTCATCGCTGTGGGCCCCGGCGGCATGGTGGACGGCAAGGAAGTCGTCATGACCGTGAAGGTGGGGGATAAGGTCCTCACCAGCAAGTACTCCGGCAACGACGTCAAGGTGGACGGCGAGGAGTGCACCATCGTGCGCCAGAGCGATATCCTGGCCATTGTGGAGGAGTAACCCCCTCTTTCAACGCCCCATCACACGACAGCTGCGCGGCGCGGGCCGCGCTTTGACAGAAAAAGGAGAGATACCTTATGGCAAAACAGATCAAGCAGGGCGAGGACGCCCGCAAGGCACTTTGCGCCGGCATTGATATGCTGGCCGACACCGTCAAGATCACCCTGGGCCCCAAGGGCCGCAACGTGGTGCTGGACAAAAAGTACGGCGCCCCTGTGATCACCAACGACGGCGTCACCATCGCCAAGGAGATCGAGCTGAAGGACCCGTTTGAGAACATGGGCGCCCAACTGGTGAAGGAAGTTGCCACCAAGACCAACGACGCCGCAGGCGACGGCACCACCACTGCCACCGTGCTGGCCCAGGCCATGGTGACCGAGGGCATGAAGAACGTGGCCGCAGGCGCCAACCCCATGGACATCCGCCGCGGCATGAGCAAGGCAGTCAACGCCGCTGTGGAGGCCATCAAGGCACACAGCCAGAAGGTGAAGGACTCCAACGACATCGCCCGCGTCGGCACCATTTCTGCCGGTGACCCTGAGATCGGCCGTCTGATCGCCGAGGCCATGGAGAAGGTCACCTCCGACGGCGTCATCACCATCGAGGAGAACAAGGCCACCGCTGAGACTTACAGCGAGATCGTGGAAGGTATGCAGTTCGACCGCGGCTACCTGAGCCCCTATATGGTCACCGACACTGACAAGATGGAAGCTGTGCTGGATGACGCCGTGGTGCTGATCACCGACAAGAAGATCAGCATCATCCAGGATCTGCTGCCCCTGCTGGAGCAGGTGGTCCAGAACGGCATGAAGCTGCTGATCATTGCCGAGGACATCGAGGGCGAGGCTCTGTCCACCCTGATCGTCAACCGTCTGCGCGGCACCTTCACGGTGGCTGCCGTCAAGGCGCCCGGCTTTGGCGACCGCCGCAAGGAGATGCTGCAGGATATCGCCATCCTGACCGGCGGCACCGTCATCTCCTCCGACCTGGGCTATGAGCTGAAGGACGCTACCCTGCAGATGCTGGGCCGTGCCCGCCAGGTCAAGGTGACCAAGGAGAACACCACCATCGTGGGTGGTTACGGCGACAAGGACGCCATCAAGAGCCGTGTGGCACAGATCCGCAACCAGATCGAGACCGCTACCAGCGACTTTGACCGTGAGAAGCTGCAGGAGCGCCTGGCCAAGCTGGCCGGCGGCGTGGCTGTCATCAAGGTCGGCGCTGCCACCGAGGTCGAGATGAAGGACAAGAAGCTGCGCATCGAGGATGCCCTGAACGCCACCAAGGCGGCTGTGGAAGAGGGCGTCGTGGCCGGCGGCGGCACCGCCCCCATCAACGCCATCCCCGCTGTGCGTGAGCTGTGCGGCACCCTGGAGGGCGACGAGCGCACCGGCGCCAGCATCGTGCTGAAGGCTCTGGAGGCTCCTCTGCGCCAGATCGCCAAGAATGCCGGCCTGGAGGGCAGCGTCATCATCGAGAAGATCGTCTCGGCTGCCAAGCCCAACTTCGGCTTCGACGCTCAGAAGGAAGTCTATGTGGACGACATGATCGCCGCAGGCATCGTGGATCCCACCAAGGTGACCCGTTCCGCTCTGGAGAACGCTGCTTCTGTGGCTGAGATGGTGCTGACCACCGAGAGCCTGGTGGCTGATCTGCCCGAGCCTCCCGCAGCTCCCGCTGCACCCGCAGGCGGCGATATGTATTGATAAACGCCGGCCGACAGGCTGAATAAAAGATAGCGCCCCGGCGCTCTGCTCCCAAAAGCAGGGCGCCGGGGGTTTTTTGTAAGCCTGGGGAAGAATAACCGTAACCGCCCTATAATCCCCCGACTGTAAAAAAGTACCAACCTGTGAGAAAATAAGAGAAAGTATCAAAAGTCTAAGAAGTCTTAGAAATCTGAGAAGTCTCACAGGGGGTAAAAAATG